>JBBIKM010000077.1:0-2261 GCA_037445455.1 bacterium | reverse complement strand
GACGATGGCGGGCTGGCTGGTGGTCGTGGTGGCCGGCGTGGGCGAAGGCGCTTCCCCGCGCTTGGCAAGCTGCACCACGGTTTCGACGTCCGCCTCGCGCAGTTCGCCGTTGCGGTTGAGCATCAAGATCAGCTCGGTGAACACGCGGTCGAGCAGTTTCAGTTCCTTCTCATCGCCGCGCAGGATGATTTCGCTGCCGCGCACCGTGATGCGGGCCTCGAAGTGGCGGGCAATTTCTTTGAGATGGCTGTCGCCCTGCCCGAGCAACTCGAGCGGGTCGACGCCGCGAATGGAAATTCTCTGTTCGAGACTCGTCGGCTCCAATCTGTCATCCTCGCTGTAAAAGGCATCGCACACAAAAGAAAAAGCAGGTCACGAGCTGCGCGCGGCAAACTCACAACCTGCTTATCCTCACAACCAAATGGGCAATTTAGCGCGGAATACGCAAAACCGTATAGGGATAGAGCTTGCTGGGATCATCGCCAATGATGTTCTTGTTGGCTTCATAGAGGCGGCGCCACATCCCGGGGTCGCCCATGCCTTTGGCGATCTTGCCGAGAAAATCGCCCTTGGCCACCAGATATTCATCGGGTCCGACTTCGCGCTGAATCTTGAAGATTTGCTGCGGATAGATCAGGTCGGGATCCTTGATCTGGTCGCGGTTGTAGGAGTAAATCCGCATCCACTGATAGGGGTCGCCGTAGATGTCCTGCTTGCCGGAGATCTTCCAGAGATAATCGCCGCGCTGGACGTTGTATTCGGTGTAAATGGCTTTCGGCATGCGGCCGCGCAGTTGCGTCATCTTGCCTTCGATGCGCGCGATGGTGTCCTGCATCTCGGAGAGCAGGGCGATCTTGCTCTTCTTCATTTCATCGAGCCGGGCTTGCAGGGCGTCAAGCTCGGCGCGGCGCTTGAACAGCTCTTCGGGGGAGAGCGCCATCAAGCCGTCGACTTCGGCTTCCAGGCTCTTCAGGTCGTTGCGATAGGCTTCCACGCCGGCGCGATCGGTGCCGAGCATGGCGTAGATGTCATCCCATTCTTTGTTGAGCTGCTCGTCGAGCGCGGCCAGCTCCGCCTTCAGGGCGGTGATTTCCGCTTCAACTTTGGGAATTTCGGCCTTGGCATCGGCTTCGCGCTTCTGCCATTCCGCCAGTTGCTGGCGATACTCATCCATCGTCATCTTTTCCTGGGCAACCACCGGCCCGGTGAGCGCTGTGAGCAGAAGGCCGAAAGAGAGGACAAGCAATATCTTTGAGAAAGCTTTCATCATTCCCCTCCTCAGGGTTGGGTTGGTCAGTCGCATGATTCGTGATCTCAGTTGCGGGTGATCGGCCGGCCGGCTCAGTTGGGCATTTGGCTGAGGCGGGCGGATACGGTGGACTTTTCCTGTTGAGCCTTGGCCAAATCGGCCTTCTTCTGCTCAACCTGCCTTTGCAGATCGTCACGTTCTTTGCGCTTCTGCGCCAGCAGCTCTTCGGCTGCCAGCGCGGCCTTCTTCTGCTCTTCCAGGGCCTGCAATTGTTTCTCGTTCGGGTGTTTCGTACACGCCACCATGCCGAGCGAGAAGGATAGTGTAGCGACGAGCATGCCCTTCGTCAGGTACGACTTGAGCGATTTTCTCATGAGCCTTACACCTCCGTCTTAGGGTTTGCAACCGAAAAACTGCTTCACATTGTCTCAAATTATGCTGCGGGTCGTGCTGTGCTGCTAAGATTTTGTCCGCTCAATACTTGCTGCAATCGCGGCGAATAATATACAAAAATGGCCCTGATTGTCAAGCGAAAAAGTCTCGTGAAAAAGTTATGGTGCAGCCATAATGCGTGAGCGCGTGCCGTGCCAATGCCGCCCGCGCGCGAGAGGAGAAACTTCGCTGGTGCAATTCCATCGCAAACTGCATTGCCGCCGCTGTGATCGGTTGGGTTGTTTCTATCTGGTGGCGATCTTTTTGCAGTTGTCGTCTGGGGAATGGCTTGGCGTTACCGCCCGGGCGCTCCGAGCGCCCGGGCGCTGGGTGGCATGGCTGCCTTCAAAAAAAACTCCTGCAGCGACCAGGTTGAACCTTGACCGTCTGGGGGGAAACGGAGAAGGTTCCTGCTGCAGGAGATTGTGAGCACAAGATAGCAGGAAAGAACAGAAATGCAACTGTGATTTTGGTTTGGTAATCCCTCAGTTACGAGTGAAGTCGCGCAGGCTCCCAGCCCAATGCCACTAACTTTTTGAGAAGGCAATGACAGAAAAATGTTTGGCAGAAGAAATTTCAC
>JBBIKM010000076.1:12246-25766 GCA_037445455.1 bacterium | reverse complement strand
CGTAGAGATATTTTTCATCCGGCGAAAACGCGATGCCGTTGGGCCCGCTCAATTCCGTGCTGAGCAGTTGCAGCTTGCCTTTGTAGAGCGCGTAGACGCCGCTGAACGGCAATTGCTTGCGCGGGTCCTGGTAGAACTTCGGGAGACCGAACGGCGGATCGGTAAAGAACAACGCGCCGTCCGAGCGATACACCAAGTCGTTCGGGCTGTTGAGGCGCCTGCCTTTGTAGCGATCGGCGAGCACCGTCAGTTTGCCGTCCTTCTCCAAACGCGAGACGCGATGGTTGCCGTGCTCGTTGATCGTGAGCCGGCCCTGCGGATCGAGCGCCAAACCATTTGAGCCGGGCTGGCCGTATTCGGCAATGTCCGGCCCGGCATAGCCGCTGGGCGTGCGAAAGACCTCAAGCGTGCCGGCGCTGTTGCCGGCCGGCGTGTATTTGTAGATGACGTTGCTGTTCGGATCGCTGAACAACAGATAGTTGCCCTCACGAACCCAAAGCGGGCCTTCGGTGAATTTGAAACCTTCGGCGAGTTTGAATATTTTCGGATTCGGGCCGACGATTTCATCCATTCGCGGGTCGAGCCGCACGACTTCGACATTCACCTCCGCCGGCGTCAACGCGAGCGGCGCCGCTGGCGCATTGGTCTTGAAGAACTCCAGCCGCGCGTAGCGCATCCAAATGAAATTGGTCGGCGGATTCGAGAGCGGGCCATTGGCACCGAACACGGCAAGCTGGATCTGCTGGCCGGGCTTGACCTGGCGCCCGATGACGAGCCGGTTCGGTGCGTTCCAGCCGCTGATGACCGAGCCGCCCATTTGCCCGAGCGCGCGCGACAGCTCACCGTCAACCCAAATCTCCGCGTAGTCATCCAGCGCGGTTTCAAACACCACCGTCGACCCGGTCGGATCGAAATCACCGACCCGCGCGGGGACGGTGATGCGGATGCGGTACCAGTTGAAGCACAATCTCCCGGTTCCGCGACGCGCCTGCAATGCTGCCGGCGCGATCACCGGCCAGGCCGAATCATCGAAGTCAGCCGCGCCGGCATGCGGGGTGTAATCATACGTCTTCACTGGCGCACCGGTGGGTTGATGATCCGGACCAGGGCCTTTGAAATCGACGGTGATGATCCTGGTGTCACTATAGCGCCACTCGCCCTTGACGGCCTGCACGCCCGCGGCAGTGGTGAGATCAATGATTGCCTCGGCCGGGCCGGGGGGCGTGTCAGCGGCGGTTTGCGCAATTGCTGCAAGAGTCGCGATACCCAGCTCCATCATCACGACCAAAATGAATCCTCGACTTTTCATTGCGTTCTCCAAGTTGTCCCACCTTACCGCATTTTCCTTTCGGCCAGGTCGAACCCTGTTTGTTGTCATTCTGCAGGTGTCCTCGCAAGCACTGGCCCAATTCGCAACAGGGCGATCGTCCCAGTGGCGGGGAGAATTCCTGCGGAATGACCCTCAAGGAGGTGGACAACAGAATGACGGTGAAAGTACCTTGAGGTGCCGTTACTCTCTGGTTTGGACTGCTGATTTCACCTGCCCTCCTGCGCAGGACGACGGATCAGTTGATCGACTTCACGACATAGTAATTGAACGGTGCCTTGACTTCTTTGAACCAGTGCGGCACACCCTGCGGCACGACGACGACATCGCCCTTGACCAGCTTGCGGGTTTCACCACCTTCGATGCCGGCGCCGCGAATTTCGCCGGGAGAAATCGCCTGGCCGTCGAGGACTCTGCCGCCGGTCACGAAGGTGGCCGTGCCTTGCAGCACGTAGATGATGTCGGTTTCGCGTTCGTGCACTTCGGCTTTGCCGGGGCCGTCGCGATGGCTCGCGTGAATTTTGTACTGGCCGGTTTCGAGCAACGGCTGCCCCTTGGCGAACGCGGCGGCCACGCTGGCGTTGTCAAAAAAAGTCACTGCGGAAGTTGCCGCGCCATTGGCGTTCCGGCTCACTGCCTGCGCGCCGGCAAGCGCAAGCTCCTCGTCCTGTTGCGCGCTGGCGGCACCGCTCACACCCACCGCACCGACGATTTGCCCGTCGATTTCAATCGGCACCCCGCCCTGCAGCGGCGTGAAGTCATGCAGCGCCACCATCGGCGTGCGGCCTTCGCGAATGATCTTCTCGAACACGCTGGTCGGGCGTTTGAAAATCGCGGCCGTGCGCGCTTTGCCAATGGAAATGAGACCACCGGCGGCAAAGGTGCCGTCCAGCCGCTCGACCGCAATGAGATTGCCGCCGTCATCCACCACGGCAATCACACCGCCGGGCGCATTCACGGCCCGGGCCTGGGCCAGCGCAGCGGCGATGACTTTTTTCGCGCCCGCCAGCGTCAGCGTCTGCTTCGGCAGCGTTGATTGCGCCTGGCCGCTGGTTGCGAGAAAAGCAGCCAGCAGCACGGCTACGGTTCTTACAATTGTTCTCACGAATGAACCTCCTTGCAAGTATTCGGTGAAATGCCTGAGCGGGCGCCCGGACTGCCGTCGAGTCGTTGTGTGGCGATCCGCTGTTGCAGCGACCGCATCACCGAAAGCAATCGCTGAACCCGAATCCGGCCAGACGCTCGCGCTCAACAACCGGCCGGTTGATCAAGCACAAGCCCGGTTTCGCACGCAAATCAAAGCAGCACCGGGCGAAGCACTCGACCAACCGGCCGGCCAACAACGGCGACAGGTTACTTCATCACGGGCCTGGCAAAGGAAGCTTCGCCCAACAGCACTTCGGCCCATGCACACCAGATTTGCACCTTGGCAACGTCCTTCACATAGGCCGGCACCACGAGGGTCTTGTTGTATTTGTCGTCTTTGATCTTCAAACGGTTGAGCAAATACACATTGCCCCTGGAATCGACCAGTTGCCAGTGCGGCGCCGGCGTGTCCGGAACCACGAAATCATCCGACAGCGTCAACACCAGCTTGCCGCCTTCCCGGCTGGCGGTGGCGAAGCCGGTATTGGCCTTCACGCCGGCAAACGGCGAGCTTTTGGTCATGTCGTTGGCAAGACCCGCCGCCACCGTCAACACCAGCGCCGCGGCGCAGGCAGTACGCAACACGTTGCGAAACATTTGAAACCTCCAATGAATGAGTGAGAATGATGAGATACTGGTGATCTCGTTGATTAATGATTCAGCCAGGGGAGGAGAGGCCTTCCTGTGCCTCCCTCTGCTTTTTGTCGTCCCGTCCATGTGAAAAGCTGTTGCAAGCTGCTGCCGGCCCCTTATCCGGGCGGCTTGCCGCAGAAGATGCAGCGTTTCACGTTTTGGTGATGCAGCTTGGCACACGCCTGCGGCGGCGAGCCTTTTGTCATCAAGTACACTTGCGCCGCCGTCAGCATGCCGAGCAAGGGAGCCGTGAAGTAGATCCACCACGCCGTCCAAACCTGCGCGGGCAATGCCGAGCCCAATGTGCGTGCCGGATTCATGCTCATGCCGGAGAACGGCGCCTCGAAGGTGATGTAGGCCGCGATCAACGCGCCGGCGCATAAGCCCGTGCGCGGCGCATGGCGCGCATGATTGGAGACGCGCAGCACCACGCTCATTAAAATGAAGGTGATCAGGCTCTCCGCAACGAAGGCAAGCGCGATACCTCCTGCGCCCGGCACCGTGACCACATAATTGACGTTGGGATGCGCCAGCCGCGTACCCAACACCAGCGACATGAGCAGCACGCCCGCCAGCCCGCCAGCGAACTGGGCAATGATATAAAAGAACGCATCGTGCCCCTTGACCTTGCCCAGGCGATAAAACGTCAGCGTAAAGGAGGGATTGAGATGCGCGCCGGATTGCCTGCCCCACGGTGAATAGACCAGGGCAATCGCCGTCAATCCCATGGCCAGGCCCATCAACACACGCCGCACGAACGCGCTGTCAATCGCCTGCCGCACCGGTGAAGCCGGATGCTCCAGCAGCACCCCAAAACCGCAGGCCGAAACCATGAACAATCCCAGTCCGGCGGCCTCCATCAAATATTCCGGCCAGTGTTTCTTCAGCGCAGCAAGCATGGCATTCCTTCCGGCAGGCGGATGATCGCAATCGGCACGGCGCAGCGGCCATGCGTTTTTGTTGGACTCGCCGCTTTGTCGCCGCGCGGCGGATTTCCTTACAACGCGCCGGCAATGGCACGCATCGCCCAATCGGCGCCGGCGGTGTAAGGATTGTGCACGCAACACGACCAAGCAGCAAAATCAATTTGGCAGAGCAACCTCAACACTCACGCTCTTCTATGAACTCAGTCAAGCCTGTTCGCATCGTCATTCTCGGCGGTGGCTTTGGCGGGCTGTACACCGCCCGCTATCTGGAAAAAATGCTGGCGCGTGATCCCGGCGTGGAAGTGACGCTGGTCAATAAGGACAATTTCTTTCTGTTCACGCCCATGCTGCACGAAGTCGCTGCCAGCGATCTCGACCTCACGCACATCGTGAATCCCATCCGCAAACTGCTCGAGCGGGTGCGCTTCTTCGACGGCGAGGTGGAAGCGATCGATCTGGTGAAAAAGCGGGTGATCGTGTCGCACGGTCTCGCCGGGTCCGGTCATGATCATGAATTGGAATATGACCATCTCGTCCTGGCGCTCGGCTCGATTACCAACTTCTTCAACCTGCCCGGCCTGGCGGAGCGCGCGCTGACCATGAAGTCGCTGGGTGACGCCATTCATCTTCGCAATCGCCTGATCGAGAATCTCGAGGAATCGGATTTCGAATGCGCCCTGAACCGGCGCGATCATCTGCTCACCGTGGTGGTGGCGGGCGGCGGTTTTGCGGGAGTGGAAACGATTGCCGGCGTGAACGACTTTCTGCGTGAGGCGGTCGCGTTTTATCCGCATCTCAAGGAAGAATACCTCCGCACGGTTTTGGTGCATCCCGGCGGGGTGATCCTGCCGGAATTGGGCGAGCAACTCGGCCGCTATGCCCAGGAGAAGTTGCGGCAGCGCCAGGTCGAAATTCGCACCAACACGCGCGTGCAGGGAGTTTCGGACCGCGGCGTGGCGCTCAGCGATGGCACCGTGATCCAGGCGAATATCCTGGTGTGGACGGCCGGCACTTCGCCTCACCCGTTGCTCGCAAAGTTGCCGTGCCGGCTGGAGAAGGGGCGTGTCATGGTGAATGCTTTCCTGGAAGTGCCGGGTTGGTCCGGGGTGTGGGCCTTGGGCGATTGCGCAGTCGTGCCGGATCCCGAGGGCAAGCCCTATCCGCCCACGGCGCAACATGCCATCCGGCAGGGCAGAGTGCTCGCGCAGAACCTCACGGCCGCGGTGCGCGGCGGCAGGAAGCGTCCTTTCGTTTTCAAAACCATCGGGCAATTGGCCGCGATTGGCCGGCGCACCGGCGTCGCACGCATTTTCGGATGCAACTTCTCCGGCTTTCTGGCCTGGTGGATGTGGCGCACGATTTATCTGAGCAAGCTGCCGCGCTGGGAGAAAAGAATCCGTGTGGCGCTGGATTGGACGCTGGATTTGTTTTTCTCCAAAGATCTCGTGCAATTCGAGACGTTGCGCGCGCCCGCGGTTTCTCACCAACATGACGACGGCCAGCCGACCCGCAACGGCCAGACGGTTGCCGAGCCGGCGAGTCTCGCAACGGGCCAGTGAACAGCTTGGCGCCGGTGTAAGTTTCCCCTTGGATTTTCGACCAATGTCTGAATGGCAGCGCATGAAGCAGGCGACAACCTCAGGAGACGACCATGGCCAGTGCCAATCATTATGACGTAATTATCATCGGCAGCGGGGCGGGCGGCGGCACGCTGGCGTATCAGCTTGCGCCCTCCGGCAGGAAAATCCTGATTCTGGAGCGCGGCGATTATGTGCCGCGCGAGAAGGACAATTGGAGCACGCGCGCTGTGAACGTGCAGGCGAAATACAACACCAGGGAAGAATGGCGAGACCGGCGCGGCAAGCCGCTGCATCCCCACACCAACTACTACGTCGGCGGCAACACCAAATTCTACGGCGCGGCGCTGTTCCGTTTGCGCCGCGAGGATTTCGGCGAGCTGAACCATCACGGCGGCCGCTCGCCGGCCTGGCCGGTTTCCTATGAGGAGCTGGAGCCGTACTACACCAAAGCCGAGCACCTCTACCACGTGCACGGCGAGCGCGGCGCGGATCCCACCGAGCCGTGGGCGAGCGCGCCCTATCGCCATCCCAGGGTGAGCCACGAGCCGCGCATTCAAAAACTGCATGATGATCTCGTCAAGCTTGGCCACCGGCCTTTTCACGTGCCGCTCGGCATCCTGCTCGACGAGCAGGATCGACGGCACAGCCGCTGCATTCGGTGCGACACCTGTGACGGCCATCCCTGCTTGATCGACGCCAAGGCCGACGCGCAAGTGGTGTGCGTCGATCCGGCGCTCAAGCATTCCAATGTCGCCTTGTTGACCGGCGCGTATGTCCGCCGCCTCGCGACCAGTGCCTCGGGGCGGGAGGTGACGCAGGTGCAGGTTGAGCGCAACGGCGCAACCGAAACGTATTCGGCAAATATCGTCGTGGTTTCCTGCGGCGCCATCAATTCCGCCGCCCTGCTGCTGCGCTCGGCGAACGACAAGCATCCGCACGGTCTGGCCAACGGTTCGGGCGTGGTGGGACGCCATTACATGGGGCATCTCAACTCCATCGTGCTCGCGATTTCGCAGCATCCCAATCCCTCGATTTTTCAGAAAACGCTGGCGCTCAACGATTTCTATTTCGGCACGCCGGAGTGGCATTATCCCATGGGGCACATTTCCTTCGTCGGCAAACTCGACGGCACCACGCTTTCCGCCGGCGCGCCGCCCTTTGTGCCCGGCTTGACCCTCGACTTCATGGCCAAGCACTCGCTCGATTTCTGGCTGACCTCCGAAGACCTGCCCGATCCCGACAATCGCGTGACGCTCGATCGCAACGGCAACATCATGCTGACGTACACGCCGAACAACGAAGAAGGCCACCGGCGCCTGCAGGCGAAGCTCAAAAGCATTTTGCGGGAGATCGAGGGCATGGAGCATATCATTCCGCTGCAGCGCTTCCTGGGACAACGCATCCCGCTGGCAGGCGTCGCGCATCAAAACGGTACGATTCGTTTTGGCAATGATCCCCGGACTTCCGCGCTCGACCCCCACTGCAAGGCGCATGAGGTCGACAATCTCTACGTGGTGGATGCCAGCTTCTTTCCCTCCAGTGGCGCGGTGAATCCGGCGTTGACCATCATGGCCAACGCGCTGCGCGTGGGAGATCATTTGCTGGCAAGGCTGAAATGAGAGCCACGGGCTGGGGCACTGCAGCGGCTTTCAATTGGGTGAACAGGCTGGTCGTTCCCGCTCCTGGTGGGCGGCTGTCAAAGCCAAGGAGTTAACCTTTGCCACGGGCCCCACGAGAGCCGGACGACGATTCCGGTGCAGGCATTTGAAAAATGCCATCAGGTGGCGATTTGACCGGGTGACGGATTTGTCGCGCAACGGATGATCAGCCTTGGTTGCTTCAAGTCTCCCGGTCGCGCCTTCTGCAATTCGCGTCATCGTGGCTGTCACATGAGCATGAACATGACCACCGCCCCAACAACTTTTTGTCCGCTGTGCGAATCGCCCACACCGGCTGAACAACTGATGCCGGCAGGCTGGATCGCACCGGAAGTGGAGGCGCAACTGCGTCTCGATCATCCGGAGTGGCGCCGGGCCGACGGCGCGTGTCCGGCATGTGTGCAGCAGTATTTGCTGCACACCCTGCTGCACCAGGGCGAAGCGGCGTTGCATGAGAGCTTGCAGGCGGTCTGGCCGCTGGATGCCGAAGCCGCATTCGGCGCACTGCCCACGCCGCTGCGTCTGCATGCGGATCCGCGCTTCACCGGCAGGAACGTCACGCTGGCGATGGTTGACAGCGCCTTCTATCCGCACCCGGATTTGGTGCAGCCGGTGAATCGTATTCGCGCCTGGATCGACGCCAGTCAACCCTTGTTACAGGCCCGATATTTCAGGCCAAATGAGATGCCACATTGGCACGGCTGGGACGCATGTACTTCAGGTCAGTGGCATGGCACGATGACCAGCGTGGCTGCCGCCGGCAATGGCTGGTTGAGTCAGGGCTTTTATCGCGGACTGGCGAGCGACGCCAGCCTGGTGTTGGTGCAGACCATGAATCGCGACGGCCGGATCACCAATGACAGCATCGTTCGTGCGCTGCGCTGGCTGCGCGAAAATCGTCTGGCACTGGCGCTGCGTGTGGTGAATTTGTCGCTCGGCGCTGATCCGACCGGCACGCTGAAGGACAATCCCATTGATGCCGAAGTCGAAGCATTGGTGCGTGACGGCGTGTCGGTGTTTGCTGCTGCCGGCAACAATGGCGAGCGCCGCCTGCTGCCGCCCGCCACTGCGCCCGCTGCGCTGACCATCGGCGGCCTGGATGACAAGAACACTTTCAATCATGATGAAATCGAGTTGTGGCACAGCAATTATGGCGAATCCCTGGGCGGCGCGTTCAAACCGGAGCTGGTGGCGCCCAGCATTTGGGTGGTGGCACCGGTGTTGCCGGGGACGGCGCTCGCCAGGGAAGCGCAGGAGCTTTTTGCGCGCCGCCGCCGCGGTGATCGCAACTGTGAAGGTCGCATCGCCGAGTGCAAGTTGGTGACGCCGTTTTATCAGCATGTGGATGGCACCAGCTTCGCCGCGCCGCTGGCCGCCAGTGTCGCGGCCTGCATGCTGGAAGCCAATCCCAAACTCGTGCCATTCTTATTGCGCAGCGCTTTGCTGGCGTCCGCCGTGCCAATTGCCAATGTGCCGCGCGCGCGTCAGGGCGCGGGCGCTTTGCATGCCGGCCGCGCGCTGGCGCAGGCGTTGCGTGAAAAGCACGGCGCGCGCAACGGCCATTTCCATTCGCCGCACGTGCAGGACGCGAAGCTGAATTTTGTCTGGCACGATCATCAGGCGCGCCGCGTGCAGGTTTTCGGCAGTTGGAACGGCTGGCGTACCGGCATCCCCGCCAAACAGGTGGAGGATGGCATCTGGCGTGCCGCCTGTCCCGTGCCGGCAGCCGGCCGCTATCAATACAAATTTCTGGTCGACGAAGAGCGCTGGTGCGATGATCCGGCCAATCCCGAAAAAATGCCGGATGGATTCGGCGGTTTGAACAGCGTGGTGGTTGTTGCGCCGGATCGACGCTGAGAACTGAAGCGAGCCGCAGAGGGCGCAGAATTTGGCAGACTGGCTGCGTCTGTGCAAGCTGTGACAATCTGTGGGGAACAACTCAGGGCTGTGCGCGTTCCCGGCGAACCATCTCAGATGAGGGATTGCCCAAGCCAAACCTGCAAAGGATGCCGAAAGCATGAAGTCACAAAGCCAACCCACGAAGATCCGTTTTTTGCTCAGCTTCCTGGTGATCGCCTGGCTGTCACCGTCGCGATTCTCCTTCAGTCAAGAAGCTGTCAACGCGGTCGAGGCGATCGGGCTGACCGTCTCAGATCTGGATCGCGCCCTTGATTTTTACACCAGAGTTTTGCCCTTTACCAAGGTTTCTGAGGTTGAAGTTGCCGGCGAGGCTTTTGAGCATCTGCAAGGTGTGTTTGGCCTGCGCCTGCGGGTCGCGCGCTTGCAGCTCGGCGAGGAGTTCATCGAGCTGACCGACTATCTCGCGCCTGAAGGCCGGCCGGTGCCGGTGGACATGCGCAGCAATGATCACTGGTTTCAGCACATCGCCATCGTCGTGAGCGACATGGACAAGGCCTACGCTCACCTGCGGCGGCACAACGTGCAGCATGCTTCCACCGGCCCCCAGCGCATTCCGGATTGGAACCAGGCCGCTGCCGGGATTCGGGCGTTCTATTTTCGCGATCCCGACGGCCATTATTTGGAGATCATTTATTTCCCGCCGGGAAAGGGCGATCCCAAGTGGCAAAACAATGGGCACGGGGCAAATGGCAGGCTGTTTCTGGGAATTGATCACACCGCCATCGTTGTTTCGAATACAGAAGAGAGCCTGAAGTTCTACCGCGATTTGCTGGGCCTGCGGCTGGCGGGCGAGAGTGAAAACTACGGCACGGAACAGGAGCATCTCAATCATGTGTTTGGCGCGCGTTTGCGCATCAGCGGCCTGCGCGCCGCCAGCGGACCGGGCATTGAGTTTCTCGAATATCTTGCCCCACGTGACGGCCGCCCCACACCGTTGGACATTCGCGCCAACGATTTGATTCACTGGCAGACGACGCTGGTGGTCGCGGATGCCGAGGCCATGGTGCAGCGCCTGCGCCGCAGCGGCGCACGCTTCGTCTCGCCGGCAGCGACCGTGACGCTGCCTTCGGCTGAGTTGGGCTTCCGGAAGGGAGGTCTTGTGCGTGATCCTGACGGTCACGCGCTGCGAGTGGTCGAGAGATGATCTGTTTGATGCCTGTCCTGGAATGTTTCAACCCCGGCTGGGCTGAGAGTCATGAAATTTCGAGTCGCACGAAGCTTTCGGGCTTTGATGCAACGGCCAGGATATTGCAGAAACACCTTTTCAATTGAGGAAGACCCCATGAACGCGGAGAAAAAACGTCTTGCCGAAGCCCGCTCGCAAAAAGCCGCCTGGAAGAAGTGGGGGCCGTATGTCACCGAGCGCCAGTGGGGCACAGTGCGGGAGGATTACAGTCCGTATGGCAACGCGTGGGAATACGTCTCGCACGACGCGGCGCGCAGCAAGGCTTTTCGCTGGGGCGAGGAAGGCATTGCCGGCATTTGTGACGACCGGCAATTGCTGTGTTTCGCGCTGGCGCTGTGGAACGGCCGCGATCCGATTTTGAAAGAGCGCCTTTTCGGTCTCACCGGCAACGAGGGCAACCACGGCGAGGATGTGAAGGAATATTACTACTATCTCGACAGCACGCCAACGCATTCCTACATGAAGATGCTGTACAAATATCCGCAAGCCGAGTTTCCCTACGGCTGGCTGGTTGACGAAAATCGTCGCCGCGGCAAAGGCGCGCCGGAGTTCGAGCTGATTGATACCGGCATTTTCAACGAGGACCGTTATTTCGACGTGTTCATCGAATATGCCAAAGCCGCCCCGGATGATATTTTGATTCGGATCACGGTGCACAATCGCGGACCGGAAGCGGCGACGGTGCATTTGCTGCCGACGGTGTGGTTTCGCAATACGTGGGCGTGGGGCTTGAACGGCCATAAACCCAGCATGTGTGTGACGGCGCGGGGCGGCATCGAAATCAATCAAACCGATCTCGGCAAGAGGTGGCTGCTCTGCGAAGGTGATCCGAAATTTTTATTCTGCGATAATGAGACGAACGCCAGGCGCTTGTACAACGTCGACGCGAAAGGTTATTTCAAAGACGGCATAAACGAGTACGTCGTGCACGGCAACGTGGCGGCGGTGAATCCGGCGCAAATGGGCACGAAGGCGGCGGCGCATTATCAGCTCGAAATTCCCGCCGGCAACTCCGCGACGCTGCGCCTGCGTTTGACCAACGTCGCAACCGCGGCGGACAAGGCGTTCGTCAATTTTGATCAAACCTTTGCCCAGCGCCTGCAAGAAGCCGACGAGTTTTACGGCGAGGTGCAAGCACCAATCAAAGATGCAGACGCGAAGAACGTGCAGCGCCAGGCTTTCGCCGGCATGTTGTGGTCAAAGCAGTTTTATTACTTCGACATTCCGCGATGGTTGAACGGTGATCCGGGACAACCGCCGCCGCCGGAAGGCCGCAAACACGGCCGCAATCACGAATGGCTGCATCTCAACAACGCGGACATCATTTCGATGCCGGACAAGTGGGAGTATCCGTGGTACGCGGCATGGGATTTGGCGTTCCACTGCATTCCGCTGGCGATGATCGACGCGGATTTTGCCAAGGAGCAGTTGGTGCTGCTGACGCGCGAGTGGTACATGCATCCCAACGGCCAACTGCCGGCGTACGAATGGGCATTTGGTGACGTCAACCCGCCGGTGCATGCCTGGGCAACGTGGCGTGTCTTTCAGATCGACCGCAAGCGCAACGGCGGCGAGGGAGATCTCGCGTTTCTCGAGCGCGTGTTTCAAAAACTGCTGCTCAATTTCACCTGGTGGGTGAATCGCAAGGACGCGGAAGGGCACAACATTTTTCAAGGCGGTTTTCTTGGCCTGGATAACATCGGCGTGTTCGACCGCAGCGCCAAACTGCCCACCGGCGGCCACCTCGAACAAGCCGATGGCACCAGTTGGATGGCGATGTATTCGCTCAATATGATGCGCATCGCCCTGGAATTGGCGCTGCATAATCACGTTTACGAAGACATGGCGACCAAATTCTTCGAGCATTTTCTCTACATCGCCGGCGCCATGGCGAACATCGGCGGCGATGGCACCGACTTGTGGGATCAGGAGGATGAGTTCTTCTACGATGTGCTGCATTTGCCCAACGATGCCCATGTGCCGTTGAAAGTCCGCTCGATGGTGGGTTTGATCCCCCTGTTTGCCGTCGAAACACTGGAGCCGGAGCTGCTCGCGCAAGTACCCGAGTTCAAACAACGCCTGGAATGGTTTCTCCACTACCGTCCCGATTTGGCGAATCTGGTGTCGCGCTGGCATGAGCCGGGCGCGGGCGAGCGGCGTTTGCTCTCGCTGCTGCGCGGCCATCGCATGAAGCGTTTGCTCAAGCGCATGTTGGATGAGACGGAGTTTCTTTCGGATTACGGCGTGCGGGCGCTGTCGCGCGTTCACGATGATCAACCGTACGTGTTTCACGTCAACGGCAGCGCGTTCACAGTGAAGTATCAGCCGGCGGAATCGGATTCCGGCTTGTTCGGCGGCAACTCGAACTGGCGCGGCCCGATCTGGATGCCGGTGAATTATCTCATCATCGAGTCGCTGCAGAAGTTTCATCATTACTATGGCGATGAATTCAAGATCGAATGCCCGACCGGCTCCGGCCGCTTCCGCACGATCAACGAAGTGGCCAGCGAGCTGTGCCACCGCTTGACGCGCATCTTCCTGCGTGATGAAAGCGGCCGGCGTCCGGTGTTCAATTATCATGAGAAGATCCAAAACGATCCGCACTTCCGCGATTACGTGCTGTTCCACGAATACTTTCATGGCGACAACGGCCGCGGCGTCGGCGCTTCGCATCAAACCGGGTGGACGGGCTTGGTGGCGAAGCTGCTGCAGCCGCGCACCGAAAACGTCGTCGTGGCAAAATAAAGCGTTGCCACTCAATCCTCACCTTCCTTCCTGCCGGCAACGGCGCCGGCAAACCCGGCGCCGTTCCCTGCCCCTGCCAAAATCCAGCTTGACAAATTCGCGACGGTTTCGCATTATCGCTGCGTGATTGATGAATGATTGTTCACAGCAACTTCCAGGAATGCTGGCGGAATCCGATGAGTATGGTCATGCGCGCCGGGTTGTTCCCCGCTGTTGCTTTCCCTGCCTTTCGACTTCGCACGCCACGCTCGAGTAAAAACGCCCCGCGGCCACGGTTCCCTGCCAGGCTCATGTTGACGTTTGTCCCCTCCGGAGGCGCCTGACGGTCGAGCACACGGCGCAGCGATTCGGTTTCCTGCGCTCTCCAACTGCGAACACAGTTGGCGGAACGACCGGAGC
>JBBIKM010000076.1:0-12222 GCA_037445455.1 bacterium | reverse complement strand
ATGTTCAGCCGTCTCTTTTCCAGAACCAGTTTGTTGATCGTGTCCCTCCTGATTGCCGCCCTGGCCATTGTCATCGTGGTGTTCACCCCCACCGGCCCGGAGGAGGAAGAAGACGCCAAGGTCACGACCCTCTACTTTGCCGACAACCTCTCGGCGGCGCAACAAACCATCATTGACCGTTTCAACGCGCAGTACCGCGGCAGCCTGCAAGTCGTACCGGTCAACCTTCCCTTCACCAAATTTAGCACGAACGAGCGCAAGCAGCTTCTCACCCGCGCGCTGCGCAGCAAGAGCTCGCGCGTCGACATCTTTGCGGTGGATTTGGTGTGGACGCCGCGTTTCGTCAAATGGGCCGAGCCGCTGACCGGCTATTTCTCCCCCATGGAACAGCAGGCCTTTCTGCCGCAGGCCATCAGCTCGTGTTATTCCGGCGGGGCATTGGTTGGTGTGCCGTTTTATTTTGATGTCGGCATCCTGTATTACCGCCGTGATCTGTTGCAGGCGCTGCCGGATTTCACCACAGTGGAGCGCAAGCTCAAGGCGGCAATGACGTGGGAAGACTTCATTCAGCTCAGCCGGCGTTTCAGCTCGCGCCCGCAGCCCTTTTACCTGTTTCCGGCGGACAGTTACGAAGGCCTGATTTGTTCGTTCGTGGAAAATATCGGGCATCAAAGCCCGGCATTGATCACGGGCGATTCGCTGCGGGTTAACACCCCCGCGGCGCGGCGCGCGTTGCAGTTGCTCGTCGATTTGGTGGGCAAATACGGCGTGACCCCGCCGGCGGTGACGAATTACAAGGAAGGCGATGTCTATGAGCACGCCCTGGCCCAGGATGCGATTTTCTTTCGCGGCTGGCCCGGCAATTTGCGCGACTATGAAAGCCGGTATGGCGAGAAGATCAAGTCCATTTCAGTTGCGGCGCTGCCGCATTTTGCCGGCTCCCAGCCCGCGGCCGTCTTTGGCGGCTGGAATCTCATGATCGCGCGCGATTCGAACAAGAAGGCCGCGGCGATCAAGTTCATCAAGTTTGCCACCAGCAAAGAGATGCAGCGTGCCATCTATGAAAAGATGGGCTACCTGCCTGCCATCAAGTCCGTTTATGAAGATTCGGTGTTTTGCGGCCAGCATCCGGATCTGCTGTACTACCACCAGCTTCTCGCCAGCGGTGTGCACCGGCCGGCGTTGGTGGAGTACACCAAGATTTCGGATATCCTCTCCTTTTTTGCCCATCAGGCCATCAAACAGGAAATCTCCGTCCCCGCCGCGCTCGCCGGCGCGGAAGCCATGATTCGCTCGCAAAAAGTGCTGATCAACTGACCATGAATTCTCCGCAAGGCCGTCTCGTCGCCAAGCTGCGCCGCTACCATTTTGAGTTGAAACACGTGCTGGTGCTGTTCACCATCATGGTGGCGTCGCAAGTGCTGGTTTCCTTCGTGCAGAAGGATTCGGTGAAGGATTTTTTGGTGCGCGCGCAGGAATGGTATCAACGCGATTCCGCCGAACGCTTCGCGAATCTGGCCGCCACCTCGCTGGAGCTGCTGCTGGAGACCACTTCGCCGGCGCACCGCCAGAACGCCACCGACCGCCGCAAGCTGATCCAGGCTCTCGACATCATTTTCAGCCAGCAGTTGCTGTTGCAGCATGTCGAAGAAGCCTGCGTGCTGGTGTCGCAGGGCGAGCGCGTGTTCGCCATCGACAACGGCACGGTGCTTTACCGTTTCTTCTTCGAGAATCTGACCGACCTGCCGCCCTCCGACATGCCGCACACCGAGGCGACCCGGCTCTACCGCCAGGTGCGCGGCCAGCTTCAGTCCACCGAGCAAGTCTACAATCTGCTGGAGGGCAAGCAGACCTTTCACGTGTTCGTACCGTTCGTCCCCAAGGGTGAGTTTGCCGGCGCGGTTTACATCAAAAATGCGCCGGACTTTGGTTTTGTCACCCGCGAGATCATCACCAGCTTCAATCAATCCGGCATGGTGTTCATGGGCATGATTCTGTTTGGCATGCTGGCGCTGTTTTTCGTGTCCTCCTATTCCGTGCAGGAACGCGACGAGGCCCAGCAACTGCTGTTCAAGGAAAGGGAGGAGCAGCTTAAGGAGCGGATTCATTATCAAAAAGAGGCACAATTCGCCAAGCGGATTTATCACACCCATCACAAAGCCGAAAAGGTGATGGGCTTCATCAAGGAAGACGTGCGCATGCTTTCGGCCGCCAACATCGAAGAGGTCAAATATCGCGTCACCAAATACGCCAACTATATGTCGCGCGTGATCTACGATATGAAATGGTATGAGCCGCCGGTGCTGGCGATCCGCGGCCCGATTTTCCAAACCAACCTGAACGAAGTGCTGCGCTTCATCGTTGAGCACATTTGCCTGCGCGTGACCCGGCAGTCGGAGGAGTTCAAGTTCAACCTGGACCTGGATGAGGCGCTGCCGCCGGTGCAGGTGAATGAGTTCGTGGTGTGGGAGATTTTCGAGCCGCTGCTGCAGAATGCGCTGGATCACAGCGGCGCAGGCGGCGTCACCATCACGGTGCGCACCCACTGCGATCCGGCCGCGGGCGTGTCGCGCGTCATCATCGCCAATAACGGCAGGGCCATTTTGCCCGAGCTGTTGGAAACCAACGAGCACGGCATCAAGCGCCTGTTCCTGGAAAACATCTCCACCAAAGGCGACGGCCTGCATTCGGGCTATGGCTGTTATCTCGCTTACGAAATTTCGAAACAGCGGTGCGGCTGGGATTTGGACGTCGAGAATCTGCCCGGCGGCGGCTGCCAGTTCACCATCCTGATCCCGCCGGCCTGAGGCCGGGCCCGCCGGGGGCACGGAGGAAATTATCAGCATGAAAACGAGCGACGTTATCAACCTGCTGCTCATCGAGGACGAGGAATTCGACGCACGGCGCGTGCGCAACACGCTGCGTCCCTTCGCCGATCGCATTCACATTCGCGACGTGGTCGCCGACGGCCAGGAGGCGCTGACACTGTTACAGCGGGATAACGGCAAGTATGACGTGGTGATCATGGATTTTCAGATCCCGGGCGCGATCATCGGCGAAAGTCTGATCCGGCGCATCAAGGAAATCGATGCCACGCTGCAGGTCATCATCGTCACCAAGATGACGATCAACGTCACCGACTTCGAGTTTGCCCACCGGCTGCAGGAGGCGGGGGCAATCTGGTATTGCACCAAATACCCCGGCGATATCGAAGCCTATATCTACCAGCCCACCGATTTCGTGCTCAACATCATCAATGCTTTCGAGCGAAGGCGGCTGCTGCAGGAGCAGCAACGCTCCGCCCAGCGCCTGCAGAAGACGGTGCTGGACCTGCTGGGGCGCAAGCGCATCATCGGCGAATCGGCGGCCATGCGCCAACTGCGCGAGTTAATCGCCAAGTTTGCCGGCACCAACGTGAACGTCATGGTGCGCGGCCCCTCCGGCACGGGCAAGGAACTGGTGGCAATGAATCTGCACTACAACAGCCGCCGGCAGTTCGAGAATTTTGTGCCGATCAATTGCGGCAGCCTGCCGGATCATCTCATCGAGAGTGAGCTTTTCGGCTTCGAAAAGGGCGCCTTTACCGGCGCGCTGGCCACCAAGAAGGGATTGTTCGAAGTGGCTGACGGCGGCACGGTGTTCCTGGATGAAATCACCGAACTGCCGCTGCCCGCGCAAGCCAAGCTGCTGCGCGTCATTCAGGAGGGCGAAATCGACAAGATCGGCCGCACCGGCACGATTGCCGTCGATGTGCGCATCATCGCCGCCACCAACAAGGATTTGGAAAAGGAGGTGGAGGCCAGGCGCTTCCGCGAAGATCTCTACTACCGGCTTAACGTCGTCACCATCAGTGTACCGGCGCTGGCCGAGCGGCGCGAGGACATTCCGCTGCTCATCAGCCACTTCATGGAGCTCTTCAGCGCGGAAATGAACCAGATGCCGCCACGTTTGACCGAGCAGGCGCTGCAGGCGCTGGTGAAGTATGACTGGCCGGGCAATGTGCGCGAGCTGCAAAACGTGGTGCAACGGCTGTTGCTTGCCCATTCCGATCCCATTGACGTTGCACAAGTCAACGCCGCCCTGGGCATTCAACCGCAGACGCCCGCGCTGGTTGAATTTCCCAACTGGGGTCGCTGGGATGGCAAGCAGGTCCTGCCCTGGCGGGAAATGGAAAAGCAGGTGCAGGCAAGTTATTTTCGCTTTGTGCGCGACCATGCCGGCTCGGACGCCGAGGCGGCACGGCTGTTGGGAATCGCGCCGCCCAATTATCACCGCATGTGCAAGCGTTTGGGCATCAAATAGATTCGTGTGGCGTTGCAACGCGCGGCCGCGCGTTGGGTTTCAGACGCAGCGCAGCCTTCCAAGCGACTTTGACTGCAGTGCTGATGCTTGCCTGGACACCTGCAAAGTGACAACACCCGGGGCTGTTGGTCTGTGCCCCGGAATTCGACTGAGCGTTGTGCGGTTAGGCAACTACACTGCGCCGGGACTGCGACGAGGAAGACGGCAAAGCGGCAGCACTCTGGCGTGGCCGGTTGTTATCATGAAGATAAGGCAGGATTATCGAATTGATAAGCTGCGTCAAAAGCTGCGCACTGCGCTTCAACATTTACAGAAGGATAAACCGCCGGCAGTAGTGGCACCATTCTTGATAATTCTCCCGACATGCAACCGAGTTGTTCCCCATCTTGAGGCTGTATTGAGATCTTCATCAAGCGGGAGCATGAAGTGGAGAATCAACTTGTCGGGCTCGACTATGTAGTGATTGGGCTCTACTTCGGCGTGCTCTTTTGGATTGCGTGGTGGTCGACCGCGCGCAGCCGGACCGCGGTTGACAGTGCGGTGGGATACTTTCTCGCGGGGCGCAATGTCGGCTGGTTTGTGATCGGCGCTTCGTTGTTTGCTTCGAACATCGGCTCGGAACATCTGGTGGGGCTGGCCGGCACGGGTGCGGCCAGCGGCGTGGCTGTCGCGCAGTTTGAAATTCTCGCTTCGCTCATTCTGCTGATCCTGGCCTGGGTCTTTGTGCCGTTTTATATGAAAACTCAGGTCTATACCATGCCGGAGTTTTTGGAGCGGCGCTATTCGCCGGCGGCCCGCATCTATCTGTCGTGGATTTCCATCATGGCCTATGTGTTGACCAAGATCTCGGTGACCATCGCGGCCGGCGGCATCGTGTTCGAATCGTTGATGGGAATCGATTTTTGGACGGGCGCGCTGATTGTGGTGTCGGCCACCGGCCTCTACACCGTGTGCGGCGGGCTGCGTGCCGTGGTCTACACCGAGTTGATGCAAATGTTCATCATGATCTTTGGCGCGGTGGTGGTGACCGTGACCGGCCTGGTGGCGGTGGGCGGCTGGGGCGCGATGCAGCAAATCGCGGGCAGCAACTTCTTCAACATGTGGCAACCGGTGACCGATCCCAACTTTCCATGGACCGGCATTCTGTTTGGCGCGCCGATTTTGGGCGTGTGGTATTGGTGCACGGATCAGCTCATCGTGCAGCGCGTGTTGTCGGCCCGGGATCAATGCCAGGCGCGGCGCGGCGCGATCTTCGGCGGCTATTTGAAGATCCTGCCGGTGTTCATCTTTGTCATGCCCGGCATTGCCGCCTATTGCCTGGTGCAGACCGGCCGCCTCGTGCTGCCCAAGCCAGATCATGCCCTGCCGGCTTTGGTGGCCGCGTTTCTGCCCGCCGGCCTGCGCGGCCTGGTGGTGGCGGGCTTGCTGGCTGCGTTGATGAGCTCGCTGGCCTCGGTGTTCAATTCCTGCTCCACGCTCATCACCTGGGACATTTACAGGAAGCTCAATCCCCACACCTCGGAGAGGCAATTGGTTCTGGTCGGCCGGGTGGCCACCGCCATTTTGGTGATTTTGGGCCTGTCGTGGATTCCCTTCATCAAATCGATATCCGGCCAGTTGTATCAATATCTGCAGAGCGTGCAGGCCTACATTTCGCCGCCGATCGCCGCGGTGTTTCTGCTGGGCGTCTTCTGCAAGCGCCTGAATGGCCGCGGCGCGATGGCGGCATTGCTCACCGGCCTGATCCTGGGCCTCGGCCGGCTGGTCGCGGAGATCAACAAACACGCGCTCACCGGTGTGCTGAAAAGTTACGCCGAACTGAACTTTCTGCACTTTGCGGTTTTTCTGTTCATTGCGTGTTCTGCCGTGTTGGTGGTGGTGAGCCTGACCGCACCGGCGCATTCCGAGGCCCAGCTTGCCGATGTGACCTATTTCACTTATCGCGGGCCGCAGGAAAATCCTGCGCGGCGCCGCCTGGACGTGCAGCTCTCAATTGTGCTCGCGCTGGCGGTCGCAACCGTCTGGCTTTATTTCTCGGGATGAGACGTGCATGAAAAGAGTGATTGTCTTTCTTTCCCTGCTGGCCGCATGGCTGTGGGTGGCCACCTCGGTGGCGCAAGTCAAGACCTACCGCGGCGCCGAGCTGCGCACGCGCACCGCCGTCACCTACGGCCGCTGCGAAGTGCGCATGAAATCCGCGGCTGGCAGCGGCCTGCTGGCCTCGTTCTTCACCTATCATGACGGCAGCTCGAATCCGGTCGCCAACTGGAATGAGATTGACATCGAAATCCTCGGCCGCTACCAAAACCAGGCACAGTTCAACACCATCACGCCCGGCCAGGTCAATCACGTCTTCACCAGCGTGACGCCCTTCAATCCGCATGCCGCTTTTCATGTTTATGCCATCGAATGGACGCCGGACTATGTCGCCTGGCTGATTGACGGCTATGAAGTCCACCGCCAAACCGAGGCGCACATTGCCACGCTCACACGGCCGCAGAAGATCATGATGAACATCTGGCCGCCGGCAGCCGTTGATTGGGCGGGCGTGCTCAGTCCCGCGGTGCTGCCGGTTTATGCTTATTATGACTGGGTGAAATACTACGCATACACCCCCGGCCAGGGAGACAATTTTACCCTGCAGTGGACGGATGATTTCACGGTTTGGGATCAAAACCGCTGGAGCAAGGCCACGCACACCTGGGACGGCAACAACGCCAACTTCATCCCCGACAATGCGGTTTTCCAGGACGGCTACCTGATTCTCTGTCTGACCAGCAGTGCGCAAACCGGTTACTCCGGCCGGGCCATCATCGAGCGCGATGTGGAGCCGCCTTACTTGGTGTGGGCCCGAGCCTTTCAACATCGGTTGCATGTTTACTTTTCCGAGGAGGTCGAGCAGGCCAGTGCCGAGGCCCTGGCCAATTACACTCTTCCCGGCGCCACCTTAACGGCCGCGCGCCTGCTGCCCGGCAACCGCACCGTGGAATTGGTAACGGAGGGATTGGATCCCGGACTTACCTATGTCTTGGTGGTCAATGGCGTGAAAGATCGCTCGCCGGGCGCCAATCGCATGAGCCTGCAATACACCAACGTTGCCGTGGCGCCGCCGCTGCCGCTCCACATCAATGTGGGCGGAGCAGGGCAGGAGGGCTTCCTGCCGGATCAAGTGTGGCAGGGCCGGCTTGACTATGGCGCGGTAGGCGGCGCGGTGAGCACGGCTCCTCCTGGCACGCAGATTTCCGGCACGGCTCACCCCAACATTTTTCTCACCGGCCGTGAAGGCTTGACGTTCTATCAAGTGCGGCTGGCGCCCGGCACTTATCAGGTCACTCTCCTGCTGGCGGAGACGGTGTGGGAGGCGGCGGGCCGCCGCGTATTTGACGTTTGGGCGGAGAGCCAAAAGGTGCTGGAGCAGGTCGATCCGTTCGCGCAGGCCGGCAAAAACCAGGCATTGGAAAAGACCATTGCCAATCTCAGCGTCACCGATGGCATGCTCGATCTCTATTTCAAACCGCAAGCCGGTAGGACGCTGCTCAACGGCCTGAGGATCAACGAAGTGACCAACGCGGTGACGCAAGCCGCCGCGCCGCCCGAAAGTTTTCAATTCGAGGTTTTTCCCAATCCTTTCAATTCCGCCACTCAAATCTCATATGCGCTGACCCGGCCCGCTCGCGTTGCGATCGCGGTGGTTGATGTGCAGGGGCGTGTTGTGCAGGACGTGTTGCGTGAATTTCGCACCGCCGGCACACACACGGTGTGGCTGGCGGCCGCGAAATGGCCGGCCGGCATTTACTTTGTGCGCGTGCAGGTGGAGGGCCGGACGGTTGCAACCCGCAAGCTCACCCATTTGAAATGAGCACAGACAAGCTGCGAAGGGATGATGATCATGTGGAAGAAATGCCCTGGCAGAATTTCTCCGGCCGGCGGCCGGTTTGCCGCGCCCGCTGCGCTGTGCCTCGCCGCCCTCTTGCTGCCGCGTGCGGCGCAAGCGCAATCCCAGAAAGTTGAATTCACCTCCTCGAATTTGCCGATCGTGGTGATCGATACGCACGGCCGGGAAATTCCTGACGAGCCCAAGATCATGGCCGACATGGGCATCATTGACAACGGCCCGGGCGTGCGCAACAATCTCTCTGATCCGTTCAATCACTACCACGGCAAGATCGGCATTGAAATTCGCGGCTCCAGTTCGCAGATGTTTCCCAAGAAGCAGTACGGTTTCGAGACCTGGGACGCGCTGGGAAATGATGTCGAGGTTGCGCTCATGGGCATGCCGGCGGAAAGCGACTGGGTGTTGTCGGCTTCCTACTCCGACAAGACGCTTATGCGCAATGTGCTGGCCTATCACCTCGCCAATCAATTGGGCCGCTACGCCAGCCGCACGCGTTTCTGCGAAGTGGTGTTGAATGGTGACTATCGCGGCCTCTACATTTTCATGGAGAAAATTAAACGTGACAAGGCCCGCGTCAACATCTCCAAGCTTGAACCCGGGGATGTCTCGGGGGACGCGCTGACCGGCGGCTACCTCATCAAGATCGACAAATGGGAAGGCTCGGATACGCAAGGCTGGTACTCCTCCTTTTTGCCCTATCCCGGCTCGCCACACCGCATCTATTACCAGTACGACTATCCCGATCAGGATGACATCGTGCCGGCGCAGAAGAGCTACATTCAGAATTTTATCTATCGCTTCGAGAGTTTGATGGCCGGGCCGTACTTTGCCCATCCCCAAAACGGCTATGTGAAATTTCTCGATCCCGCTGCGGCCATCGACTACTTTCTGATCAACGAAGTTTCGCGCAATGTTGACGGCTATCGCTTGAGCGCGTTCATGCACAAGGATCGTGACAGCAAGAACGGCCGGCTGACCATGGGCCCGGTATGGGATTATGATCTGGCCTTCGGCAATGCCGACTATTACGATGGCGCCAAGCTCTACGGCTGGCAGGTCGACTTTCGCGTGCAATCGGACGGCTTTCAAATCCCCTTTTGGTGGCCGCGCCTGCTGCAGGACTCCACCTTTACGCGCCTGCTCGCCAGCCGCTGGCAAAGTCTGCGCAAGACGGTGTTCGACGTGCAGCGCATTCACGCCTTCATCGATTCCACCGCGCAACTGCTGGAAGAATCCCAAAAGCGCAACTTCGAGCGCTGGCCCATTCTGGGCGTTTATGTGTGGCCCAACGCCTACATCGGGCAGAACTATCGCGAGGAAGTGGAGTATCTCAAGGAGTGGGTGAATCTGCGCATTTTGTGGATGGATGCCAACCTGCCGGGCCAGAGTGTGGCGGTGGCAGAGCCGCGGGCCAGCGCGCCGCAAAATTTCACGCTGGCGCAGAACTATCCGAATCCCTTCAACCCCGCGACGACCATCAGCTTTCATCTGCCCGCGCGCAGCCGCGTTGTGCTTACAATCTTGGCGGCGGACGGCCGCGAAGTGGCCAGGCTTTGGGAAGGGGAGATGTCTGCCGGTGCGCACGCGTTGCGTTGGCACGCCACGGGCCTGGCCAGCGGCGTTTACTTCTGCCGATTGCAGGCCGGCGAACAAGTGGCAGTGAGAAAACTGATGATGGCCAAGTAACACTGTGGGGTTGAGCTGCAGCCAGGAATTCTGTGGACGCAGATAGCCGCGGATTAACCCTGACTCGTTTCTGTCGGCATTCATCGGCGAAAACTTGCGTTGAAAAGTCATTGTTTCCTGCCAAGAGTCTTTAAGAGATCAAAGAATCCATGGCGAAACGAGCACCCCGCCGCAAACCTGCTGCCCGCCAACCCGCGCCTCAGCCCGGCCCACTGCAAAAGCGGCTCTTTGCAGCAGCGGTCATTCTTATGCCGGTCTTGCTGCTGGCGCTGGCAGAAGGAGGCTTGCGGCTGTTGGGCGTCTGCGCGCCCGAGGCGTTTGTCTTCGAAACCACCAAAGCCGGCAAGCCGTACTATCAACTCAACCAGTGGGTGGCAAAGCGTTATTTCGACCCCGCCCGCGTGACTGTGCCGGGCATGCAGCCCGATCTTTTCGTCAAACACAAAGGCCCGGAAGTTTTTCGCATCTTCTGCGTGGGCGGCTCCACCACCGCCGGTTTTCCCTTTGATTGCCAGGTTCCCTTCCCGGTGCAGCTTCGCTATTTGCTGGCGCAGACCTATCCCCAGCGCCGCTTCGAAGTGATCAACACCGGCATCTCCGCGGTCAACAGTTTCACGGTTGTCGATCTGCTGCCCGAGATTTTGGCGCACCAGCCGGATTTGATCATCATCTACATGGGGCACAACGAATTCTACGGCGCCTATGGCAGCGCCTCCACGGTTTCACTGGGGCAGAACGGCAAGTTGATCCGCGCCTACCTCAAGCTGCAGAAGCTGCATTTGGTGCAAATGCTGCGGCGCCTGATTCTGTGGCTCCGGCCCGCGCCGAACCAGGAGGCCCGCAAACCCTCGTTGATGGCCAATGTCATTGGCGATCAGGCCATCGCCCTGGGCTCGCCCAAGTACCAGCGCACGCTCACGAATTTCCGCGACAATCTTGATTTGATTTTGCGGGAATGCGCCCGCCGCGGCGTGCCGGTGCTGCTCAGCAATCTGTTTTCAAACCTGCGCGACCTGCCGCCCTTTGCCAGCGCGCCGCCGGACTTGCCACCGGCCGGCCGCGCGGCTTATGAGCAGGCCATTGCGGCCGGCGACAGCCTGCGGCAGCTTCGCCTGTTTGTGGAAAGTGACAACGCTTATCGCACCGCGTGGCGGCTGGATTCCAGCGCGGCGGTGCTCTGGTACAAACGCGGTCTCGCCCGCGCCGGCCTGGGTGATTCCACGGCGGCGCTGCAATTTTTCACCGGCGCGAAAGACCGCGATCTCATCCGCTTTCGCGCCAGCGAGGAGGTCAATCAACTCATCGCGGCGCTGGCGCAGCAGCACGGCAGCCGCTTTGTCGATCTCTCCTCCCGCCTGGCGCAGCGCTCGCCGCAGGGCCTGCTGGGCAACAATCTGCTCGTCGATCATTTGCATCCCGATCCGGAGGGCTACTATCTTATGGCCACCGGTTTTTATGAAGCCATTCGTTTCGGCGGCTGGCTGGCCGATCCCGCTCCCCATTTTCAACCTGCCGATCATCCTTACTATGTCACCGACTTGGATTGGGACATCGGCCTGATGAAGATTCTCGAGATGACGCATCGCTGGCCTTTCCCGGAGAAGCCGGTCACGCTCGACGATTACCGGCCTTACGGCGACCCCGCCACCGTGCCGATTGTGCGGAATTATTTGCTGTCGGAAAACGTCTGGTCGCGGGCGCACTACCGCATGGCGGAAGTCTATTTGCAGCGGCGTGATTTCGAGCGGGCCCGGCGGGAATATCTCGCGGTCAGTGTCTTCGCGCCGGACGATCCTTATCCCTACCAACAAGTGGCCAAGACCTTTGAGCTGGAAGGCGCCTGGGACCAGCGCGAAGCGTTTCTCTGGAAAACGCTGCCGCTCTCCGAACAAAAGGGCATGCTGCTCTACCAAATCGCCATCGCGCAATGGCGGCAGAATAAACTCAACGCGGCGTGTGAAACGATGCTGGCGGCGCTCGCCCAGGTCGATCTCAATCGTCAGGAACGGCAGAATGCGAAATTTTATCTCGCCGGCTTCTACGCCGACGCCGGCGAACCGGCCAAAGCCGCCGAAACCCTCACCGCTTTGCTGCGGGAAGATCCCAACTTTCAGCCGGCCAGGGTGTTTCTGCAAAAGCTGAGACCGCCGGCGCAATAAGCTGCACCGGATTTCAGACAAGCTGAATTCCGAAGTCCGCGGGCAGCAGCAAGCAATGGCAGTAACTCTTTCAGCAGGCACTGACAGAAAAATGATTGGCAAAAAAACACGGCTTGTTGTTGCTACGATGAACATTTCTTTGATGATTGCAAACCACACATTTATGACAGCCATTTTTCT
>JBBIKM010000075.1:0-25822 GCA_037445455.1 bacterium | reverse complement strand
ACGTTGTAACCGTTGCTGAGCAAAACAACACCGCCGCCGCGGCCTCAGTTGCTGAAAGATGATGATCCCCCACGGCTGGGTCGTGGCCTCACGACGCGCAGCGCGAGAAGCAACGGTGCAACCGTTGCAGGGAAAAATGAAACCCCCGATAACCAAGGCATCAACTGGCGTTTACCAAAATGCGGCGCTCCCCTGCCTGGCAGCGCAAATATGCCTTTACAATCTCCTCGAATCTGCTTAACTCTGCCAGCGCGATTGCCGGCGCCGCCTCTGCGACAATCTGAAACCACGCAGCCCGCCAGGCGCAATGCTGCCAGCGAAAAAGTTGCCGCACTTGCCAGCGATCGGCACGACAAAATCACAAACCGGAGAGAACATGCACGGCAGTGAGAAATTCACAGAATTGGTCGAGATCATGGCGCAGTTGCGCGGTCCGCAGGGATGTCCGTGGGACCGTGAGCAGACCCACGCCTCGCTGCGTCCGTACCTGCTCGAAGAAACGTATGAAGTTTTGCATGCGCTCGACGCCGGCGATGAGGAGGAACTGTGTCATGAGCTGGGCGATCTGCTGCTGCAGGTGATCTATCATGCGCAAATTGCCGCGGAGGCCGGCCGCTTTGACATCGGCGCGGTCATCGCAGCGATCAGCGCCAAGATGATTCGCCGGCACCCGCACGTGTTCGGCGATGCCAAAGTGAATTCCGCCGCCGAGCTGACGCACCTGTGGGAGCAGATCAAGCAGCAGGAAGGAAAAAAATCCGCGCTCGACGGCGTGCCGCACGCCCTGCCGGCGCTGCAGCGCGCGGCCAGGCTGCAGCAAAAGGCACGCGCCGCCACCGCGAGTGCGGCCGAGGTTGAAGCCAACTGGCAAGCTTTTCGCGCGGCGGCCGCCGGCGAACAAGCGGAACCGCAACGCGACCTCCGGCCGTTGCCGGCGCTTTATGGCGATCTGCTGTTCAGCCTGGTGGCGCTGGGCCGCGGCCTGGGCCTCAATGCCGAAGACAGCCTGCGCGAAGCCTGCCATCGCTTCGAACAGGAATTCGAAGGGAGCCGGAAATGATCACCCTTCGCCCAATACAAGGCGCCGCAGAAATTCATGCCTGTGCCCACACCATGTCGACTTCCGAGCCATGGTTGACGTTGGGCCGCGGCTACGAGGAGTCCGTCGCCGTACTGAGTGATGCCAGCAAGGAAGTCTATGTGGCGCTGGCGCAAGGAGAGCTGGCGGGCTTCATCATCATCAACATGCAGGGCGCGTTCCGCGGCTACATCCAAACGGTGTGCGTCATGCCGGCGTGGCGCGGCCGGGGAGTCGGCAGTGAGCTGATCCGTTTTGCCGAAGAACGCATTTTCCGGGATGCGCCCAACGTCTTCATGTGCGTATCATCCTTCAATACCGCCGTTTGGGCTATGAAGTGATCGGCGAACTGAAAGACTACGTGGTCGCCGGGCATGCCGAGCTTCTGTTGCGCAAAACGATCGGGCCGCTGGCGGGGTTCAAGGAGAGGCAGAAAATTCGATTGAACAGGAATTCTGACTTGTAATTTGGACTGCGAAAGGGTAATTTCCGGCAATTTCAATACAGCTTCACAACCATCGTGAGAGACGAAGAGATGCCTGCCAACCCCAAATGGCTCGAGTGGCTTCACATCGAGAACTTCAAGCAGTTCGAAGTGCTCGAGTTGGAGCTGCGGGACTTCAACTTGCTGGTTGGCCCGAACAATAGTGGCAAATCTACTGCGCTGCAGGCATGTGCCGTTTTCAACTTTTGTTATCAGGCCTGTTTGGAAAGGAAAAATGGCGAGCTGACGTTTCAGAGCCGGACGTTCGGCCCCGATGAATTCGTCATCATCCCCGCTGCAGAACCCAGGGATTTATGGAAGGACCGCAAGGTACAAAAAGGCACCAACACGATTCCGATCCGTGTCATCGGCAGGTTGCGCGGCGGTGAGGAATACGAGTTCGAAGTGACTTTGCGCTACAATCGCTTCAGCGTACAAAACAAATCAAGAATTCCTCCGCTGCCCGATTCTGGTGCCCTGAATATTACACTCATCCCGGGATACAGCGGCTTCATTCCACGGGAAGAACGCCGGACCATCGCCGTGCGGCGCGAACTGCGTGCCCTCGGCCAGCACGGCACGATCATCCGAAATGTCCTGCTCGATCTCAAGGAGGATGAAGCACGCTGGCAGCAATTCGTTCGACTGTTGAAGTCGATCTTCCCACAGATCGACCTGCTCCATCCCCAATTCGATGAAGAGGTTGATCGCTACATTCATGCGACTTACCATGAAACCGGGGTGGCGACGGAAGTTGACCGCCGGCCGCGCAGGGCGGACCTGGACATCATTTCCGGTGGCAGCGGCTTCCATCAGTTTCTGCAGATACTCTCTGGCATCCTTATCGAGCCGGTGAGCACCGCCCTGCTCGACGAGCCGGATGCGCATTTGTTCAGCCGGCTGATTGCCGATCTCTACACTGTGCTCGCCGGTCTGACGCGGGAGGGAATTCAAATCATTGCTGCCAGCCATTCGCCGGAACTGATCGTGGCCACCGAGCCTTCCCAGATCATCACCTTCACCAACGCGCGCCCGCAACGGCTCAATGTGCATACCGAGGTTTTGAACGCGGTACAGTCGCTCGGCGGTTTGACCAATCTCGAATTATTGTTGATTGACTCCTATCCAAGAGTCGTGGTGGTGGAGGACAAATCGGATGAGAAACTGTTGCAACTCTTTCTGGGCCGTCTGCTCGACCGCGATGACTACGCCCGCCTGCAGCGCCGGCTCATCTTTCTTCATCAACACAAACGGCCGACCGGGGAATCTGTCCAAATCATGCTGAACACGCTGAAACAGGCCTTTCGTGATCAGCGCGATTTGCAGGTGAAGGCTTTTGTCATTGCGGATCGGGATTATGCGCTCGCTGCGCGACGGGAGGAGGAACTGAAAAAGTACCGCAACTCACCGTTTGTGCCCCAGCAGGTTTGGAATATCTGGCAGCGCATGGAAATCGAGAATTACCTCCTCGTGCCCGCCGCCATTGCGCGGGCAGTGCGGGCTTCCGCCCAACAAAGTCCTCCCCTTTTTCAGCCTGCGGAAGAAGAGATCGTGCAGCTCGTGGAGGAGGTCGTGGAAGCTTCGCGCGATGCCGTGAGAAAGCGTTTGATCGATTCGATCGACCAACATGCACGTGAACAAAAACTGGGCTGGCAGGCTTCAACTGTTCTCGAAAAGGCAGAGGCCTTCCTGCAGGCGACGTGGCAGGGCGTGGCGCGATATGAGTGGTGTGACGCAAAAGAGATGGTACTGCCGCGCTTGCGCGAACAAATCCGGCACCGCTACGGGCTGCGCCTGAGCGACCGCGCCATTGTCGAGGCGCTCAGGGAAGATGAGGTGGCGCCCGACCTTCGCGAGGTGGTGCAAAGCCTGGTCAAGTTTATGGAATAGTGTTGTCCTCCTCACTTACCTCCCAAAAAACACCGAAAAATCCACCCAGGGCACGAAGGGGAATCCGCTGTCCTCTTCAAAAAATTCTTCCGAGCTGAACAACGCCAAATCCACGGCCAGCCTTTCTCCAAAGAAACGCACGCCGCCGGAAAACAGCACCCGCGGCTCATCCGTGCCGGTGAAAATCCAGTTTTCCGTCAGCAACTTGATGCTGTTCGAGAATTGGGTTTCTGCACCGACCAGCAGAACCGGCTCCGCCGCCTCGCTGGTCGTGAACGGTAAACCGGCGCCCAGCGTCACGGCACTGCGCCGGCTGCCGAACGTCGCGACAGCGTAGGCCAGCGTGGCATCCTCGACGTCCTCTGGAATCATGAGATGGGACACGCCGGTGGCCAGTCCCACTTGCGAGGACACCGGCCAGGTGAGCTTGAAGCCCGCATAGCCAAGCTGCGAGCGCGCGCCGGGCAAAATCGAAATGCCGCCGCTGAGGGAAAGAAATTCCGTCACACCGTAAGCCAGAGTTGGAAAGAAGAGATAGTAATCCGCAAAATATCCCTGCCCCGCCGGCAGGCTGCGGCCCGTGGGTGCCAGCAGCAATCGCATGTTGTTGGGATCCGTGCGCTGAAACGCGCCGGCATGAATGACGCCGGGCAATTCGCCGATACTCGCGATCTGCAAATCGGGAACGTGAATCTGCAAGCCGCCCGCCGTTTGCACCAGCAGCGTGTCCGCCAGCGCCCGCAACAATTCGCCGTTGATCACCGTGCCGTCGAGCAGGGTTATTTTGCTGAGGCCAGGACGCGCCCGCCACCGCGCCTCCGCAATCGCATACAGCGGCCGGGCCGGAATGGTGTCGCCGGCGGCCAGCGCTTGATGCCGCCGGGCCAGGCCGGCGCGCATCTGGGTGATCTCGGTACTGGTGAGGCGCAGAATCAGATGCTGGCCGCGGCCGGCATCATTGCGCAGCAGGTGAAGCTGATGCCAATCGTTTGTGTGATGATAGTAGCGCGCCGCAGTGAATCCAGGAATCCCGCCAAAAATCCGATAGCGGCTGTTTTCATTCGCATCGATCACCTCGCCCAGCGCAGCGTGCAGCGGCTCAGGCCGCCAGCCGCTTTCCTGCGCACTCACTGCTGCCGCAAGCAGAAGCATGGCGCTGCTTGCCCGCAAAAATTGCCGCTTCATGTTGTCACCTCCGCTGAGGACTCAGCGATTTCATTCAATCTGGCACACTGCCAGTCTGACGACCACTCCACCATGTGAAACCTTGAGAGGCGTGCCAATTCCGAATGCGCGATATGATAGCACAGGCCGCAGTCATTCACAACACAAAAGACCACCGCAGGATGAGGTGGCCGGCGGCAGGGATGGGCCATGCCGGCAAGTGGACGCGGGGCGAAGGAATGTCCGTCCGCAGATGCTCCCCCTCCGCTGGGCCGCGTCTTCGCAGGCCTCAAGCACTGTGAAAACGCCGCGCGTTCAAATACCCGGCCAGGCCGCTGTCGGAAGGCTGCGATAAACCGGCTGCGATTCCGGACGACAACGAGTTTGTTCCCGTCGGCCGGGGCGTTGAGGAACGTATTTGAATCTTCACCTGCATGCTTTTGCACTGCCCGCCATTCCACTGCAGTCCTCATCGGCGTGCTTCTGTGCCATCGGCGGATGCCCACTGCGCCCTCCTCTGCATGCTCAGCGGGAAGGCGTCTCAACTGCCGTTGGCCATCAAGAACAGCAAAATGACGCCGCCCAGCGTGCCGAGCGCGCCGCCGATGAAAGCGCCGCCAAAGGCCGCGGCGGCTGAGCCGCCGGGCTTCGCGACCGGTTGCGGAGATTTGGACCTGGCCAGCGCCAACTCCTCACAGGCGCGGGCAAGCAGCTCGCTTTCGCGCGCATGCGCTGAAGCCGGATGCGCGGTGACGACGCGCCGGAAGGAAGTGGCTGCCAGCTCGTAAGCGCCTTGGTCGAGAAAATTCAAGCCGGTTTTATAATAATTCAGCGCTTCGGTCTCGCGCTCTGATTCGGCGCTGGCCGGCGTCAGCGCGGCCAAAGCCTGCTCCGCGGCCGGTTCACTTGCAGCCGTTGCGACCGGCGCGCCGGTCTCGGGCAGGCTCGAGCCGCAGGCACTGCAGAATCTGGCCGCAGGCTGATTCGAAACGCCGCAGAAGGGGCAGTGAAAGCCGGCTTCCATCTGCTCTTGCCGGGCGTAGCTCGCCGGCGTTGCCCACGTCGCCGTCAGGATCATCAGCAGCGCGAAGAGAGAGGAAAAGAAACGTGTCATGGCAAATTACCTCGATTGCAGATGCGTCATGGTATGCAATGAAATCCCGCTTGCCGGCGCTTATGGCCTGCTGCGCAGCCGGCCAATCGGGAACAGCAGGTTGACATTCGCTTGAATGTTGGCGTCAGCGATGCCGTCGAAGTCGCTGCGATAGCGCACGCCGGTATCCGCCGCCAGCCAGTTGGTGAAGTAGAATCGCACGCCGACCACGCCCGCCCAGATGTTCTTGATCGCGCTGCCGTCGTGCACCGCGCCGGCGGTGAAATCATAAGAAGGCAACCCTTCGACTTCCAGCATGACTTGCGCCTTGGGATTCGCCTGGATCGTCAGCCCGCCAAACGGCGCGACGAGATTGCGCTGCATCTCGCGGCCGGCCTCGCGGAAGCGCCAGCCCTGCGGGTTGCGCACGCGCACGTCCGTCAAGCCCAAGCCCACATGCGCCATCACCTTGCCGCGATGTTTGGTGGCCACGAGATAGAGTTTGGTCAGGCGGGTTTCAAAGGAGACACTGGCATCCTGGCCTTGAAAATAGTGCCAGCTCGTGGTGCCGCGCAGCGAAGCGGCAATCGCCGGGAGACGATCCTGCTCGCGCAGCACCAGCATCTTGAACGCCGAAGTCGGCACGCTCGAGGCGCCCTGCTGCAGAGAGTTGATCACCGCTTGCGTCGCAAACTCAACCTCGGCGATGTCGCCCAGCCCCAAACCGGCGTGGCCGAGAAAATTGCGCTCCTTCTCGATGCCGAAAGCGCCGCCGCCGTTGAAATAAACGTCAAGGGAGCTGAGCACCTCCGCGGTGGGCACATTGAACAAACGCGGCAGCACGGCCGGCGTAGTGAGCAGGGTTTGATACCAACGCTGCGGTTTGGGTCTCTCAGGCGTGGCCGGTGCCACCGGCGCAGGTGAGGGGATGAGAGAGGCGGAGGTTTCTGGTGCCGCAAGTGCAACCGGGCGCGCGGCAGCTTGCCGCTGCCATTCCGCGCGAAGGCTCTCTGCCGCACGCGCCTGCGCGAGCGAGTCTTCCACGAACCGGCGGCGCGCAGCCTGCCGCGCGAGGTCCTGCTCATGCTGCAATTGCTCGAGCCGGGCTTGTTTGGCGGCCGCGAGCGAACTGCCGCAGTTCACACAGAATTTGTAGGTCCACACGTTTTCGAATTGGCAGGCGCTGCAGCGAATGCTGGCCGGCTCAGTGGTCTGAGAGAGCGCGAAAGTGGCCAGCGCCAGCGCCGCGATCGTCACCGCGACGGCGATCACCAGCGACTTCATGGATCGGGATGGCATGATGATTTCCTCCTTTCATGAAAGTTCATCATGCCCTCACGCAAGCGACATGCCGTCCGCGAGCCTGCCGCGGCGCGCTCAGCCGAAGCGCTGTAACTTGAACAGGTTGGGGAGAGGAGAGAAAAAGCCGGGCGGAAAACTGATGGCCCCTAAAATGTGAAGCCCGTGCACAGGCCGTGCACGGGCTTCACGTGGTTTGGTCCACTGCTGGTGAAGCTCAGTTCATGAAGATCTCGCCTTTGGGATCATACTTCTTCACCATCTGATCGATGGCCTTGTTGATCTCGCGGAAACTGGCGAGCGGCCCTTCCAACTCTTTCTCCGCGACCCGCTGCCGCGCATGGGCACGCGCCTGCTGCAGGGCGAGGATGACGCGCTCATGGGCCCCGCCGGGAGAGGCCGCTGCCGGCAGGCGCTCGCTGAGTTGGGCGCGATGCCAATGACATTCGGCGAGATAACCATCGCTGGCCTGCACGAACGCGCGAATGCGGCTGATGACATTGTCCCACACCGCCAGCGCTTCCTCGACGCGGTTCAGCTTGCCGAGAATCAAACCGCGATGATAAAGCGCGCTGACGTTTTGGGGAAAGCGCTGCAGCAGCCAGTCATTGATTTCCAGCGCTTGGGCGTAGTTTTCTTCGTGAATGTGAATGGTTTGCAGGGAATAAGCGGCATCCACCGCAACGTAGCGGCCGCGCTGGCGCACGCTCTCGAGCGCGGCAATGGCTTGCTCGCGTTTGCCGGCAAACAAGCCGCCGGCAAAATTGAGTTTGGCGCTCTTCCAATACTCATACACGCCCAACGCCAAATAGGGATCCACCAGCGCCGCATCCCGCTGCAGGGCACGCTCCATGGCATTGAGCGCCAGCACAGCATCGCGAAAGCCGGCGGCCCATTCCCCGCAGCGAAAGCGGTGCAGGCCGCGATAGCCGCGGCCGGTGCCGAGCATAAACAGCCGCTCGGCGCTGGCTTCAGCGCTCACCTGCTTGTCCGCCAGCGCGACCGCGGTTTGGATCAGGCTTTCGAAACGCGCTTCGAACAAGCGCACGCGATAGTCCCGCATCATCGTTTGATACACGCCGGCAGCGAGCAGATAGCCGGCCGGATCCTGCGGCCAGGCATGGCGCAACTCGGCACAAACGGCGAGCGCACTGTCGAACTGTTCGAGATGCAACTGCTCCAGACTGTGTTGGATCAAGCTCACGCGGCGGGCATCGGATTGTGCCCAGGCCACCGGCAGCGCGAGGGAAAAAACGGACAACCAAATCACCAAGCGGAGGGAATTCGGCATACGTGTCCTTGCTTTCCATTGAATGAAGATGAATGGCATCGCTTCCGGCCGCGGGGCGGGAAGCACAGCGCAAAACCCGTCACAACCAAACAGACAAACAAAGTTATGCGAGCCGGGTCAGCACAACGGCAACGACAACGTCGAGCGGACGACGTGCCACCCACCTTGCGGCAGCGCATCGCGAACGCACCACGGGCGGCAAGTCCACTGGCTCACTCACCCACGGTGGCCAGCGCGCCGGTGGGTGCGGGACTCGCTTCCGGATCCGGCAGCGGGTGGCTATCATTCAGATTGGTGCGCGAAACACCGCCGCGGCGCAACAGACGATAGGTCGCTTTGACCATGCCGAGCGGCGCATTATCCAGGAAGGAATCCCGGTAAACACACAGGATCGCGCAGCCCTTTTCGCAGCCCTTGGCGGTGTTGTAATGGGCGGCCACGTCGGCGCGGGTGTATTCCAAAACGGGCTTGTCCAGGCGGCCGCGCTGGGCATGGCAAAACTGCACGTTGCCGAACTCATCGACGTACAGCGAGCGCGCGCCGGCGCGGCATAGCCATTCCGGTTGTTCGCCCTGCAGCAGGCGTCTGCCATAGTCGTATTCGATGAAGGAGCAGGGATTGCTTTGTTGATAATGATGCTCCCACAGCGCAACGTACTCTTCGCCGCCGATTTCGATGATGCCCTTGTCATCGTGAATGGGATTGACGGTGACGAAGAAACCCAGGCGCCGCAACTCGCCCAGCGTTTCCTGGAAGTGGCCTTTGGAATTTTCGCACAGCACGAGATTGACGTGCACGTCGAACCTGGCCAGCCGGCGCAGCCGCTGCAGCTTGGGCAGGATCGACTTCATGGATTTTTGAATATACCGGCTGGCGTCGGGCATGAGCGCATCGATGCTCACCTGCATGTTGCTCAGCCCCGCTTCGTTCAGCGCCGCGATGATTTTGTCGGTGAGCAGAAAGCCGTTGGTGGTGACCGAGACTTGCGCATCGTGGTTGGCGTAGGCCACGAGGTCCGCAAGCCGGGGATGCAACAGCGGCTCGCCGCCCAAAAGCGTGATGTTGATAACCTTCAGGCGATGCAGGGCGTCGATGCGGGCTTTGAGCACTTCGAACGGTATCGGCGGGGAAAAATTGTCGTATTCGGTGCAATAACCGCAGCTCAAGTTGCAGCGCCGCGTCACGATCAACTGCGCCTGAATCGGCGCCTTGAACAACAACGCGCGCGCCAGCGCTCGCAGCGGATTCTTGACACGCATGAGCAGTGCCTCCCTGGCTGGTGAGATTCGTTGTGGTTTGCACTCCGCCCGCGGATTTCCTTCTCGCGCATCGCGGGTTGGGCATAATGTTGATTTCAAAGCTAAAGCGCAACCGTAAAATGCCCGCCAGCCGTTCCGCGGCAACGTTGTCCGCGAGGGATGCTGCCGGCACACGGCGGCTGCGACGCCCCGGACTCGCGCTCGGTTCGGCCGGCACCGCAACCTTCACGCATTGGCAACCGCCGCTTCATTCTGCCTTGATTTCGCTGGATTATGTTGCAGCGCTGGAATACCAGGAGGGCAATCAACAACAGGACGTGCGGAAGCGAAGGAGTGCCGCTCTGCGAATGACGGAGGGCTGCCATGCTGCAAGCTATCGTCCACAATCTCACTTACTACGATGCGTGGCTGTGCAGTAGAGTTTATCAATGGAACGGCCGCCGGATCATCGACCGCTTCATGTATCTGGTCTCGCGCAGCGGCGATGGCCAGCTCTACGCCCTGCTCGGATTGCTGGTTTGCCTGACGGATTTCGCGACGGCCTGCAGGCTATTGCCGGCCGCCATACTGGCCTTCGCTCTGGAATTGCCACTCTACCTGCTGGTCAAACGCAAAGTGAAACGCCGCCGGCCATGTGAACGAATCCCGGGGTTGCACTACCTGATCAAGCCACCGGATCGCTTCAGTTTTCCCTCCGGCCATACCGCCGCCGCTTGTCTGACCGCGACTTTGATTTCAGCCTATTATCCCGAGGGCGCGCTGGTGAGTTGCCTGTGGGCGGGGAGCATCGGCTTTTCGCGCGTGTACAACGGCGTGCACTATCCGACGGATGTCCTGGCAGGCGCGATCCTGGGAATCGCCTGCGCGCAAGCCGGCATGAGATTGGTGGGATAGCCGGCTTCACCAGAGCCGGCGCAGTATCAGCATGAGCATGATCAAATTCAAAACCACCGCCAGCAGCATCGCCAATTGCCGGGGATGCTGCCGCAGCGGCGCCAGCCATTTGCGCAGCGCCTCGTGCTGCCAGCGTTGCACGCCCGCGGCCCAACGTTGCCAAACTTTCCAGCCGCTTGCCGCCTCCGGCGGTTGCAACGGCCTCGCTGCAACCCTCACCGCCTGATCAATCACCGCCTGATCCCAGCGCACGCGGCCATTCTCGCCGCGCCAACCTGGCTGTCGCAGGCCGGCGCCCGTGGCTTGCCGCGTTCCTGCCGCTCGCGTGCCCGTCTCTGCAGCCAGCGCCGAGCCTGCCACCGGTTGCCAGCCTTGCCCCTGCCATTCTGCCAAAACGCCGGCGCATGCTTCAGCTTCTCCCGGATGGCTGGCGGTGCGCGCTGCCTCCTGCACCAGCTCGCGCGCGATGCTGGTCAAACCCTCGCGGCCAGCCAGCGCCAGCGCCCGGCTGCAAAGCGCATTGATGCGCCGCGGATTGCCTTCGCTTTGTTCATGCACCGCCCGCAGGGCTGCCACGGTGAAGAGTTGCTCGCCGTCGTAATAGCCCGCGATCCGCAAACGATGAGCAATGTAGGCAGCAGTTTCCGCGCTGTCGAGACTGAGCAAATGCGAACTGCAGGCGAGCGTGGCGCGATCTGGCCGCGCTTCCGCTCCGGGAAAGGCATGGAGCAAACTCGCCGCGCCGGCAAGGATGAGCTGCAGCGGTTTGCGTTGCGCTTTGGCAAGATCAATCAGCTCGCCGATTTCGTGAAGGGTATGGCACGGCAGATGATGCGCATCGTCAATGATGACGACGGCGGCGGCGGGCACAGCGGAGGCGGCGAGGCCGGAGCGCGGGCTGCGCAGAAAATCATGCAACTGCCGCAGCTCGTCGGCGGGCGTGGCATGCGGCAGCGCCGGCAAGCCCCAGGCGGCGGCAAGGCGGCGGAACAACTTCTTTTCTCCGAGACGGGTTTGCAGCAGCAGCACCGTCGCGAGATTGGCCGGCAGCCGGCGGCGCAGGGCGTGAATCAACAGAGTCTTGCCGGCGCCAGCCTCGCCGGTGAGCAAGAACAGGCGATGCCGGTGCTCGATTGTGTCGAGCAGCCGCAGAAACGCCTGGCGATGCGAGCTGGCGGCATAGAAATAGCGCGGATCCGGCACCGGTTTGAACGGGTGCTCCCTCAAGAGCTGAAGCGAACGGTACATGGCTGGACGAATCCCAAAGCCGTCATGACAATGCGCGGCGCTGCCATTCAACCGCCGGCACGCGCAGGCCAGTGGCAGTGTGCGGGAATGGTTCAGTGGGCGCGGGCAGGCAACCGGCGTAAAGGTTTTTGCCCATGCGACACCTTGAACTGAGTTTTCGCTTTACTCACCTGCCTTGTTAATTGCTTCCGTTTCATCTATAAACTTCAGTTGAATTTCGTAATACTTCAACTGTAAACTGTCATGTGCGCGAACAGCATATTTGAGTTTTGGGTCGAAGTCGTGAACAATAATTATCCCTCTAACTCGCTGGCTTCCTTCAGCGATGAACTCTTTCACCCAGCCGATATACCTTGAAATCTGACCTACAACTTGGTCACTTGTTCGACCTTTCTTCAGCTCAACCAGAACGTAATCATTTTGATTCTTGCATAAAACGTCTATTGTTCCAACGTCAGTAGGATACTGCCTACCAGGCCGGCCTTCCTCATCATAATATAGGGATAAGCCCGACTCAATGAGATGGAGATTCTCAACAATGAAGTCTTCAAGGTCTTTTTCAAACTTCAGAGAGACTTCCGCACCTTCTATATCAGGTTCTTCCATCGGTTCGGCTGGCGCAGATGCTTCGACTGGTGCTGAACTGGTCGCGGACGGTTCAACCTGCTGAATAGTGGTTATGGTTATTGGAATTCTTTCGTCAATGGGCGTGGCGTCTGTGTCGTAACTGATTGCTACTACTGTTCCAGCGTGGACGTTCTCGCCTCTGTACCATGACCTAAGTGCGCCCCAGATTTGACTATCTCCTTTCTTGCTTGCTTTGTAACGACGGCCAGATGGCGCAAGTATATAGAGAGGCGTGCGGTCGGCTGGGAAGCGAGTTCCATACCGTTCACCCTTATCGTCAGTCAAATTGAGGTAATAGTTACGCTCCTCTGCTTCGCTGATCGTTCTTTCAAATCGCAGAACTGCCATCGTTTACCTCAATGCGTGAATGTGGGAGGCCGCCCAATAACTTCTTTTCTCCGAGACGGGTTTGCAGCAGCAGCACCGTCGCGAGATTGGCCGGCAGCCGGCGGCGCAGGGCGTGAATCAACAGAGTCTTGCCGGCGCCAGCCTCGCCGGTGAGCAAGAACAGGCGATGCCGGTGCTCGATTGTGTCGAGCAGCCGCAGAAACGCCTGGCGATGCGAGCTGGCGGCATAGAAATAGCGCGGATCCGGCACCGGTTTGAACGGGTGCTCCCTCAAGAGCTGAAGCGAACGGTACATGGCTGGACGAATCCCAAAGCCGTCATGACAATGCGCGGCGCTGCCGTTCAACCGCCGGCACGCGCAGGCCAGTGGCAGCGTGCGGGAATGGTTCAGTGGGCGCGGGCAGGCAACCGGGAAAGGGCAGGCGGAAAGAATGAGCGGAAGCGCCAGGTGTCATTTGTGGACAAGTTTGCGCACGGTGTGAAAATCCGGGCCTTCGAGGCGGTAGAAATAAACGCCCTGATCCGCGGCATGACCGTGGTTGTCGGTACCGTCCCACTGCGCCAGATGCTCACCCGGCGGCAGGTAGCCGGAAAGAACCAATCGCACCTCGTTGCCAAGCGCGTTATAAATGGCCAAACGCACGGGAGAAGTTTCCTGCAAGGCAAAGCGGACAGTCGTCATATTACAGTTGCGTTCTTTGCCGGCCCTTCCCTAGGCAGCGATGATGTTTGGCTGTATAAAAAATGTGTCGTGGATGTACCCTCATGCGCTTGTGGGTGCAGACGCGGGAATCTGCTGCCGCCGGCGGGAAGCCCTCTGCAATTGGCGAAGATGGTGCGTAGTATTCGAGGTCATGGAATGTCTGGCGGGCATGACAAAGTTGGCAAATTCGCCGGCGCCGCGCGCGGCGCCGGCCTCATCGAAGAATCGTGCAGGTGAGGCGCATTTTCAAGCCGATCTCGCGGCAGAGCCGTACTGCCTTCCGGGCGACCAGCTCGCTGCGTTTACAGGAGAGTATTCCCAAACTGCCGGCGCGGGTCAAACGGCTGCGTGACCAGAAGATTTGTTCTTACTGCCGCCATTTGATCACGGAGGATCCCTATTCCCACCGCGAGCGCTATTGGGTGCAACTCTTGCGGCTGCGGATGCTGCGCTGGTCGGCGGCGCTGTTGCGGATCTTCGCGCCGCAGCGGTTGGCGCGCAATGAGGCCCGGCAGAAGCGCATCGTCTTGCCGGGCTGGGTGCGATGCAGCAACCGCAAGTGCGGCCAGCTCTATCATGCCAATTGCTGGCACCATCGCGGCGGCACGCAACGCTGCTTTCGCTGTCACTCCAATCGCGCCCGCCACGTCGCATGAATCGCGCAGGTGCACAGGAAGCGAGGCGGCATGGCCTTTCATGTTAGAACCAGTGGCCGGCCGGCGGAAACCGCCACCGACCGCCAGGAAAGAATCAGTTGGTGGAGCCAGGAAAGGCTGCGCCAGGCGCGCGTCCTGATTGTGGGCGCCGGCGCGCTCGGCAACGAAGTCATCAAAAACCTGGCGCTGGTGGGCGTCGGTTACATGGTGGTCGTTGATTTCGACGACATCGAAATCTCCAATCTCAGCCGCACCGCGCTCTTCCGCCAGGAAGATCTCGGCAAACGCAAGGCGCTGGTGGCGGCGCAGCGCGGCCGCGAGCTCAACGTTGAACCCTCGGCTGCGGTGGAGGCGCTCGACGCCGATCTCGTGTGGGAAGTGGGGCTGGGCCTCTATCGCCGCGTCGATCTCGTACTCGGCTGCCTGGATAATCTCGAGGCGCGGCTGGCGATGAATCGCGCCTGTTTGCTCACCGGCCGGCCCTTGATCGACGGCGGCATTCGCGAACTGGCGGGCAGCGTTTACGTATTTCAGCCGCCGTTTCGTTCCTGCTTTAGTTGCGCCACCACCAAACGCGAGCGCGCGGCGGCCCGCTCGCGCTATGACTCCTGCTTTCAGACGCTGCGCCGCGGCTACGCGCAGGGCCGGCTCGCCACCGTGCAGATGACCTCGGCGCTCATTGCCGCGCTGCAGTGTGAACTGGCACTCAAGTGGCTGCATCAGCGGCTGCCGCTCAACGGCGTTCGCCTGCAATACGACGGCAGCGGCAGCAGCCCCTATTTCGACACCACTGCCGTTTCCCGCCGGCCACAGTGCGAATGCGAATCGCTGGCGCCGCTGCCGGACATCGCCACGATTGCCGGCAGCCGCAGCACCATCACCCTGCGCACGCTGCTCACCAGCCTGCAGACCGCTGGCCTCGAGGACGCCGTGGTCAAGTTCCCCGCCAGCTTCGTCGCTGGCGTCGAGTGCACGCGTTGCAGCCGTTACAGCGAAATCCGGCGGCCGCTGCCGCGCCTGCGCAGTGAAGAGTTGCAATGCCGCTGGTGCCGCCGGCCGGGCGATCGCGAGGGGCTGCACCTCCATTATCTCAGCGACAGCCTGGAAGTGCTGGAAGCAGAGGCCGGGGGCGGCGAGCCGTTGCAAGACCTGACGCTGGCGCAGTTGGGATTCCCCCAGTTGCATGTTTATGGCGTGCAGGATCGCCGGGGCAGCATGCACTATTTCGAGCTTGCCAATGACCTGCACGAGGCTTTGCCCAAGCTCGCGAAGCGAATTTCATGATTTATCGCAGATACTCAGGAGCTAAGGAATGGCCGATACCATCAATCTCACCTTCATCAATGTGAGCGACGACTCGGAAATGGACGTTGAGGTCTCCTCCGACATGACGCGCGAGGAACTGGTCGAAAACCTGATTCAGGTGGAATTCATTCCGCCCCTTTCCAGCGAGAACGAAGAATACGGATTGACCATCAAAGGCAGGGGCGAGCTGGGCGAGGGACAGACCCTCGCCGACTTGGGAGTTCAGGCCGGCGACCGGGTTCGCATCGCCGTGGTGCAACGCGGCGGCGCGGCGCACGCCGAAAACCAATTTTGACAGTGGAGGCAGCAACATGATCTCACGGCTGGTGCGGCTGCAAAACGACTATCACACCATGCAGACGCTGCGCGGCTCACTCATTCGCTGGCAGACTGGCGACCATCGCTGGCCGCCCGAGCGCTATGTCGTCGAATTCGATCTCGTGGGCATGATCGGACCGCAGGCCAGCCAGAAGGGGCACACCGTGGTGATCAAACTGCTCGCGGAATATCCCGACAAGCCGCCGCTGGCGAGATTCGTCTCGCGACCCGTGCTGTTTCACCCGCACGTGTTCAAGAACGGCAATGTCTGCATCGGACAATACTCGCCGGAGGAGGGATTGGCGGCGTTTTGTTTGCGCCTGGCGAAATACATCCAGTTCCGGCCGGAGCTGATCGATCCCCGCAGCCCCGCCAACCGCGAGGCCTTGGATTGGTTCAAGCTGAATCGGGACGCCGTGCCGGTGGATCACAGCAGCCTTCCGGACCTGGCGGAAACCAAACTCTTTCACGCCAAACTGCCCTCCAGCAAGTTCTGATCGTCCCATGCTTCACGACCTTTGTTGCTCGCAGCGCCAACCCAATCCAGCCTTCGCCTGCTCGCTCTGTCCGGCATCGGCTGCAATACCGGGAGCTTGTGCCGCTCGCACGTGCTGGCCACCGGACGCAACGGAAGCGGCGCCATGAATCTGCACAAGCTTCGCAAACTGCGCCGGCGGCTGCGTTTCTGGCAGCAGCGTGAGCGCAGATCAGCCAGCCACTTTCGCGTCAAGGAACGCCGCTCCTACCAACCGCGGCCATGTAGCATTCCGGCCGCCTGGCCGCAGCCGCCCGCCTTCAACCGCCCGCAGGTCTACATCGATCAGAAGACCTTTGAGAAGGTCAAGCAGCATGCCCGGCGCGATCCCACGCACGAATGCTTCGGACTGCTGTTGGGCAATGCCTATTTCGATCAGGCAAAGCAGATCTTGTGGATTTATCTGCAGGAGGCCGTGCCGGCGCGCGACACACACGCCAGCCTGGCCAGCGTCGAGGTTTCCACCCGCGAATTTCAACGCCTGAATGAGGAGGTCGACCGCATTTGGCGTGACAGCCGGGGCACGACGCGCAAAATCGGATGGTATCACTCGCATCCCAATTTGGGCATCTTCATGTCGGAAACCGATCGCGCCAATCAGCGGCTGTTTTATGGGCAGGAATATCACATCGCGCTGGTGGTGGATCCGGTGCGCGATTTGGCCGGCTGTTTTCGCGGGGCGGGCAGTGTGGCGTGCGACTATTTGCTGGTGGAAACCGCCAGCCAGGAAAGTATCTGGATCGAAGAAGAAGAGGCCCCAGCCTTGCCGGTCGAAATCGAAACCCTGTTTCGCAGAGAGGCAAACGAGGCCGGCACGCGCGGGTGGCGCCGCTGGCTCACAGGCTTGGGGCGCTGGCGGTGAAGGCCGCAAGGCCGGCAAGCGCAAAGGGAATGCAAACGCGATTGCCGGAATGCCCTCCATATTCCCGCGAAAACAAGCGCCGCTTGCGCAACGCAGATGACTCAAAACTCCGGGGAAGTTGCCGGCAGATAGAAACACGACCGCCCGGGCGCTTCGTCATGAGCAGGAGCAAGTCGTTCCTGACTTGTGCGCGCTGCGAGGCCAGGCACCCGGGCGGGTTCTTTGTTTCCGGACAGACATTATTTCTGCGCGCGCGTCGCAGCCGCCAACTCACGGCTTACCGCAACGCCTGCCGTTTCTTCATTCATTCCGTAATAGAGAAAATATTCGTCCTTGAACCGCACCAGCCCGGAAAGCATGATGGCCGGCGCGTTCTCCGGCCGCGCCGCAAGGCTCAAATAGGGCCGCTCGCTGCGCTGCAAAATTTGCCCGGGATGCTGCAGCGCAAACACCACCTGCCCCGGATGCGATCGCCGCGCTTGGTCCAGGCCGTTGTAGAACAGCACCAACTCCGAACCACTGATCAGCGGTGAGAAAGCCGGCGCGACGGCATAGGCATCGAACTTGCCGTCCCGCGGCAACATCACCGGCTCCGCCTCCGCCTGCCACACCAACAGATTCTCCGAATAGGCGAGGCGCACATTTTTCCCATCACTGAAATACATGAGGTAGCGGCCATTGCTCTGTTGCGGCACGATTACGCCGTGGCTGGTCTCTCCTGCCTCCGGAAAGAGCAGGCCGTGCTTGATCCACTGCCGCAGGTCGCGCGACGAGGCCAGCGCCACCCGGCGGTGGACGCCGTCAAAGGCGTTGTAGGTGAGATAATAGACCCCGTCAATCGCGACCACGGCCGGATCAGCGCAGCCGCCCGGCGTCTCAAAGTCGTAGGTTGGCGTGATGACAGGCTCAGGCTCGCGTACGAAATGCAGTCCATCCACGCTGGTGGCCAGGCCGATGCGCGAGGTGCCGTTCCAGCGGCCGGCGCCGCTGCGGTCTTTGGCATGATAGAAGAGATAGACCGTGGTGTCCTTCACCACCGCGGCGGGATTGCAGGCAGCCGCCGCTTCCCAGGTCGTGCCGCGCGGCCGCAGGATGGGATTGCCTTCAAATGGTTGCAGATTGAGAAACGGCAGGCGGACTTGTTGGGCAGCCGCCGCGCCGAACACCGCGAGCAGGCATAAAAAAACCGCGCTGCTCACGCGGCAGAGTCGATAACAAGGTTTTGGAATCATGGGCCGATCGAGGTATTTGAACATAATGCAGTCTGCCAGACTGCACTCGAAACAAGCTGGAAGAAAACTCGCGGTCGCGCGGGTCTTCACAGCGTCCTTTTCCACGCCAGGTTTTCAGACAAACTGCAAACTGAGGCCGCGTCACGGCAGCATTTTTTTGACAGGATGGCAGGATTGATATGATTGCTTTGAAATCCGCTGCGCCACTTGTCAGCTTCGCTGACAACAATTTAAGCCCTTCGGGCAGCACAAAAATTTTCCAGCCGACAAAAGAAACCAACTGATGGGGCATGCTTGGCAGTTGAGTTCAACCATCAATTGGAAAAAAGTTAGAATTCTATTCCAAGTTTGAAAAGCCAGTACGCGCAGATCCTGCAACCCTGTCGCAAAGCAACACTTTTGCGAATTGCGCTTGTTGAAATGAAGCGCCGGGGCAGCACAGGGATTCCCGGCAGAATGATTTCAGATCATCAGTGGCCATCCCCAAACACCACTGCCCGGGCGGTTTCTGCGTTTTTGGACAGACACAGTCTGCCCTCACTGCCTGCGGCCCGAGAGCGCCGGTCAGCGGAGGCCTCACTTCCCCGCTCTGATCTCACGGTTCAATTTCGCCAGTTGAATGAACAGCGTTTCGATCTGGCGCTCGTACTCCGCGGGGGGCAGTGCTTCCTTGCGCGCCTTGAGGGCTTCGATCTCGACGAGCAATTTTTGTTTGGCAATCGCCAGCGGGCTGCCGCCAGCGGCCGCGGTGATCGGCGCCGGCGCCGTGGTGACGGTCTCCGGCACGAGGAAAGTCTGCGCGGCAAGTTGGCCGTCCGGCATTTGCACGGAAGTCTCGCCCGCGACCGTCAGGCCCGGCATTTCACTGCCCACGCCGTCGCCGTTGTCGTCCAGCAGCGGATGCTCGGGCCGCAGACGGTTGGCTTCTTCATAGAAGCGCACCACCCGGTCGCGGGCAAAGTCGAATGCTTCCAATAAAGAAAGCTTTTGATCTTTGTCAAGATCAGCTTCGGCGGGGCTGACGAAAGCTTCGACAAGAAATTCCGGAAAGGCGGTGAGATACTTTTCTTCGGCGCTGCGGGTGGCGGTGATCACGATGCGATCGTTGCGGCTGAGCTTGGCCAGGAATCCGGCGCTGGCCGCGGTGGTATTCACCAGGACTTGACGCCGGCAGGGCAGTTGACTCAGCAGCCGGCCGAAGTCGAGGTCGCGCAAATCCGGGCCTTCGAGATTGAATTTCGCGAAAGCGCCGTCATCGCTGCCGTGGCCAAAGAGCACGATGGCGAGCAAATCATCACGCTGCAGCGTGGTGGCCAGTTCGGCAAAGGCAGTTTCGATGTCCCGGGCGCGGCCGGGTTTCGTGGTGGCCGGCAGCCGCGTCGCGGATTCGGCGAACAGCATGATTTGGTGCGGGGCAAAGTGATGCTGCGTGATCAATGCATCATGCAACTGCAACGCCAGGCGGGAGAATCTTTCGGTGTAGACTGCAGTGCCGCCCTTGCCGGCAATTATGAGGACGCGGGTTTCCGCGGCCACCGGCGCGGCGCTGCCGGCCGCCAACCACAAGCCGGCTGCCAGCAGGCAAAGCACTGGGCCGCAGCCGCGCATGGGCAGTGATGCGATTCTCATGACAGCCCTCGTGCGCGGCGAATGAACCACTCGCTGGCGAGCAGGGCCACAATCAACAGAAAGAAGATGGGCGCATCCCAAATGTCGTGCTCCGTCAATTTCGCGAACGAACTGCGCGCCACGGTGATGGCATCCGGCAAGTCTTGCGACTGGTCGAGAGGAAAATAGCGGCCGCCGGTGATTTCCGCGAGGCGCTGCAGCAGCGCGGCCTGCAAGTCCGCGTTGGCCAGTTCCGCTTGCGAAGGTTCGACCAGAAACGCGGTCTCGGCCCTGCCGAGAAAATGACCCGCCCGATGGTAGGCGAGAATTTCAACGGTGTACAAGCCCTCCTGCGTCGCCTGGTGGCGCGCCGCATACTTCGCGCCGCCGTCGGTCAACTCCGGGCCTGCGTTCATCGTCACCACCTGGCCGTCGGGAGCGGTGATCTTCACGGCAATGCTGGCTTCTTCAACCGGCACATACGCGCTGTCTCTCACCTCGATGTGCAGAGTCAACTCTTCGCCAGGCGAATAACTTTCGCGATCCAACTCAACGGTAACCGGATCGGGCGACTGCAGGCTGAGCCAGTGCAGAAGCTGGCGCCAGAAGCGTTCGTGAGTTTGATCGCGGTGATCAAGCCGCATTTGCCAGCGCCAGGTGCTGCTGGTGGCGAGCACGGCCGTGCGGCCGCGGCCAAAGCGCTGTACCGCGAGCAGGAGGCGCGGCGATTCGGCGCGGTGCAGCGGATGCACCGCCAGCACAGTGGCGCCCGGCTTGGCCGCGCCGAGCGGATTGTAGCCCTGCAACAGCGGCAGGTTTTCCCAAATCTGGGCGTTCTTCACCGGATCCGGATCCAATTGCAAGAGCGGCATGGTGAGATATTCTGCCGTGGGCGTGAAGCGGAATTCCTCCTGCAATTGCGGGGCAATGGCGCGGCCATCGCTGGCAGAAAAAGGCGGCAACTCGACCGGCAACAGATCCGCAACTGGCGTGCGTTGATACTCGCCCTGGCCGAAGGAATGCCGGCCGCCGAGCATCATGAAACCGCCGCCGCGCTCGGCCACGAAAGCGACCAGCAGTTGCAATTGTTCGGCAGAAAAGAACGAGGCCGGCATGCTGCCCAGCACGACGGCGTGATAGCCGAATAATTCGCCGCGGCTTTTGGGAAACCCGCCAGCCAGCTCGCTGCCGTGCCGCAGCCCCAGCCGCAGAAATTTGTCCATGCCGGTTTTGAGCAACGATGTCAATTGCAGCGAGGGATCGCCCTCCACAGCGCGCGCGATGAACTTGTATTCCCACGGATGCAACTCCTCGACATACAGCACGCGGGCCAGGCGGTTGCGGCTGTCGATCAGAAAACTCTTCTGGTTGTTGGCCGCCACCAGCTCGCCGGGCAGCCTGGGCAGGCTCACGCGGTAACGCGCAAATCCCGGCCGCGCCGGTGAGAATTGCAGGGTGGCACGCGTGCTGCGCGCTTGCAGCACCAGCGGCTGGCGCTTGATGACGGTGTCGCCTTCGCGCAGCTCCAATTCCACCTGCCGGCCGGCATAACCGCGCGCTTGTATCAGCGCGTTGACTTCCACCGTGGCGTTTTCCAGCACCGAGCGCGCCGCATCGACCTTGGCGATTTGAACGTCATTGCTGATTTCGGTGCCCACGCCGACGGTGAAGAGCGGCACTTTCGCCGCCTGCAGAGCGCGCGCCGCCTGCAGTGGATCCGCGCCCGCCGAGGCCGCGCCATCACTGACCAGCACCACGCCCGAGAGCGTGCCCAACTGCGCCTGGCGGCCGGCATATTCCAGCGCTTGCGCCAGATTGGTGCTCGTGCCCCCGGCCTGCAGTTGCTTCACTTCCTGCAGCGGCAGCACCGCGCTGCTGAACTGCCGCAGCTCCACGCGAAAATTCTGCTGCAGTCGCGCGAGAATGCCGTTCGCCTGCGCTTCAGTGCCCAGCCAGGCGGCCATTTCATCGACCCGCCGCCGGCCGCCGCTGCCGTCTGGAATCGCCATGCTTTGCGAATTATCGAGCAGCAGCAAGACGCTGCTCTTTTGCGACACCACCGTGGTGACGGAAAGCGCCGGCTCCAGCAGGCAAAACGCCAGCAGCGCGAGCGCCGCCAGGCGCAATGCCATCAACCCGAGCTGCCAGCGCCGCAGCAGCGGTGCCGTGGTGCGGCGGTAAGCCAGCCACGACATGGCCAGCACCACCGCGGCCAACAGCACCAACACCAGCAGCGCGGGTTGCCAGCGCAGCAGCCAGCGCCCCTGCTCATAGACGACCGGACTGTATTTGAAGAAGAAATCGAACATGCTCAATCTGACCGGAAAGTTGCGGTTGTGCGGCAATCCCTCTTGCGCCGCGGCGGACCGAAGTCAATTCCCACCTTTGGCCAATTTGCGGAAATACTCCTCCACCATCTTGCGGTATTGCGGCGGCACGCGTTCATCGCGAATGGTGAGCAAGCGCTCGCGCAATTGCAGCGCCGCGAGCCGGCCGGCCAGTTCGGCTTCGAAGCGGCGCATCGGTTCCATCAGCCGGCGCTCGATCTCCTCGATACGTTGCGGATCGCCGCCCTGAAACGAACGCAGCACGCCGCGGTAATTCTGCATGAGACGCATGTAGTCATCAACCAGCGCCGTATCGCCGCGCAGAAACTGCCCAATCTCCTCCAAGTGCCGTGCGCCGCTCCACAGTTGCTGCTGCCAGCGTTCCAGCTCTTCCGGCAGCAGCCGTTGGCCGGACGCCGTGCTGCCGGGTTGCTGCCCCGGCGGCAGCGCGGCCCCGGCCGGCGGCCGGCCCTCCGCCATCTGTTGTTCCAGGCCGCGGCGCACGCGCTGCGTTTCCTGCAACGCCAGATCGAGTTGTTCTTCGGGATTGCTGGCGAGCTGCGTCAGGCTGCGCTGCAGGGCTTTTTCGGCGCGTTGCAGCGCCTGCCGTGCTTCATTCTGCTCCGCCAGCGCGCGTTCGAGATCGTTCTGGGCCAGCGCCTGTCCCGCATGCGCCATGCGTTCGGGCACGCGGCGTTGCTCCAATTCATTCACCAAATTGCGCAGATCACGCGCCAATTCCGTGGGCTGCGGCCGGTCAGCCGCGCTCTCTTGCAAGTGACGCAATTTCTCCAGCGCCTGTTCGCTTTGCCCGCGCAGGGACTCCTGCTCCCGCTGCCATTGCGGCGGCGCCGGAGCAGATTGCGGCCGCTGTTGCTCGAGCGCCGCGCTCAGCCGGCCCTGCTGCTCGGCAAGCTGCTGAAACTCGTCGCGCAGCGCTTTCACCTGCTCGCGCAAGGACCCGGAGTGCTGGCGCTGCAGCCGGTCCTGCAACCGGCGCAAGCTTTCCACCGCGCGATCACCATCCGCCGCGGCATGCGCGGGATCTTCGCGGCGAAGATTGTCCAGCGATCGCTGCAAATCCTGAGTGGCTTGTTCCATGCTTTCGAGCAGCCGTGTCTCCTGGCGTTCGCCCCGCGCGCCGGTGTTGCTGAGTTGGCGCATTTGCCGGCTCAAGTTCTGCAGGTCGCGGTTGATTTGTTCCTGCTCGCGGCGCAGCCGCTCGAGCTGGCGCCGGCGTTCCTGCGGCAGCGCCGATTCCCGGCTGAGCTGGCGATTGAGCTCGACCAGCCGCTCCTGGCGCTGCGCCAGTTCCCGCACTTTCTGCTGTGCCTCGGTCAGGCCGCTCTGCAGTTCCTGCTGTTGCTGCTGCTGCTGCGTCTCATATTTCGATTGAATCTTGTCGAGTTCATCTTTGAAAAGCTGCGCCAGTTCTTCGCGGCTCTGCAGTTGCGTGAAGCTGGAGCTGGTGCCTGCGCCTTGCATGATCTCGCGGCGCCGCAGCTCCGCTTCCGCCTGCAACAAGAAGCGGTAGGCTTCCCGCTCCGGCGTGAGGGCTTCACTCAGGCTGCCGGCTTGCAGGAGCGGCACCGCTTGCTGCATGGCTTCCGCGGCCTGGGAAAAATAAACGGTCATTTTGCCGGCGCTGCTTTCGCCGGTGAACTGGCCGCGCGTGGCGGCATTGGCCGCCATCCGTTCAATGGACTCCTGCAGCCCGGCTTGCGTTTCGGCGAGCGCAGCGCTGCCGCGGTTGAATTCCTCCGCGGCGATTGCCGGCCGGCGCTGCAGCAGTTTCCAAGTCGCCGTGATGATTTCTTTTTGCGAAATCGCCAGGCCGCTGCCGGCTTGGGCGCTGCCCCCGCCCTGGCTCAGGGCACGGTAGAATTCCTCTTCAAAAGGCCGTATCTCGAAAAAGTAGAGATCGCTGGTGGCCATTTGCCTGGCATCGTGGGCTTCATAGTAGTAGGAAATGAAATCGCCCGGTCGCACCTCGAGGTCTTCCAAATAGAGCACGGTGGCGGCGGTGTATTCCACCGCAGTTGCTTCCGGCTTTTGGGAGCGCGTGGCCTGCGGCAGCAAATCGACGCGCACGCTGGGCTGATTATTATGCGTGTAGATCAGCGTCAATTGCTGCAAGCCAAAGTCTTCGCGCACCGACGCCTCCAGCGTCACTTCTTCGAGCATTGTCGGCCGCAGATCGCGGCCCGGCCGCGTAAGCGTGATGTGCGGCGGCTCATCAGGAGTGACATGAATGAAATACTCCACCGGCTTGTTGCTCAGGCCGTCGCGGTTGGTCAACCGCAGCAGGTAGGCGTCGTCTTGCGCCACCGTGAAGCCGGCGGTTGCCAGCGTGTCATTGCGCAGCGTCATCTCCGCAAAACTGCCGTCGCTCAACTTCCATTCCGCTTTTGCCAGCGGCTGCGTGGCGATGACTTCAAGCTGCACTTCGGTACCGGCCGGCGCGTAGACATCGCCGCTGCTTTCTTCAGTCTTCGGTGGCCGCGCGATTTCGCGGGGATAAATGTAAGTCACGCGCAGCGTCTTGACCTCCGGCGCGGCCAGGGCAATGATGGTGTAGATCGGTGAAATTTCCCCGCCCACGCGCACGTAGTAGCGCAGCGTGTCGAGCACGTCGTAGAGCTGATAATCGAAGGTGCCGAGACGAGTGGTCGCATTCATGGCAAAGGGCTGCCACCGCTCCCGGCCTTGTTCGAGATAGATCGTGGCGCCGGCAGCGTCAGGGTCCGGCGTCACAGCGATCACTTCCACGGTTTCACCGGCCGGCACACGGGCATTGCCCGGTTCCACCTGCAGCGACTCCACCTGCTGGCCCGCTGCGCCGCTGTGGTCAAAGTAATGCAAGCCCTGCGACTGGTAGAGATCGGCAAAGCGCAGGAACAACAATGCCACCAGCGCGGCGGTTGCCAGGGCCAGCGCCCGCCACCAGGCAGCAAAGCGAAGCTGCAATTGTGCGGGGAGGTTCACCCTCGCCGCTTGCGCCGCAGCATCTTCCACCAACCGATCCCACAATGGATTTTCGCGATTACCCGCACGCGTCCCGACCTCAATCGCGGTTGCCAGACGATCTTCCCAATCTGGATTCATCTCTTCGAGACGGCGCGCCACCTGCATAAGCGTGGGACGCCGGCGCAGCGGCAGGATCAAATACTGCAACAGCAAAGCCAGCCACGCCAGGGTGCCCAGCCCCATCACCACCCACCACCAAATCGTGGCCTGGTGATAGAGCGGCCGCACCAGCAGCGCCAGCCCTGCCAACGCGAGCAATCCCAGCAACGCCAGACCGGCACCGCGCTGCCAGCGGCTGCGGCGCCACGCTGCCAGGCCGGCGGCCAGGCTGTCTTCGAGTTTGCGATATTTGTAGTTCATGTTCAAACCGGCAAATACCAAGCTGTTTCAGTGCAACCCAAAAACCTCTGCCGCCTCAAGTCGCCGGCGCCTCAGCAAAAATGAAGCGCTTCCCTCGTGCACTGGTACTGTCGAAGCTCCCCTTCGTCTGTCCGCACAAGTTCCAACCTCGGCTGAACCAAGATCGCAGGAGCCCGCGTCTCGTGGAAACTCTGTGATTGTCAACGCAACGGTC
>JBBIKM010000074.1:18114-26104 GCA_037445455.1 bacterium | reverse complement strand
CTCGCCGCTATTCTCTCTGGCGAGCGCCATCCCGATCTCTCCGCCCTCCCGCCGGCGCTGGCAAGCAAGATTGAGGAGCTGGTGGCCGCGTTATCCTAATTTTTTCTCAGTCATTCAGGGTATAACCCCTGCAGCTCTGCAGCGGCTTTCGATTTCGATCAGCACTTCAGCGATCGACACGCGAGGACTTTCATGCACGGTGCCGCCTTCGTGCCGGTGATGTGGAAAAGAGGCAAGGTGAGGATGATGGGGGGCGTTATCCCAGCGAATGATCAATGTGTTTTGGGCATCCTGCCAATGATAGGAGTATTTGTTCTTTCCGCTGATGGAAGATTCATTGACGTGAAGGATCGAGCCGTCGACCAACTCTGCGCGGCATTGCAAGTGCTTGACCGTGGCTTCGTCTATCAGATCGATAACCTGCACTTGATTCACTGCAGGACTGCGCCGCAAGGCATTGACTATGCCAAACATGCCTGCAGTTCCTCGTACCGGGTTTTCCACTCCCGGGAGGCCGCGTCAAAAGCCTCCCACGCAATCAAGTCGTCCCATTCTGCAAAGGATTCGTCTTTTGCTTCTTCCACGCGTTTTTTGAACGCCGCATAATCGCTGCCATACTTGACGGCAAAAGTTCGTGTGCGGCTGGCAAAATATTCGTATTTTGTTGCCGCATGCGAGAGCAACAAGGAAAGCAACTCGTTTTCCTCGAGCCAATCCGGTGCGCTGATCGTTCTTTTGGCAACCATGTTCTGCTCCATTTCGTTGAAATTGTTCAAAACTACAAAAGCCTGCGGTTTATTGCAAGGCTGGTTTTTAAGTTTCAATCATCCTGTAGATGATCTGTTCAAATCTGGTGCTCTCTCGTTGCGTGCCGCGCACGAGTTCGCAATACGAGCGCCCGACATTGCGCAAATGCAAATTCCCAATCCCCAATCCCAAACTTCACAGGCTGAAATTACTTTGACATGCCGCGCCAAGAATTCTTCTATGCTCCTCCTGAAAATTTTGCCGGCGGATTCGTCGAGCTCAAGGGCGACGAGCATCATCACCTCACCCGCGTGCTGCATCACAAAATCGGCGACCGCGTCACCGTGGTTGACGGCGCGGGCAACGCCGCGGTCGATGGTGAAATCGTCTTCAGCGATCGTGCAGTAACGCGCATCAAAATTCACACGCTCACAAAAAATCTCGGCGAGCCGGCGGTGCATCTCACGTTGGCGCAAGCGGTCCCCAAGGGCGCGCGCTTCGACTGGCTGGTGGAAAAAGGCACGGAAATCGGGGTGTCGGCGTTCATCCCCCTGCTCTCCGAACACAGCGAAGTGCAGCCCGGCGCCGGCAAGGCGGAGCGCTGGCGCCGGCTCACATTGGCGGCGATGAAGCAATCCTGCCGTTCCGTCTGGCCGACGGTGAACGAACCCACCCATTTTGTTGATCTTGTTAAGAACCTTTCAGAATTCGATCTGGCCCTGCTGGCGCATCCCACCGCGAGCGACATTGCGCGGGACTTGGCAGCGCATGCCATGCCGCGCAAGGTGCTGTTGCTGGTCGGCCCGGAGGGCGGCTTTGCGGAGGAGGAAGTCACCCTGGCGCAGGAAACCGGCTGCAAGCTGCTGAGCCTGGGGCCGCGGCGCCTGCGTGCGGAGACTGCGGGGGTGGTGGCGGCGATGAAGGTTCTCGAGGCGTATGGCCAGCTTTGACCGCATGAGCGCGAGATTTTCCGAGAAAACACTTGTTTTTCAAGCTGGTGAATGATACCTTTCCCCCGTTTTTTAAATTCCATCCGTCTCATGTTTCACTTTCACCCGAGGAGGCTGTTCAAGCATATGCCTGCTGTCAAAGTTCGTGAAGGCGAGAGTTTTGAAAAGGCCCTGCGCCGTTTTACCAAAGCATGTGAGAAGGCCGGCTTGATGTCGGAGCTGAAGAAGCGCCGGCACTTCGAAAAGCCCAGCGAGAAGAAGAAGCGCAAAATGAAAATCGCGCGCCGCAAGGCCCGACGCCTGGCGACGCTGGAAAGCAGATAGCGAGCCGGTTGCCTCCACCGGCCCACCGGAGCCTGGAAGCCGCAGTGGAGCGGCACCGCCGGCTGCAGGAGACAGCGATGACGTTGCTGGAGAAACTCAGCGAAGATCTCAAGCAGGCCATGAAAAGCGGCGACAAGCGCCGGGTGGAAACCATCCGCCTGCTGCGGTCGCAACTCAAGGACATGCAGATCGCGAAGATGCGGCCGCTCGAGCCTGAGGAAGAATTGGAAGTCGTGAACAGCGCCGCCAAGCGCCGCCGGGAATCCATCGACGCCTATGCCAAAGCCGGACGCACCGACCTGGTGGCGAACGAGACCGCGGAACTGGACATCATTGCCGCCTATCTGCCACAGGCTCTCAGCCCTGCAGAAATCACCGCTCTCATCGAAACCGCGGTGCAGGAGACCGGGGCCAGGGACCTCAAGGATCTCGGCAAAGTCATGGGGAAAATCATGCCGCTGGCCAAAGGCCGCGCTGACGGCAGGCTGCTGCAGCAGCTCGTGCGGGAACGGCTCTCCTGAAACCGGAGACCGCGCTTTCATCATCTCTGCGAAGTGAATCAAGTGGGACTCGTCCCTTCCAGGGGCCTCCGGCGGTGCCGGGCCGGCCCGGTGTCCACCGAGGGTTGAGGCCATCCAACCGGCCGACGAGCTGCTTTGTTCACTTTTTCTTTTTGGTGCCGGCGGGCAGTTTGCCCCGGCCGCCGGTGCGTGAGGAACCCCGTGCAGATCATCATCAATTTCGCCGATTTCTTCATTCTGGGTGTGATTGCCTACTTTACCTGGCGCGGCTTCAAGAGCGGCTTTTATGAGAGCCTGCTGGATTTGCTCGGTTTCTATTTTTGCCTCACCGTGACCCTGATCGCGCTGCCATATTTCGCGCAGTTCTTCAGCTACGTCGTGCAACTCCCCCCCAACATGAGCGTGCTGCTCGGCTTCGTGTTCGTGTTTGCGCTGCTGGCCCTGGCCTACCTCTTCTTCGTGAAATGGATCAAAACCATGATCGAGATGAAGGTGAACGAGAAGTTCAACCGCATCACCGGCACCGGGCTGGGGCTGTATCGCGGCGTGTTGGTGGCCAGCCTGCTCATGCTGGGGTTCGTGCTGCTGCCGATTCCCCACGTGGTGCAGGGCACCCAGGCACGCAGCCTGCTGATGGCGCGCACCAAGATCATCCTGCCGCTGAACTATGACTATGTGCGCAAGCTCATTCCCGGTCCGCCCGGCTTTCGTGAGGCGCTGCAGGCCGCTTACAAGCGCATTGGCGAGCTTGATCCCGTCAGCGCGCGCTTGCTGGACGAATTGCCCGGCAAGCCGCCTCCTCCCAAGATGAGCGACTACTGACGTCATGAGTGCTTCACCCCCAGACTATTTTCCTGCTGCGGCTGCCGCCCTGGAGCTTCCCAAAGTGCTCAAACATGTGGCCGCGGCCGCGCTGTCGTCCGCCGGTGCCGAGGCCATTTTGCATTTGCAGCCGCTGCCCGATCTGCCCAGCGTGCGGGCGCGCCTCGCGGAAGTCACGGAGATGCGCAGCCTGCTCGAATGCGATGATACCTTTCCAATTTCCTCCCTGCCCGACCTGAGCGCGACGCTGCAGCATTTGCGCATCCAGGGCCGTACGCTCGAAATTCAACAGCTCATCGATCTCGCGCGCTTCTCCGCCACCGCCCGCCGTGTGCGGCATTATCTGCTGGCGCGCCGGGAAAAATATCCCGAACTGTCGCGCGCGGCGCTGTCGCTCACCAGCCTGCAGGAACACGAACGCGCGCTGGAGAATGCCCTCAATTTCACCGAGGGCACGGTGAAGGACTCCGCCAGTCCGGTGCTGGCGCGCGTGCGCCGCGAAATTTCCCGCGCGCTCTCCGAGGTGCGCGACCGGCTGGAACGCATCGCCCGCAAACTGGCGGCGCAGGACATGCTGCGCGAGCAGATGATCACCCTGCGCGACGGCCGCCTGGTGCTGATGTTGAAAGAGGAGCACCGCCGCCACGTGCCGGGCCTGGTGCACGATCACTCCGCCAGCGGCCGCACGGTGTTCATCGAGCCGATGGAATCGGTGGAAATCAACAACCGCGTGCGCGAGCTGTACAGTGCGGAGCGCGATGAAGTCGAGCGCATTCTGCAGATGTTGACCGAGCGCCTGCGCCAGGTTCTGCCGGCGCTGCTCGCCAATCACGAGGGCATGATCGCCATTGATGTGATTCATGCCAAGGGCCAGGCCGCCCGCCAGCTCGTGGCCAGCGCTCCGCAGATGGTGGGCGAGACCAGACTGAAACTGATCAATGCCTGCCATCCGCTGCTTTTGTTGAAAAATGAGGATCGCCGCAAGGTCGTGCCGCTGGACCTGGAGCTGGGATATCCGGCTGGAGCGGGCCTGCCGGTGCGCACGCTGCTGATCAGCGGACCGAATGCCGGCGGCAAGACCGTGGCGCTGAAGACCGTCGGTTTGCTGGCCTTGCTGGCGCGCTGCGGCCTGCATATTCCCGCCTCGCCGGACAGCACGATGCCGATGTTCGAGAACGTCTTTGTCGACATCGGCGACCGGCAGTCGATCGAAGACGATCTTTCCACGTTCACTTCGCACGTCAAGCATTTGGTCGAAATTCTGCGGCACGCCGGCAGCGGTGATCTCGTGCTGATCGACGAAATCGGCGCGGGCACCGATCCGGAGGCCGGCGCCGCGCTGTCGGTCGCGGTTCTGCGCGAACTCAACCGCCGCGGCTGCCTGACCATCGTCACCACCCATCACGGCGCATTGAAGACCTTTGCCCAGGAGGAGCCGGGCGTGAGCAACGGCTCGATGGCCTTCGACCGTGAGACGCTGACGCCCACGTACCAATTCCGCGCCGGCCTGCCGGGCGCGAGTTATGCGTTCGAGATTGCCGAACGCATGGGCATGGCCGCGCCGGTGATTGCAGCGGCGCGCAGCCTGGTGGGCGTGGAAAAAGTCAACGTCGAAGAGCTGCTCAACGAGCTGCAAAACAAGCTGGCGCAACAGCAGCAGCTCAATGAAAAGCTGCAAATGGAGGAAACCCGCTTGCGCAGCCTGCAGAAATTGTATGAAGAACGCGAGCAGAGTCTGCGGGCGCAGGTGCAGGAGATCAAGAAGAAGGCGCATGCCGAAGCCGAAGCGCTGCTGCAAAACGCGAATGCCATCATCGAAAACGCGGTGCGGGAGATTCGCGAAACCAATGCAGCACGGGAGGCGATCAAAGCGGGCCGGGAGAACCTGGCTGCGCTGCGCGAGCGCCTCGCGCGCGAGAACCAGGTGGAGGAGCCGCCACCGCCGGCAACGGATGAAACCGAGATCGCAAAATTCGAAATCGGCATGCCGGTGAAATGGCTGAAACAGGGCGCGCTCGCCACGGTGTTGGAACTGCCGGATTCCTCCGGCAAAGTGCTGGTGGCCGCAGGCGCGCTGCGGGCGCGCGTGCCGGTGAGTGATTTGCGCGCGGTGAGGGCCGGCAGGAAAACCGAACCTGCGGCGCTGCCAAAAGCAAGCGTGCAGGAGGCTGCCCGCCATGCGGAAATCGATCTGCGCGGCATGCGGGTCGAGGAGGCGCTGGCCATGGTGGACAAGTTTCTCGATGATGCCCTGTTGGCAGGCTGGAACGAAGTCCGGCTGATTCACGGCAAGGGCACGGGCGCGCTGCGCCAGAGCATTGCCAATCATCTCAAGACGCTGCCGCACGTGAAGAGCAGCCGGCTGGGCCAGTTTGGCGAGGGCGACATCGGCGTGACGGTGGTGGAGCTGGCCTAGCGCGCAATGTCACTAACTTTTTAAGATGGCAATGATGGAAAAATGTTTGGCAGACAAAATTTCACGGCGCTTTTCTGCCATACTTGTTAAGGGTTGTTTTGCAACGGTTATTGCGAGCGTTTCCCAGATTGCGGCCGCAGGTGAAGCAATCCTTCGAAGATCAGGAGATCGCTTCGGCAAAAAACGCCTCGCAATGACTCACATTCCAACCCGTAACGAGTATGGGGTGATGATAGGCCACGTATTTTTGTCCCCCATTTTTTCTGTCATTGTTCTCTTGAAAAAAGTTCGTGCCATTGGGTCTCGTGCGGGCAAGGCAGCAATCAGCAGCACGGCGGTGTCATTCCAAAAGAACAGAGCGCCAGTTCTGCGATCAGAAAACTTGTTTTGAGATCGCGCTGACGCGCGCCGGTTGTGTTTGCTGCAATCGGCGCAACCGGCTTCGCCCAATCTCCTGATTAGCCGGGAGCCGGTGAGTTGCCGGCAACACGCAAAATCAAAAAGCCGCGATGGGGAAATGCAAACGTCGGGATTCCTCTCTGCGTTTCGGGCCAGCCTGAGCGCGCGGCATTGCGGATGAACTTGGTTGGAATCAAAAGCGCGGAGTGATGATAACAAGCAACGAAAAGCTTCTCGCCGTCGCCAGTGAAGCTGCCGAGCTGGCCGGCCGCATCCTGCTGGCCCGCTGGCGCGACCGGCCGGCTTTGCAGGTCGATCACAAAGCCGAGTTCGATTTTGTCACCGAAGTCGACCGGCAGAGCGAGCAGGCGATTGTGGCACACCTGCGCCAGCATTTTCCCCAACACCAAATGCTGGCGGAGGAGGGCGGCACCTCGGGCGGCGACGGTGAGGTGGAATGGATCATCGATCCGCTCGACGGCACCACGAATTTCATTCACGGCGTGCCCTGTTTTGCGGTGTCGATTGCCGCGCGCCGCCGGGGTGAAATCGTCGCTGGCGTTGTGTTTGATCCGCTGCGCCAGGAGCAATTCACCGCCGTGCGCGGTGGCGGCGCCTTTCGCAACGGCGAGCGCTTGCGGGTTTCCGCGAGTCAGCGTTTGCAGGAGTGTTTGATTGCCACCGGTTTTCCCTTTCGCGCGAAGCATCTCGCCGGTTCCTATCTGCGCATCTTTCACGAGTTCTTCGAGCAGGTGCGGGACTTGCGCCGCATGGGCTCCGCCAGCCTCGATCTGGCTCTGGTGGCGGCCGGCGTGTTCGATGGTTTTTGGGAATATGATTTGAACCCGTGGGATTTTGCCGCGGGCAGCCTGCTGGTCGAGGAAGCCGGCGGCCAGATCAGCGGCTTTACGCCCGGGGAGAATTTCTGGGAGAGCGGCAATATCGTCGCGAGCAACGGCCGCGTGCATGCGCTCATGCAAGCGTTGATCGCCGAGCCTGCGGACTCTTGAGAAAATGTTCCTGGAGCGGCCTGGCCAGTGCAGCAAGAGCCTTTGCGTTTCCATGACCCGCGAAGTTTTGGAACCCGCGGCGCTGCCGAGGCTGGAATATTTTCGGACGGATACCGGCTGCTCTTGACAGTACCGTTGAATTTTTAGCCGGGACACGATTTCATATGATCGCCCCTTATCGCATCGTTGGCCGCATCAAAGGTTTGCTGTTTGTCGCCGCCGTCGCCATCATCATCACCCTGCTGTGGCACACGCAAAACCTGGTGAAAGGGCTGCGGCAGGAAGCGCGCAACGTGATTCTGTTCTATGCGCAACTGCATGCACGCGCCGTCAACGATCCCGGCGACAGCGATCTGAACTTCATCTTCGACGTCATCATCAACCGCACGGATTTTCCCATCATTCTGGCCACGCCCGAAGGCGAGCCGATCGGCTGGGAGGGCATCGAGGTGCCGCAGGATTCGGTCTACTCGGAGCGCGCACAGCGCCAGGTGCGGGCGATCATGGCGGCAATGCGGCGTGAGGTCGATCCGGTGCCCATCACCTACCAGGATCCGGTCTCCGGCAGGGTCGACACGCTCAACTATCTCTACTACGGCGACTCCCGTCTCATTCAACAACTGCAGCGCCTGCCTTATATCGCCATCAGCGTGGTGAGTTTGTTCATTCTGGTGGGATTTCTCGGATTCAACAGCATTCGCCGCGGGGAGCAGCAGTTTATCTGGGTGGGCATGTCCAAGGAAACTGCGCACCAGCTCGGCACGCCGATTTCCTCCCTGCTGGGCTGGCTCGAGCTGCTCA
>JBBIKM010000074.1:0-18084 GCA_037445455.1 bacterium | reverse complement strand
GATGGAGCGCGACGTCGAGCGGCTGAACAAAGTGGCTTCGCGTTTTTCCCAAATCGGCTCGAGCACCGATCTCAAGGAACAAGACTTGGGCGTGATTGTCGACGAAGTGGTGCGGTATTTCCGCAACCGCCTGCCGCAGATGCGGCGCGCCGTCCGCCTGGAGGTGCACAAGGAGGAGCTGCCGGCCATTCCGTTGAATCGCGACCTGCTGGAATGGGTGCTGGAGAATTTGATCAAAAATGCGATCGACGCCATTGAGAATGATCACGGCGTGATCACCATCGAGCTGCGGGCGGCAGCCAGCCGGCGGCAGCGCGCGATCATCGACATCACCGACAACGGCAAAGGCATCGATCCCGCTGACCGCAAGAACATCTTCCGGCCGGGCTTCAGCACCAAGAAACGCGGCTGGGGCCTGGGCCTGAGCCTGGCCAAGCGCATTGTCGAGGAATACCATCGCGGCCGCTTGTTTGTCAAGGAATCGCGGCTGGGCGAGGGCACCACGATGCGCATCATGTTGTGAAGCGCTTGCGGCCCGCACGGCAGTTGCAAAAGCAAGAGCCGCTGTCCCCAACCGAGGGCAGCGGCTTTTGTTTTTTGCGCATGGCATCTCCTGGTCTGCAGAGTGAAGCGTGTTCGTTGATAATCGCTGCGGCGGTCTCGACGAACAGCCACAGCAGGCAGCCGGCCGGCAGGCGTGACAGCCGGCTGGGCGGGCGGGCGCCAAACAAAAATCCCGCGCCCCGGAAGCCGGAGCGCGGGATTTTCAATCCGCGTGCAATGCCCGAAGGCATGACGGCAGGGTTACTTCATCAAGACCATCTTCTTCATCTGGGTGTAGCCGTTGATGGTCAGGCGATAGAAGTAAACGCCGGAGGTTTGGCTCTTCGCTTCCCACACGACTTTGTGGAAGCCGGCTTGCATGTCGGCGTCCACCAGCCGTTCGATTTCCTGGCCGAGCGAGTTCAGAATCGTGAGCACGACTCTGCCGCGTTCGGGCAGGGCGAAATCGATGGTGGTTTGCGGGTTGAACGGGTTCGGGTAGTTGTTGCCCAGCGCGTATTCCGTGGGCAACACCTCGTTGGGCCGGCCGGCGACGCTGGTGGTCACCACCGGCACCTCGTTCGAGAACGCGCTGACGTTGTCGCCATAGTCTTTGGCTCTGACGGCATAGACGTAAGCGGTGTTCCTCTCGATGTCCGTATCCTGATATTCGCGCGCCGTCACCGTGGCGATGGCATCGCCGAAGCTGGGTTCACTCTGCAAGCGGCGATACACGGAGTAGGAGGCCGGTTCTTCATTGTCCGGCTCGGTCCAGCTCAGTTGCACGCGCCCGCTTTCCGCCTGGCCGCTCAATGCCGGAGCATTCGGCGGCAGGTCATCGGTGGAGGTGCCGCAGGCTTCGTTGGAGTTGGCAAAGACCAGCGGATTGGCGGTGTGCGCGGAAACCATGAAGCAGGTTTGCACACCGTCAGCCAGCGTCGGCGCGACATAGTTGTAGTCCGGATCGGAATGCGCCAGGACGGTTCCGATGAAATCCCACGAGGTGGCCGAGGCAACATCATAGAAGCGCGTGCCCGCCTGCAGTGCCGTCACATCCAGGCTGATCATGCTGAGGCGATCGGCAACCTGGACCACGTTGCCGGCGGGTTTTTCCCCGGCGCCGCTGCCGAGCTTGCGCCACACGCCGTAGTGCGTAATCGGCACGCCGGCGATGCCGCCGTCATTGGGCGAGCGGGTCCAGGTCAAGCGCACTTGCTTGCCTTGATCGTTGGGGATGTCGGTCACGCTGGAGAGCGTTGCTGCCTGAATACCCTTGCCGCTGACGGCAACGTTCCAGACCGTCCAGTCGGCATCATCGATGCCCTGATAGCGGAAACGGATCCAGACGTTCGAGTAACCGGCTGCCCAGCGGGTGATGTCCAGCACCGCCGGCCTGAGGTTAAGGGTGAAGAACGCCGGGCCGCCAAAGTTTTGGCCGGTTTGCGGATCCACACCGCGCACGCGCTCCAGCACATCATTCCAGGAGAGGCCGCCATTGTTGCTGACGCTCACCGAGAAGCGGGTGTAGCCGAAGCCGCCAACGCCAATGGACTTGAAGGTCAGCCAGGCGGTGGAGGTAATCGCGCTGAAGTCGAGGTTGGGGATGATCAAATCTTCATCCTGGGGCCGTCCCAGCGAATCGAACTGCACATAGGCGCCTTTGTAGGCTGCGCCGCCCAGGTTCGCGGCCGGCACCAACGCCGAGGCCGTGGTTTGCCAGGTCACCACGCCGGGATCAGAACGGGTGGAATTGACTTGGAAGCCGCGGGACAGCAATTGCGAGGGTGTCGGGCTGGCGGGCGCGTTCCACAACGCCGAGGAGAACAGGACGCCGCCGTCATGCACCACAAACGGCGAATAGCGCGCATCGCCAAAGCCGTTGGGATCATCGGTGGCCACTGCCGTGGTGTCATTCGAGCGATCTTCGTCAGTGGCCAGGCGGGTGAAAGCGCGAATGCGATAGACGCCGGGAGCGTTGGGCGTCCAGGTATTCACCGAGGCGATGCCAGCGGTGGCACCCGGGGCAAGGGCCTCCGTGCGACGGCCCACCACCGAACCAACTTGCTGGCCGGCCGCATTCAGAATCGTGCCCTGCCATTGCAGGTTGCTTTGCGGATTCGAGCCGGAATTGGTGACGTTCAGTGTGAAGGCCACGGCATCGCCGACTTTAACCGGGAAAGGGATGTCGACGTTGAGGGCGGCAACGTCATCTTGGATGGTCTGGCCGACGAGATTGACGTCATCGATAAACATGCCGCGGCCCAGCGGGCCCGGAGTCGTGGTTGCACCAGTGGGATCATAGCCGAACAAGATGCCAATGCGGATATTGTCGCCCGGCTGCAGGACGCCGTCGGCGCCGGTCAGCAACACGTTGCCCGGCACCACGACATTCACCCAGTTGGGGTTGGGATTGGCAGCGCCGAGATAGGCTGCCACCTGCGTTCCAGCGGCAAAGCCTTCAGCCTCCATGGTAGAAGAGCCGCTCTCGCCGCCGTCGTCCGTGAACACATCGGTGCCGCCGGCCGTCAGCTTGATGTCATCCAACGCGAAAATGGCACCGGGCTCCACAAAGCCGAAATCGCCAAATTCGCCAAACCGAATCTTGATGATCTTGCCGGCATAGGCGTCCAGGTTGACCGTATGGGGTTTCCAGGTTGCGGTGCCGCCGCCCGGGCTGCCATCGGGACCATCAAAGGACGCGACCGAGCGATAGCTCACGAAACCATCGTCCTTCGTGAATACGTCGACCTTGTTGTAATCGAAGTCGATCTCCGATACCGACTTGTACAAGAAGCTGAGCGTGATCGGCGTCGCGGCGCCGGTGAGGTCGATTTCAGGTGTGGTCAGAAATTGCCGGCTGAACACGTCGTAAGGGGCGACGCCGGGATTTTCCATCACCCAACTGCTGTTGCCGGCGCCGGGATCGGTGCTGCTGAAGGTCCACAGGGCATCATCAAGGCCCACATAGACGTAGAGCCGGTTGGCCGCCACTGTCGCATCCCAATCGAGCCAAAAGTCGAGGGTCAGACGCGCCAGCGGGTCGCCTGCGCTGGTCTGGGTGGGGATGGTTATGGGCGGGGACATCAACATGTCGGTGCTGAGTGCCGTCACCGTGGTCTCGTGCCAACTGGTGGAGGCGCTGCGAAAATTGGTCTTGTTGACTTCCCAATCGCTGCGATCCTCGTCGGCATGGCCGGAGGCTTGCGTGCGGATGCCCCAGCTTGCGCCTGCCTGCCAGGGGGCTTGGCCGCCTTCGAAATCATCGAAGAAGATCACATCCTGGGCGGCATTGGTTTGATGGCGGTTGGACTTGGCGGCGATGCCGGTGGTGCCCTCATCGATCTTGATCGGTTTCATTTGAAACCGGTCCATATCCTTTTTCGACATGAGCTTGATCGGGGCGGCCTTGGCATCCGGGGCTTTTTTCTTGGCGTCATGCGCCGAAAGCAGCCCCAAACCGCAGAGAAAAACCGTCAAAAGCAGAACGACGAACTTCCGTTGCATAAACAACCTCCCTAAGCGATTAATGAATTGAACGGTTGTTTAAAATGGCAGTCGGTGCAGCACGGTTTGCAAGCGAGCGGGCATCGCCTCCTTTCTGATCGGGTTGATCATGCGAGCCGTTCCGCTGCGCCGCATGGCAGCGGCGTCACGCGTGCCAACCTGCCGGTTGGCGGCCCAGACAGGAAATGGGATCGGGCTGAACGGTGTTGATGCGTATGAAAACGTGAAAACCGATAGAGAAAATGCTGGGGGAGAGTTTTCGAGAGGGGGCCGGGTATGGCTGCGCGCGGCCGCCGGGGTGGGCAGCAGGCAATTAAGCACATCAAACCGTCGTGTTGCAGCCTCGTAAAAGGAATCACGCTACTAACCCTCATCCTCCGTCCCCTCGCGTTCAGGGGATGGTCAAGACTCGTGAATTCTTACGACTGTCACCGGTGTTCGTGCGAGCGCGCTGATTTTTGAACGGGCAAATATGAACAAACGATTCGAGAATGTCAAGACGATTCTTCCCGCGCCTGTAAGGCCTCAGTTATTGGCGGAAAACGTGGCGCAGACATCCTTGTCTGCAGGCGGGGACGCCCAATGTCACAAACTTTTCAAAAAAGGCGAACTATTGAAGGCAAAGCCATTCAAAAAAATTTCAACAAGTCGTCTTTATTTGTCAAAATGATTGAAGCCGCTTGCTGATTCTGAGTTCATTTTAACAAAAGCAATGACAGAAAAATGGGTGGCAAAAATACAAATACGTGATTTGCCATCATCGTATACACTCGTTACGGAAAGGAGCAGTGAAATTTCTTCTGCCAAAGATTTTTCTGTAATTGCCTTCTCAAAACGTTAGTGGCACTGGGCGGGGACGCCTGCGCTACTCCACCGGTAACTGAGGCATTACCCGCACCTGCGGCCGCAGCGCGTGGGGATTGAATTTGCCACCCCGGGCAGAACATCATGCTGCTCTGTGGTCACGGCCGGCCGGCGCGTTCTCGTCATTCATCGAAAGTTTCTTCGTCGCAGAGCAAACATTTTCGACACAGAGAAACGGAGCTGACATGGCGGGGGAAGATCTTTCAACGCCGACAGCCTGTTCGCTCTGTTTTCGTTGGTCGATCCTGTCGGTTGACGGCAGGGCCGCGCTGCGAGGGCGCCGCGGCAACGCGCGGAATCCCCTGCTTGCATTCCCAGTTTTTTTTTCTATATTTGACGCCTGTTTGCCTCAGCTTGCATGGGCGATCAGGCCGCAGGGCGTTCAAAGTCAGCATCGAATTCCAACTTTCTTAAACAGATGCGAACAGAGAAAACAGAGAGGAAAATTTCTGCCATCCCTGCTTGATCCTGTTTTGCACGCACCCCGGCGAGGCTGCGGTTTTCCGCCTGTCTGAGAATCCGCTGTCGACCATGCGCTTTTCGAGTCTTCAATATGATTCCAACATTTCTCCAGCGGATGGAAACAACAGAGGGTGAAGAACGCTTGGTCCGATGGGTTATTTCCATCCACTGAAAAATGTTTTTGCCGCCTGAAGATCCAGGTTTTCGGCTTGTCTGAAAAACTTGTTTGGGCGGCTGTCGTGAAAGATTCATCCATTCCTCTTGTCATCCCGCCCTTGCGGACCTGGTGAAAACCGCCTGCGATCTGCCGGTTTCACCGGATTCGCTTGCATGACAGATGATGGTCTTTGCTGGAGCCACGTTGTCGCGTTCATGTGCAACCATCTTCAAAATCATCATGGCTGAGAAAGAGTATCTGGTCGTCAAGGGAGCGCGGGAGCACAACCTCAAGAACATCGACGTTGAAATTCCCCGCAACAAACTGGTGGTGATCACCGGACTGTCCGGTTCGGGAAAGTCCTCGCTCGCCTTTGACACGATCTATGCCGAGGGCCAGCGCCGCTATGTCGAATCACTCTCGGCCTACGCCCGCCAATTCCTGGGCTTGATGGAAAAGCCCGACCTCGATTACATCGAAGGCCTGTCGCCCGCCATCTCCATCGAACAAAAGAGCAGCAGCCGCAATCCGCGCTCAACGGTGGGCACGGTCACCGAGATCTATGACTATCTGCGCCTGCTGTTTGCGCGCATCGGCGTGCCGCATTGCTACAATTGCGGCAAGGTCATCGAGCGCCAGACCGTGCAGCAAATGGTTGACGCCATTTTGGCGCTGCCGGCCGGCGCCAAATTTCAGGTGCTGGCGCCGGTGGTGCGCGGCCGCAAGGGCGAATACCGCGAAGTTTTCGACACTGCCCGGCGCGAAGGCTACGTGCGCGTGCGCGTCGACGGTGAAGTGAAGGATCTGGCCGGCGAGATCAAGCTCGACAAGAACAAGAAGCACAACCTCGAGATCGTCGTGGACCGGCTGCTCAACGAGCCCGGCATCAAGACCCGGCTGGCGGATTCGCTGGAGACGGCGTTGCATCTTGCCAACGGCCTGGTGCTGATCGAGGTGATGAACCAGCGCGAGATTCTGTTCTCCGAGCATTTTGCCTGCGCCGAATGCGGCATTTCCGTCGAAGAGCTGGCGCCGCGGCTGTTCTCGTTCAATGCGCCGCACGGCGCCTGCCCGACTTGCAACGGCCTGGGTACCACCATGGAGGTCGATCCCGACATGGTCGTGACCAACCCCAGCCTTTCGATCCGCGACGGCGCGTTGGAAGTGTGGGGCGACAACCAGGAAGGCTGGTATTGGGAGCAGCTCAAAGCGGTGAGCCGCGCTTACGATTTCTCGCTTGACACGCCCTGGGGCCAGCTCAAAAAAGCGCAGCAGCGGGTGGTGCTCTACGGTTCCGGCGACCGCGAGCTGAAGTTCAGCTATGCCAGCGGCAACGGCCGCATGCAGGCGCAATTCACCGGCAAATTCGAAGGCATCATTCCGAATCTGCAGCGCCGCTACGTGCAGACCGATTCGCAATACATCCGCACGTGGATCGAGGGCTTCATGAACAAGAAGCCCTGCGCCGCCTGCAACGGCGCGCGGCTGCGGCCCGAGGCGCTGGCAGTCAAGATCCGGCAGCACAACATCTTCGACCTCACCCGCATGACGGTGCGCGCCGCCAATGAATTCTTCAACCGCATCGAGCTGAGCGCGCGCGAGCAGAAGATTGCCCATCAAATTCTCAAGGAAGTGCGCGAGCGCCTGGGCTTTCTCGTCAATGTCGGTTTGGACTATCTCACGCTGCATCGCGACGCCGGCTCCCTCTCCGGCGGCGAGGCGCAACGCATCCGCCTCGCCACCCAGATCGGCTCGCAACTCGTGGGCGTGCTCTACATTCTCGATGAACCGTCCATCGGTCTGCACCAACGGGACAACCGCAAGCTGATCGACACGCTGGTGCGGCTGCGCGATCTCGGCAACACCGTCATTGTGGTGGAACATGATCATGAAACCATCGAGTCGGCGGACTGGGTGATTGACTTGGGGCCGGGCGCGGGCAAGGAAGGCGGCCGGGTGGTGGCGGCCGGTCCGCCCGCGGCAATCGCGCAGGACACCCACTCGCTCACCGGCGATTATCTTTCCGGGCGCAAATACATCGCCATTCCCCAGCAGCGCCGGCCCGGCAATGGCACCTTCCTCGAATTGATGGGTGCGCAGGGCAATAATCTCAAAAACGTCGACGTCAAATTTCCGCTGGGACTGTTGACCTGCGTGACCGGTGTCTCCGGCTCGGGGAAATCGACATTGATCAATGAAACGCTGTATCGCGTGCTGGCGCGCGAGTTGAATCAGGCCAAGCAGCAGCCGCTGCCGTTCCGCGGCATCCGCGGCCTGCAGCATCTTGACAAGGTCATCGACATCGACCAATCGCCCATCGGCCGCACGCCGCGCAGCAATCCCGCCACCTACACGGGATTGTTCACCGAGATTCGCGATCTCTTCACGCAGACCCAGGAGGCCAGGATTCGCGGCTACAAACCCGGCCGCTTCAGCTTCAACGTCAAGGGCGGGCGCTGCGAGAACTGCGAGGGCGACGGCATCATCAAGATCGAGATGCACTTTCTGCCGGACGTCTACGTCACCTGCGAAGCCTGCAAGGGCAAACGCTACAACCGCGAAACGCTCGAAATCAAGTACAAGGGCAAATCCATCGCCGAGGTGCTGGACATGACGGTGGAGGAGGCGCTGGATTTCTTTCAACACATTCCAACGTTGAAGCGGCGGCTGCAGACGCTGCACGACGTTGGCCTCGGTTACATTCACCTGGGCCAGCAGGCCACCACGCTCTCCGGCGGCGAAGCCCAACGCGTCAAGCTGGCCACCGAGCTTTCGCGCGTGGCCACCGGCCGCACCATCTACATCCTCGATGAACCGACCACCGGTTTGCATTTTGAAGATGTCAAGATGCTGCTCAACGTGTTGAACCGTCTGGTGGACATGGGCAACAGCGTGATCGTGATCGAGCACAATCTCGATGTGATCAAGACCGCGGATTACCTCATCGATCTCGGACCGGAGGGGGGCGATAACGGCGGCCGCGTGGTTGCCACCGGCACGCCGGAGCAGGTGGCACAGGTTGCCGGTTCGTACACCGGTGAGTTTCTCGGCAAGATTTTGCGGGAAGGACGGCGCGAAGCCCGCGCGGTCAGTGCGGCGCCGGCGCCGGCCAACGGCCGCCGCGCCTATGCGCGCACCGGCTCAGAGGAAGAAGTCGGCTGGAAGAAAAGCCGGCGGTCGCGCGTACAGGTGGCTTTCGCGGAAGATGAGGAAGAGGAGGCGAACGCGCCGCGTCGCAAGAAGAATGGCATGCCGGGCCGCAAGCCGGGGCGTGCCACCCGCAGCCGGGAGTGAAACCCGGCGAGCAATTTGAAAATCGCTGCAACGCCATCACCACCACGATCGGAATGAGTCCGCTGCGACTCGCCCGGCCCGTTGCCGCACAACTCTTCAGTCAAAGGATCATGCTGCCATGGCAGAGAATGAGGTGCTGCACCAGCAAACTGCAAGCGCGCTGCAGGCCCGTCAAGCGCAACTCGCGACGCACCGGGCGCTGCTCGGGTTCGACGGCTTCGTCGACGAAATCGTCCGCATTGTCGACAAACGTGAAGCGCTGGACCGCTACTCCCCCCTTCCCAGCATCACCGCGCTGGCCCATCGCGTCGCCGAGGCCGCCGGCAAGAGCACCAATCTCGAACTGGTGGTGCAGCAAATGAAGCTGGGTGGCAACGGCCCGATCATGGCCAATGCCCTGGCTGCTTTCGGGGTGGCGGTGACCTATATCGGCAATCTCGGTTATCCCAACGTCCACCCGGTTTTTCAAGAGTTGACCCGGCGGGCGCGCGTGATTTCCATTGCCGAACCCGGCCACACCGATGCCATTGAGTTCGAAGACGGCAAGCTCATGCTGGGCAAGATCGCCCCGCTCAACGACATCACCTGGGAGAATTTGGTCGCGCGCGTCGGGCAGGAACAACTGCTGCGCTACCTGCAGGAATCCAGCCTGCTCGGTCTGGTGAATTGGACCATGATTCCCTACTTGTCGGATATTTGGCAGCATTTTTTGAAGGATCTCTGCCCGCACTTGACGCACCGGCCGCTGGTGTTTTTTGATCTCGCCGATCCCGCCAAACGCCTGACCGAAGACATTCACGCTGCGCTGCATCTGCTCTCGCGGTTCGAACAGTACTTTCACGTGATTCTCGGCGTCAATGAGAAGGAGAGCTACGAGCTGGCCGAGGTGCTCGGCATTCACGTGAAATATCAGACCCCGGAAGCCGTCGAAAAAATCGCGGTGGAGATGCGGGCCAGGCTGGGTATCGGCACGGTGGTGGTGCATCCGCGCGAATATGCGGTGGCGGCCACTGAAAATGAGTTCGCGCGCGTCACCGGCCCGTTCACGCCCAAACCGCTGATCTCCACCGGCGGCGGCGATCATTTCAATGCCGGCTTTTGCCTGGGCGCGCTGCTGCAATTGCCGTTGGCATCTTGTTTGTTGACCGGCGTCGCGACCTCGGGTTTCTATGTGCGCACGGCGCAAAGTCCGGCGGTTGACCAGCTTGTGGAGTTCATGCAGAACTGGCCGGCTTGAGGTTCCCATGAGGTCCTGGTGAGGTTCAGTCAAGGCCTGGCCCTGACTTGTGCGGGAGTGAATTTGGAAACGCGGGCCAGGCATTCGTTCAGGGATTCTGCGCAACCTTCGCAAGCGCTGGCCCGGCCCTCGTGGAGCGAATGCAAGAAAAGACGGCCCGGCCGTTGTTGAAACACTCTACCCTTGTTTCGTCAAAATGTCCACCTCCCCTCATGTCCTGCTGCTCGGCGTCGGCGCTTTTGCGCATGCCGTCATGCGCATCCTGCGCGAAAACGGCGCGCGCGTGAGCTGCTATTTGACGCGCAGCTACGGCCATTACGGCCCGTCTCTCGAAGGCGAAGTCTATCCCGCCTCCTACTTCCCCAGCCCGGTGCGCTTTGTGCGCGACAAGAAAGTCGATTTGTTGATTCCGATGTCGATCGACTGGCTGCAGCAGCCCTGGGCGGAAGAGTTGCTGTCGCTCGGGGTTCCCATTTTCTCGCCGGCGGGCGAAGCCATGCGGCTCGAGCGCGAGCGCGATTGGGCGCGCCAGCTTTGCCAGCAGTTCGGCATTCCCTTTCCGGTTTCTTATGTTGCCCGCAACCGGCTGGAGGCTGAAGCGATCCTCAAACAGGATCCGCGGCCCTACGTCATCAAGAATCCCCTGTGCTCGCCCACCAGTCCGATTCACACGATTGTTTGCGAAAGCGTCGAGGACACCCGCCATTGGCTGGAGCGCCTGGATTACGCGGAAGGCGTTTTTCTGCAGGAATACCTGGGGCGCGTGGAAGCCGGCCACATTGCCGTGGTGAGCGACGGTGAAATTCACTCGCTGGTGACGAATCAGGAATATAAACGCGCGTTTGACGGCAACATGGGCATCGTCGCCGGCGCGCCACTCGGCGGGCTGGCCGAGAAGGATCCGCACGATCGCTACGGCCTGGCGGCGGAGTTGCTGCACCCCCTGCTGCCCTGGTTGCGCGAATCCGGTTTTCACGGCCCGGTGCAAGTCACGGCCGCGCTGCGCGGCGGCCGCTGGCACGTGCTGGAATACAATGTCCGCATGGGCGTGACCTCGACCCAGATGATTCTGCGCCTGCTGGCGAATCCCCTGGAAGTGATCACGGCCACGGCGCGCAATCAGCCGGTCACGCCGCGCTTTCACGACTCCCTGCAATTTGGCTGCAATCTGACGTTGGCAGGTTACGGTTATCCGTACATCAGCGTGCAAGGCCCGCGCCTGCCCGTGCGGCTGCTGGAGAAACCCACGTGTGATATTTGGTGGAACGAGGTGGCGGAGGACGCCACCGGCGGTTTGGTGATGACCGGCCATCGCATCGCGGACATTGTTGCGCTTGCCGCCACCTTGCCGGCCGCCATCGATCTGGCTTATGAAAACATCCGCAGGATCAAATGCCTGAGCAGCTACTATCGCACCGATATCGGCAAGAGTCTGTGGCCACCGGGAAAGGAGTGACCGCCATGACTTTCATCCGTTGCAGTGGTATTTCCCTGCTTTTGTCAGTCGTGCTGGCGCAGGGCCAGACGAATTCCGCGCTGCGCCTGCAGCATGAGTCCCGGCAGGTGGCGGGCACGCCCGTGATCGATCCTGCCGGTGAAACCGTTGCCTGGCGCGCGGCCAGCAGTGTGACCTGGCAGAATCAACACGGCAGCAGCCTGCTCACGCAGTCGGGCCGCTTCCTGAAGCATGCCTTGAGCGCAAACGGTGAAGCGCTGGCGGTTCTGGGAATGGCGGCGCCCGACACGCTGGTGCTGACGTGGTTCGATCAACATGGTCTCGCCCTTGGCCGCTACACCGTGCAGCGGCATGAAGATGATCCCCTGCCCCAAATTTGTTTGCGCATGGGCAAACCGGGCGCGGCTTTGCTGATCGCCCAGCCGGCCACGGCGCACGTGACGTTTCTTGCGGGCAACGGCGCGGCGCCTCGTGTGCTGCCGCTTTTTGAGGAAGCCGCGTACGCGAATGAACGCCCGCTGTTCGTGGCAGCGGGCGGGCAGAGTTTTGTCGTGCTCAGTCAGCGCGAAGTTGCCAGCGAGCAGCGGCCGGGACAGCCGGTGTTGATCTGTTTTTCGCTTGATGGCCGGGAGCGCTGGCGCCGCGAGCTGCCCGCGGGCACCGCCGGCGGGTTGGAGGTGTCGCGCAGCGGCGACTGGATCATCGCGGGCCGCTATCAAGTCCAGAGTGCCACTGGCGCGGTGGAGTCGGCGATGGTGTTGTTCGATCACGAGGGCGTGCAGCAGGCCACCACCGACGGACTGTTTCGGCGGGCGCTGTTCTCCGAGAACGGCGAGCGATTGTTCGTGATGGATCGCCGCCAGGTGCGCTTGCTCAAGCTGCCGGGCCTGAGTACCGTCTGGCAAAGCTCGCTGACCGGCCGCCAGGAAATGTTCGTCGATATCGCCATGGACCCGGCGGGCCGCGACCACTTTTTTGCCCTGGCAGCGGTGAGCACCTTCAAAAACGACCGCTTTGTTTTCGAACGCGGGCGCTTGATCAAGTTCACCGCCGGCCGGCAACAGACCAGCCTGCGCCTGTCAAGTGATTTGGTGAATCCCGCGCTGGCCTTCTCCGCGGCGGGGCAGCGGCTGCTGCTGGCCGCCGACGGTCTGGTGCAGCGGTACACGGTCGTGAGTGTGGTGCGGACGCCGGGGCAGCGTGCGATCAAACAATAAGGCCACCGCGTGCCGCTGCCGCTATTTTCACGGCCCTTTCACTGCAAGCCTGCGCGAGTCATTGCCATGATGCCAAAACCGCTTGTTCTGCTTCTGCTGCTTTCCCCCCTTACCGCCGGCGCGCAGTTTCCGTGGCCGGTGACGCCGTTTCAAGAAACGCATGTCATCACCGGCACCTTCTGCGAATACCGCGACACCGCGCCGGCGCCGCATTATCACAACGGCACGGATATTCCCAAGGAAGACCGCTCGCCGGTTTATCCCTGCGCCGACGGCATCGTCACGGCCATCGATCCCACCGGCAGCAGTGCCTATGTGCGCGTGGGCCGCTTTGCTTATGTTCACATCGCGCCCAACCCGGCGTTAAGCCCCGGCGATTCCGTGTTCCAATCCGAGACCGTGCTCGGCACCATTCTCGACGGCCTGGGCCATGTACACCTGACCGAGGGCCAGGTCGGCAGCGAAGTAAATGCCCTGCGCAAAGACACGGGCCTGGCGCCCTATGTTGACACCTGGGCGCCGGTGATCAATTTCGTCAAACTCTTTCTCACCGGCACCAACTCGGAATTTACCGGCGGCAATGTCAGCAGCCGCGTGGACATCGTCGCCCACGTTTCCGAACGCAACGGCCCGCCCGGCAGCTCGAGCTCCGTGCTCAACAACGGCGCCTACAAAGTCGGCTATCGCATTCTCACCGCCAATCGCGATTCGGTGGTTTACCTGCCGTTCAACAACGGCGTGCGCTTCCAGTTTGATCGCAAGCCTTCCGGCGACGTGCATTACACTTTCCATCCCTCCTATTCCTCCACCAGCATGCATGTTTACTACGTCAGCAATACCGCCAGCGGCCGTGCTTATTGGGACACGGAAACCCTGCCGCCCGGCAACTACACGCTGCACGTCTTTGCCGAAGACACGTATGGCAACGCCGGCAATGCCTATGTGCCGGTGCAGATTTCAAAAAAGGACTTGCTCGCGCCTGCACGTCCCCTCTTGCTGTCGATTACCCAACCGGCAGCGCCTGTGGCGCGCTGGCTGGCCAACAGCGAGGTTGATTTGCGCGGTTACCGTCTCTATGTCTCTGCCGAGAATGTCAATGCCTGGCAGCTCGCGGTTGATGAAGCCACCCTGCCGCGGAATGTCACCTCCGCCAGTCTGGCAATGCCTGCCCATGACGCGTATTACCGCCTGACGGCCGTTGACACCACTGCGCCGCCGAATGAAAGTCCCCATTCCGATGTTTATGGTCTGGCCTCTTCGCCGCGGCCGGAGCGCATCTTGATCGTCGATGGCTTTGACCGCTTTGGCGGCTCCGGCAGTTGGTCGCAGCCGTGGCACTATTTCGTTTTTCACCACGGCGAGGCGATTGCCGCGGCGGGATTTGCCTTTGAAAGCTGCGCGAATGAGGAAATCATCTCCGGCGCGATCCCGCTCGCTGACTACCAGGCGGTGTTTTGGCTGCTTGGGGATGAATCCACCACCGATGAAACCTTCAACGAGACGGAACAGGCGCGCGTCAAGGCTTATCTGCAAAACGGCGGCAAACTCTTTGTCTCGGGTTCGGAAGTGGCGTGGGATCTGGACACCGCCGCGCGTGGCACGGCCGGCGATGAAGCATTTTTGCACGATTATCTCAAGGCCGACTATGTCGCGGACGACGCCAATTCCACCACGGTGACCGGCGAGGCCGGCGGTATTTTTGCCGGATTGAATTTCACCTACGGCAGTTTGCCTTATGTTGAGGACTATCCCGATGCCATTGCTCCAGTCGCTGGCAGCGCGGCTTGTCTGCGCTACGGCAACGGCCAGATCGCGGGCGTACAATTCGAAGGGGTGTTTCCCAACGGCACGCAGCCGGGCAAGCTGGTTTATCTCGGTTTTCCTTTTGAAACGATTTCCGCGGCCACCGCGCGCGGCGAGCTGATGCAGCGTGTGCTGGCCTTCTTTTTCCCCGGGGCCACCGTGGTGGCGGAGACACCGGCTTCAGACATGCCACGGGAGTTCGTTCTCTATCCGAACCATCCGAATCCGTTCAATCCTGCCACCACGATTCGCTTCGGTTTGCCTTTGTCAGCCGTGGTTCGTCTGGAGATTTACGACATGCTCGGCCGCCGCGTGCGCACCTGGCCGGCGCGGGTTTATCAGGCCGGCATTCACAGCCTGAGTTGGGAAGGGAAAACTGACGCCGGCCTTACCGTTACCAGCGGCGAATACTTCTTGCGCATGGTGGCGGAGGCGAATGGGAGGGAGAGGATGAGCCGGGTGATTAAGCTGAGTTTTGTGCGATAATTTTGTTGCAGCGTTGCGAATCCATGCTTACTTTGCGTGCGTTCAAACGGGCAAAATAGTATGGGAGATACGAACAAGCCAAATCAAGCCTTTCCGCCGGTTCCTCCAACGCCGCGAGAGTATTGGGAGGACTATGATTGGGCAAACGCGCATATCGCAGAAATTGCCGAAGCCTATCCCAATCTTTGGGTGGCAGTAGTTGATAAACAAGTGATCGCCTCCGGAAAAATTATTGCAGATGTTCGCAAAGCGGCTGAGACAAAAACTGGCAAAACGCATTTTCCCGTCGTATTTGCTGAGATGGGTATCCATGTCTACACGGGTCAATCTCCATTTTCAAACCAGAATTGATTTGGAATTTTTGTCACAGGGTATTCATCTTCGGTTGATTCGTTTGCTTGGCACGGCGCAGTTGAAAACTCCCGGCGGTTGGTCGCAAGAAACTCAAGTCATCGTTGATACTGGTAATCCCATTTCTCTTATTCCATATTCCATTTGGAGTGGGGCAGAGTATCGCCTTCTTGTTCAGGGTAAAACAAGGCTTTTTGGTTTGGGGGCGGACGAAGAGGGCGGGCTTTCTGGAACGTTGGGTGAGGTTACCCTGGTCTTCAAGGATCAGCAAACAACTTCTTCGGCGATCAAATGCAAGGCGCATTTGATGGAAGATGACAGCGCCCCTTTCCTTATTGGTTTTGAGGATATTTTGACCGATGCCGAGTTGGCTTGCCACTATAAAGCTCAGCTCGCGTGGATAGAAGTTTAATTGCTACAATTCTTCAACTCAATTGATGCGAATCCCTGCGGCGAGCTTCTGCAGTTTTTCATAATCTTGTTCACTGGGCGGCCAGTTATTAAACCTTTCTTTGTGGTCATGCATGGCTGTTTGAAACACAAGAGCCACCTCCGATGAAAGGGTTTGAGTCATCTTAAGCAGAAGAATGTCACCTTCCGGTGTTTGCTTGAAATGTTCTCTTGCAAGCAGATTTGAATCAAAATGATGAACTGCACTCAAAGCTACCAGCAGGGATTCCGGTACCGTTTCGGCTTGTTTAGTTGCTCCTTTCTGTTTCAGTCCCGCCCACACCGCGAGTTTTTTCCAAACACTTTCGGGTTCCGTCTCTGCCGATTGCCGCATCGCAAAATAACGCACGCGATTTACGAAGCGTTTCACTGAGCGCGGCGTGTTGCGCTTGGCGATAAGCAGCGGGTGCCAAATCTTTAGCGCGTCGATGAACTCCGGCGAGTCTTTCACCACCAGATCGGTGGGAATGGACAAACGCCAAATGCCAAATCCCAATATGAGGGCGAGCACGACATAAATGAACGCAAAGGAGGCCGGCTCTTTAGCAGGTTGAATCAACCCGCCAGGACCGCGTGAGCTATCGATCGGCGTTTCGCGTTGCGGCGATGGTGTGGGTGTCGAAGGCGTTGGCTGAGTTGGAGAAATCGTTGCCGGCGCCTCTGCTTGCGCGACTGTCGCTGCGCCCGGGGTTTCTCGCTGCGGGGAAGAATATTTCACGCTGAACCACATGCTGCCAACCAGCACTGCTGCAACCAACAGCACCGGCGCGACTTTGCGCACAACCGGTGCACTTATCTGCAGCAAGTTTTGCCACCACGTGAGCGGTTTCGGCGCAACCGGCTTCGGCGGCACGATCAAGTTTTGCGATTGTTCCCGCTGTGGCTTTGGAACTGGCACCTCGATGTTGATGAGCTTCTCCAAGTATTGTCGTGCAAATTCTGCGCGGCGAATTTTGCCGGCGTCTTTGCTGGCTTCTTCTTTGGGATCATCCACCAACTCTTCTGCCACGTCTTTAAAGCCCAAACCCACGCAGCGCTCAACGCGAGTCAAGTCGAGGCCCATCACCACATAGCAATCGCCGGAGGAAATGAGAAAATTGACGGCTTCGAGCACTTCCAAAACATTTTCGGGGCGGCAGCGGTCAAGGTCGTCGATCAGAATCACCATAGTGCGCGGATTGAGTGCGGCGGTGACTTCGCTGAACTCGCGGCTGAAGTCGTGGCGGAAACCCATTTGAGCTTTCACTTCACTCAGCTTGAAATTGCTCGAAAACGAGGCCATGAGATTCGCGGGATTCACGCCGAACGCGCGCAGTCCGCGCCACAGCACCAGCAACGCCGCGCCGAAACTGCTGAGCAACGCGAGCACGGAGGTTTTGCTGAGCGCCGCGAGTTTGTCTTGCAGCCAACCGAGTATTGTTTTCTCGGTATCGCCCGTGAAAATTTTTTCAATCTGTTGCACGGCCTCGTGCAAGCGTGTTGGATGATCTGCCGCAAAATACCCGGCGGCCATTGAAAAGCCCGCGAGCAGCAGCAACGCGAGCACACGATACCGCCGCACTCTGCGCCAAAACAGTCGTGCGCGAAAGCTCATGCCCTCGGGTCGCCACCAGCGTGGCAGGGCTTGCTTGCGAATATTTTGCAGTAGCGCCGCAAGCAGATGCTCTTCTTTTTGATGATGCCAGGCATTGAACCACACCGGCCGAAAACCGTAGCGTTCGAGATCGGCCTTAAGCAGGTTCATGAGCGAGCTTTTGCCGCTGCCCCATTCGCCGGTGATGGCAATCGTCAGCGGCGGCTGTGTGTTCTCATTGCGCAAGAAGCGCGAGAGCCCGCGCGCAATGGCATTGAACTCCAACGGATCGGGATCGCCCGCAGCAATCGGCCGATCAGATACGAGTATATTCGCCACGGTTTTCTGCTCTGCCTCAATGAGCTTGGGCTTTCGGAAAGTGAGGTACAGAAGGGGAGTGACGAGGAGCAAAGAGAGATAATACCACGGCGCGAAGGAGCGGGAATAAGGGAGAGTTGGGTCTTTTCAAGTTTGGCCGCCGTCGGTGGTGGATAGCATCGTGCCGAACAAGCCCACAGCCCAACCGGTCGTGGCATTTGTGAAATAGACGGAGAAAAGCCTATTACTCGTCCCACTCACCTGCGCTTGCCAAGTTGTGCCACCATTGCTGGTCGCGAGTATCGTTCCGGCATTACCCACAGCCCAGCCTGTTGAGGCATCTACAAAATGTACAGAATTCATGTTTTG
>JBBIKM010000073.1:22322-26189 GCA_037445455.1 bacterium | reverse complement strand
TGGGCAACGCCCTGGAAAAGCCGTCATCTCGAGAAATCACCAGGCCCCACCGGGGCGCCATAGAACCACTTCAGGGCTACCGCGCTGCAGGGCTGGACGCGACAAATTCGATTCATAAAGACAACCAGCCCCACAGGGGCGAAAGGCGATAGCTAAGGGCAACGCCCTGTGAACGCCTCCTGTTCATGGCGAAGCGTCCGGGCGGTGGGGTTTTCGGAGGGGCGTCAACGGCACCCGTCGTCCGGCAAACCCGCCACCCATTCATCCCAGACTGCTTGCTGTGTCGCATCGAGCAGCCCGCGCACGCCGTCAAACAAGGTCGCGCGGCAGACGCAGAGCGCCTGCAAATACGGGGCGTTGGCGGGATTGTTGGCAATGGCTTGCTGCGTGCTGTCATTGATCGCCTGCAGCCGCTCCTGCGCTTGCGCGCGCGTCAGTTCGCCGTTGCGCACCGCCTGCATGATCTCACGACGTTGGGCATTGGCAGCGTCGATCAGCTCTTGATTGGCCGTGCGCAGATTCTCCAGGGGTTCCTGCACGCATTCCCGGTGCGCCGTCAGCAGGAGGCGTACCTGCGCCATTTGCTCCCGGGAGATTCCCGCTTCACGCAGAATTTTGCCGAGGTGTGCGCCGGGGCCAAACGGCCGGTCGGGCCTGCGGTGAAAGCGGCCGCCGGGAAAAACCGGCGCGCACGCCATTTCTTGATCGAGCGTGACTGGCGTCACATTCGCCAGAAAATCATCAAAGCCGGCCACGGCAAAATCCGCGGAGTTGAGATCCGCGACCATGCCGTGATCTTCCGGACCGACATTCTGCTGGCAGGCCGTCAAGCCCGCGGCCAACAGCAACAGCAAGAGAATTTGCAATGGGGATGAAAACCGCATCGTTGTCTCCCATGGTTGGTCAGGGTGATACAGAGGAAATGCGGCCGGAGACCGGCCGCGCTCAGATTGCCGCACGCTGCACCTGTGCGAGCAGCATTATTGCCAGATCATTCAGCGACTCACTCCGGCTCGGGAGGCGGCACCTCTTCGCCGCCCGGCGGCAACGCAAGCTCGCTGTCCGGCGGCGGCCAGTCACGGTTGGGTGACCGGCGGCCCAGGGGACCGGTCATGCGCTGAAACTTCTCGCGTTGCTCCGGGGTCAGGATTTGTTCGATCTCGGCGCGCATCTGGCGCATCAGTTCGTGCATCGGCGGCCGCACCTGCCGCAGATGCACCTGAATTTGGCCGCGGTATTTGGCGAAGATGGCGGCGATTTGCTCGCGCTGCGCGTCGCTGAGATCCATGCGCCGCTGCAATTCATTCAAATTGGGAAAGGGGCGCGGATCCTGGCGCGGCCGCATCATGCCGCGCTCGAACGGCGGAGGCGACGGGCTGAATTGCCGCACCACGATGGCGCCGGTCAAAACGCCGGCGGCGAAGGTCAGCACAAATGCCGCAATTACCCAGAAATTCTGTTTCATTTGGTCATCCGGCTTCATGGTTGCTGCTCATTGGCGCGCAACATCAATTCCAGCATCGCCTGCTGCATTTGTTCCTCGGTGGTGGCGGTAAACAGCGCGGTCTCGGGCGCATCAATCACGTCCTCCGTCAGCGTCGAACTGGAGGTGGCGGAGGGTTCGCCGCGCAGCAACAGGAACAGCACTGCCAGCACCGCCACCGCCGGCGCCAGCCAACGCACCAACCGTTCACTAACCGGCACCCAAATGCTTCGCGGCGGCGCCGGCTCCGTCAACGCGCGGACGAGCTGCATCTGTTGCGCGAGGGTCGGCTGTACGCGGTGATGGCCGGCCTGCATGGCCGTGAGCAGTTGCTGCAGATGCGCGGCGCGCTCCCGGCAGGCGAGGCATGCGGCCAGATGCGCCTGCACCGTGTGCGCCGGCGCGCCCTCCAACTCGGCGCGCTGCCAGGCCCACAAGGTGGCATCATCAACATGAGAAGTCTTGGCATCACTTGCTTGCATGGGAAGCCTCCTCGACATAGGCTTTCATTTTCCGGCTCAAAATTTGGCGCGCTTCGAACAGCCGCGATTTCACCAGCTTGACGTCGATCCCGCTGATTCTGGCGATTTCCTCGTAGGCCAGACCTTCGAGATCGCGCAGCACCACCAACTCGCGATGCTTCGGTTTGAGCTGTTGAATCTCGCGATGCAATCGCCGTTGCAGCTCCTCGGTTTCGATCTGCTCGGAGACCGGCCGCGTGTTTTCGGGAATGTTGTCGACCACGGCCGTGGGCAGTGCCTGCAGCGAAAACCAGCGCTTGCGTTTGCGCCGGCGCAACTCATCACGGCAGTGATTGAGGGTGATCTCATAGATCCAGGTGAACAGGGCCGCCCGCCCTTCGAAGCGGTCGCAGCGCCGCAAGATCTTGACGAAAATATCCTGCACGGCATCATCGACCTCACGGCTGCCCAGCAGGGAAACACAAATGCGCAAGACCGCCGGCTGATACCGCTTGACCAACTCCGCCAGCGCCTCCGGCCGGCCGGCGCGGCAACCGGCAATCAAGTCCGTTTCAGAGAGTGTTGCGGCTGCCGCGCTGTTGTGCGGTTCCAAAGACACGTTCGGCAGTTCCGTTTTTTTGATGTCGGTGTCGCGCAAGAGCCTGTTCCTGCATTCATCACTGCGGCCCAACCTCCCGGGCCAGCCTGCCGCGGAAATGCGGCAAGACTCGACGTTGCTTTTGCCGCTGGCAATGCGGCTGGAACTTCCGCCGCAACCTCGAGTCTTGCCCGAACTCCTGATCTCAAGCAATGGCGTCAGTCATCGAGATCCCACATGCCGGGACGGCCGTGCGGGCCTCTCCCCTCGCCTCTGCCCATGCATGGGCCGTCATGACAGCGACCGAACCCCGGGCCGAAACCGGGGCCCTCGCCCCGCGGCCACAGCTCCTTCGCTTTCTTGCGTTGCTCGGGAGTCAGCACTTTTTGCACTTCCAGAAAAGTGGTCACATGGCTGCGCATGGCCGCCTCCCGCAGCTTGCTCAGCTCGGCGAGTTTGGCATCGATTTGCTTTTGATCGGGTGAATCAGCCTGCATCAGTTCATGCAACTCCAGGCGGGCCAGTTGCAGCTTGGCGCGCTGTTCGATGTTCTGCTTGTGGGCGGCCAGCCGAATCTGCCGGATCTTTTCCTGCTGCTCGGTGCTCAGGCCCAGCTCTTCGGCGAAGTCTTTGCGCTGTTGCATGCGCTCCGGGCCGCCGCGCATGCCCATCCGCGGTTGCGCCGGCAGCAAACCGGCGCTCAACACCAAAACCGCCAGGGCACCGGTGAAAAGGTGGGGAAAGCGTTTCATAGTCATCTCTCCTCGTTGGGTTGAATGGCCTCGCGTGCGAGGCTCGTCTCATGGGTTTTGTCCTGTTTGACGCCCGCACTTGGACAAAGTTGGAAACGCAGCCGGCAGGAAAATGGCGGGCGCGTCAACCGGCGCCGCGGCGGGAAAAAGACTTCAGTTGCGATAGGGCACTTTGGCAACAATGCGCGTGCCCTGGCCGGGCGCGCTCAGGATTTCACACGTGCCGCCCAGTTTTTCGGCGCGGCTGCGCATGCTGTGCAGGCCGTTGCCCTCGCGGGCGAGTGCCGGATCAAATCCCCGCCCCTGATCCGCAATCTCCACCACAAGCTGATTGCCGTTGGCGCCGATCTTCACGGACACACTCGGGCTGCCGGAATATTTCGTCGTGTTGTGCAATGCCTCTTTGGCGATGAGCAGGAGATTGCGCCGCACCTCCGCATGCAGCCTGGAGCCGGCAAGCTGCCGCGTGACCTCGAATTGCAGGGCGATGTTCCGGGCGCTGCAGACTTCGCCCGCAAACGCCTTGAGGCGGCGTTGCAACGCTTCCACGGAATCATGCTTGGGATTGATCGA
>JBBIKM010000073.1:0-22296 GCA_037445455.1 bacterium | reverse complement strand
CACGCGCCACTTCGCCGACGCGCGTCAGCGAACCGGCCAGCTCTTGCAGGGCCGCGGCTTGCAGCTCCGCGTCCGGCGCGGCCGCCGCATTGCCCTCTCTCGCCTCCGGTGCCAGGAACCGTTGTACGCTTTTCTTGTGCAGCGCCACTTGCGAGAGCAGGCCGATGTGCGTCAGGCCCGCGCCGATGTCATCATGCAAATCGAGCGCGATGCGCGAGCGGATCTTCTCGATCGCCAGCAGCCGGTCGAGACGGACAACGTGAACGGCATACAGAATGCTGGCGAGCAGCACCGCACAGACGGTGAGAAACCACCAGCGTTGCCAGAACGGCGGTTGAATCGTGAACGTCAGGCCGGCAGGTTGGGCGCTGGCCAGCCCCTCGGCATTGAGCGCCATGACTTCGAAGGTGTAGGTGCCCGGCCGCAAGGAGGCAAACGTCACGAGGCGTTGATCCGTCGGCTCCTGCCAGTCTTCATGCAAGCCGCGCAAACGGTAGCGATAGCGCACGGCGTGTTCATCCTTGAAACTGATCCCGTTGAATTCGAAGGTGCAAAGGTTTTGGTCGTGAGCAAACTCCAGCTCCGGAGCCAGCGTTTGATTCCTGCCGTTGACGCGCAGGTTGGTGAGATAGATCAACGGCGGCGCGCTCGTGGCGTGCCGGTCGCGGTTTTGGTAGATGACCAGTTCATTGTAGCTCACGCCCCAGATCATGCCGCCCGGCGCCACACCGATCGAACCAAAATACTGGCCGGAGAGCGGCTGCGGCGTGTGCAGCGTCCGTTGTGGCGCGGGCGTGTAGTACTGCATGCCCAGCGAGGTGGCAAGCCACATGCGGCCTGCTTCGTCCTCCGCGAAGCCCCAGACGGCATTGCTCAGCAACCCCTCGCGGGTGGAGAGAATTTGGATTTGGCCGTCCTGGTAAATGCCGGCGCCGCCCATGCGTGTGGCGATCCAGATTTCACCGTTGCTGTGTTCGGCAATCATGCGGATGCCGTCATCGGGCAGGCCTTCCCGCTTGGTGAGTTTGCGCTCGAACCGCAGCGTGTCCTGTTCAACGCGGTAGATGGTGATGCCGTTGCCAAAACCGCCGAGCCAAAGACGGTCGTGCCGGTCGCGCCAGATTGCGCGAATCGTGCCTTCGGGCAGGCCCTTTTCGATGGAATAGAAACCGCGGCGCACCGGCCCGCGCAGATCGACATGCGCCAGGCCGGTGCCGCGCAGGCTGCACCAGAGCTGGTTTTCGTGGTCGATCTGAAAAGCGATGGGAAAGCCGGCCGGCAGCTCGCGGCCCGGCCGCAACACCTGCGTGCGCTGCAACCGGGAGGGCTGATTGCCATTGGCTTGAATCGCATAGCCGCAGAGGCCGCCGTCATTGTAGCCGATCCACAGCGTGCTGTCGGCGCCGAAATCCGCCTGCCACAACCGGCCGGTGAGGCTGGCGCGATCGACGCGGTGCAAGACCGTTTGCCAGTTGCCGGGATGCGCCTGCCAAATTTCCCACACCCCCTCCGGCGTGAGCAGGAAGAGGCGACCGCGGCGGTCGACGACGGCGGCGCGGTTCATCACGTCGGCGCGCAAATTCTCAAACGGAAAAGTGAAATAATGGCGCTCGGCCAGTTTGAACAGGCCGCGGGTGCGGCCGCCAAACCACAAATTGTTTTCGCGATCGCGCAGGCAGGCAATCACCGTGATTTCCGGCAGCCCGTTGGCCACGGAATAATGCGTAAGCGCGCCCTCTGCAAAATTCTCCCGCGCGAGTCGAACGATTCCCGAGGAGGAAGTGATCCACAGCCCTCCCTCGCCGTCAGCGAGCATGCCATTCACTTCCGCAACGGGCAGTTGCCGCCTGGCGATCACGCGATCACCGCGCACGCGACAAAGCAGGCCGCGGTGCGTCACCAGCCAAAGATCGCCGGATTCCTCTTCCACCAAAGACACCGGCGTCTCTGCGCCGAGATTCAGATCAAGCGGCTGCGTTGAATCCGTGTGGGGATGGTAGCGGAACAAACCGCGCATCGTGCTGATCCAAATCCGTCCGTCCCTGGTCGGCGCAATGAACGGCACCCAGCCCTGCGAGCTGTCCGCCAGGAAGGGCCGGACGCTGTCGGCGAGCACATGATAAACGCCGTTGTTGGTGCCGCACCACAAGATGCCGCGCTCATCTTCATACATTGTGCTGACGGTGTTGGCGCCGGGGCGCGCCCCCAACCGGCGGCTAGTGAACTTGCCGTCTTGCATTTTGACCACACCGGCGCCGTGCGTGCCGATCCACATGGTGCCCGGCGCGCGGCGGCTTTCATGGATCGACCAAACGTGGCTGACCGGCAGGCCGTCACTCACGGTGTAGTTCCGGAAGCGAACGCCGTCATACACCGACACGCCTTCATCGCTGGTGACCCACAAATACCCGCGCGAATCCTGGAGAATCGCAGTGATCCAGACCGAGGGCAGGCCGTTCTTGAGAGAATAAAGTTGAAACGGCAGGATTTGGGCATGCAGCCGTGCGGCGTGTCCGAGCAGGCCCACCAAAACGGCGGCCGCGAGGCGTGGCAGAATGTGCATCTTGTTTTTCACGGGGAACAGGTATTGTTGCAACGGTGTGGCAGCACAGGCGATTTTCCGGAGAATTGCCGTCAGCCGGGCGGCGAAGCGCTGCGCCCTAAGGCCGCGCCCGCGCGCAGCCTCACGCCGAGCGGCTGGTGTTAATGCCCGGCTTGCGCACGCGCGATCACAGCATGGCGCGCTTGAGGCTGGGCAGTTGCGCCATGCCCTGCGGGCCGGCGGGCAGGCTGCCGTTTTTCTCCAGGATCGGCAGCGAGTGGCCGCGCGCCGCCGGCGCGCGTGAACCTCTGCTCCTGCAGCACGCGCAGCGGGTTGACCAGGGTTTCGCGCAGCAGCTCACCTTGTTCATTGAGAAAGTGCGTGCTCGTGTGGGCCGGTTCGAAGCAGCCTCTTGCTGCGCAGCGGCGCTTGTCGCCGATCGACTGGGTTCGACCGAGTTGCGGAGCGCAGCGGAGCAACCTCGGCGGCAACCCGCAGTTAGCCGACCCGTTAATTCGACCATGACTGTAGCTCGATGATATTGCCTTCTGGGTCGGTGACGTAGCACCAAGTTACTTTTGCACCAGTCGCAACTTGCAGGGTCACAATTTCACCAATTGTGTTTCCACCCGCCTGCAGAACCGCCTTTTGAGCGGCCGCTACATCATCAACTAAAAAGGCAATATGTCCAAAGCCCGGCCGGTTCACAGCGGTTTTACCACGGCTTTCAAGCATGTTGTAGCTGAAAATCTCCAGCGTGGGGCCGTTCTCATCGTAGCCTGGTAGTCGCAGATGTACGCCGCACAGATGTGCGCCTGGAATCCCCGTACCCGCTTCGAGTTTCTCGCCTTGAAAGTCGCGTTCTGGTGGAACGGGAATGCACCCAAAGACTTGCTGGTAGAAAATGGCAAGCGCCCGCCAATCTTCGGCGATGAGATTAGTGTGAACATATTTCGCAGTAATGTCCATCGTACAGTCGCATTGTTTCCTGTAGTTTGTTTGCCTTGCAAGGCGGCTTCCGCGTACAAAAACAAAATGGCATAAAGGTTACCGACCGTCGTGATTGCAACGAGGCGGCTAACATCTTGTCGATCGCCGGGCGCTCGCGTAACGCCCGTTTCGCCGGCCTGCGCGGTGTGATGTCACGCTGGATGCCGAACTGGCCGGTAATGCGGCCGTCCTGATCATAAAAGCACAGGTAATCGCCTGCGATCCAAGTCGGCGTGCCATCGAGGCGGCGCTTGTCGGTTCTGTGGTGCGGGTGGCCGGTGTCGAAAAACGCGCGCCAGATCCGGCGGTCGCCGGCGTGATCGTGCGCATGGCAATCCTTGGGGGCAGACCGGGAAACGGCGCTTCGGTCGCGCGGTATGGTGCCGGCATTGCCTCGTTGGCCCTGGTCATGCGCCGGTGAGTGAAGACATCATCCGGCACTTCATCCTTGTTGACGCTGTCGTTCCGGCGCACCGGCTCATCCAGCATCATGAAGGAGAAACCCTCGAGCGCTTGCGCAAAGAACAGCTCGAGCAAGCCGGTGGCCCGGCGCAGCGCAGGCAGGCGTGGCAACCGGCGGCGGGATTGGGCGGGGCGGCTTTGGTCGCCTGGCTCATGAATGCAATACGATTTGATAGACGCGAATGGGGTCTTTTTTCCCTTTCACGGTGAGCGGTTCGAACTCACGCGCTTGCACCACGTCTTTCACCTTCTGATACACCGGCTCGCTGATGAGAATGGAATTGGGATAATCCTTGGTGATCGTTTCGATGCGCTTGCCGGTGTTCACCGTGTCGCCGGTCAGGGCGTAGTCGATCTTGTGCTCGGAGCCGAGATTGCCGGCGATCACTTCCCCGTAGTTGATGCCGATGCCGATCGGGGTGTCGCGGCCGAGGCGGTCGCGGTATTTTTGATTGAGCAGCTCGAGCCGCCGCATCATTTCGACGGCGCAGAACACCGCGCTTTTTTCCATGTCGGGAATGGCGACCGGCGCGCCGAAGGCGGCAAAGATTTCATCGCCGACGTATTGAATCACCGTGCCGTTGTGGCGCTTGACGGCCTCGGACATGATCGAGTAGTAGTCATTGAGAAACGACACGACTTCCTTGGGGGAGAGTTGTTCGCTCATCGGCGTGAAGCCGCGGATGTCGCAGAACAGAATCGCGATGGTCCTTAATTCGCCCGCAAATATCGACTCCTCCGAAGATTTCAGCGTCCTTTCCACCACCACCTCCGGCACGTATTTGCGAAACAAGCGCAGCGTCTTTTCCTGTACTTCGACGGTTTCCTGCAGCCGCGCCAGCAGCGCCCGGTTGCTCTTCATCAGCTCCGACAACTGGCGCGCGTTTTCGATCGTCATGCGCAGGTCATTCTCGTCCCACGGCTTGGTGATGTAGCGAAAAACCCGGCCGGTGTTGATCGCGCCAATGATGGCCTCGACGTCGCTGAAGCCGGTGAGGATCATGCGGATGGTGTCGGGATATTCCGGCAAAACGCGCTCGAGAAACTGGATGCCGGTCATGCGCGGCATGCGCTGGTCGGTGATGATGAGATCGATGTTATGGCGGCGAATGATCTCCAGGCCCTCCTCTCCGCTCAGCGCAGTGAAGATTTCATACTCCCGCCGGAAAACCGCTTTGAACGAGATGAGATTGTGCTCTTCATCATCAACGTACAGGATGGTGAAATTTTTCTTTTCCATGCCATTCGTCCCGTGCTGAAAAGAATCGGTGCCCAGCGGCCGGGAGGTGCCGCCTTCAAGAGGCGAACACGCCCGGAAAAAAACCGGCGTCTGCGCGGCCGGCCGGACATTTGCCTGCAGCCTGCCGGCAGCGGAGAGCGCAGAGAACGCCGCCCGCTGCCGGTGCTATTGTGGCTGGCGCGCCGGCTTGGCGGCCGCAGTCGCCGAGGGCCTGGCCGGCAACGTGACGACAAACTCGCTGCCCTCGCCGGGTGTGCTGTAGACTTCGATGTTGCCGTCGTGGTCTTCGATGATGCCGTAGGTGATCGCCAGGCCCAAGCCGGTGCCCTCACCGACATCTTTCGTGGTGAAGAACGGCTCGAAAATGCGGCGCTTCACCTCCTCGCTCATGCCCTGGCCGGTGTCGCGAATCGACACCGTCACGATTTCGCCGTCAAAAGCGGTTTTGATGTAAATCGTGCCGGTGCCCACGATGGCCTGGCTGGCATTGGAGAGAAGGTTCATGAATGCTTGATTGAGTTTGCCGGGGAAGCAGGGAATCTCGGGCAGCTTGCCGAAATCCTTGACCACTTCGACGCGATTCTTGAGCTGATGTTTCAGCATGAGCAGGGCCGATTCCAGGCATTTGTTGACGTCCGCCAGCTTGCGTTCATCTTCATCCAGCCGGGTGAAGTTGCGCAACCCCTTCACGATTTCCGTGGTACGCTGCGCCCCCTCCTGAATGCCATTGAGCAGACTGTCGATCTCCTGCTGCAAAAAAGGAAATTCCAGCTCCTGCTTCAACTGTTCGAGGCCGCGGAATCGGTCTTCCAACTGATTGGCCTTGACTGTGGCCTCGTAGGCCGTCAACAGCGTGAGCAGGTCACCCACGTCGCGCCGCAACGGTTTGATGTTGGAAGAGACGAAGTTGATGGGATTGTTGATCTCATGGGCGATGCCGGCGGTGAGCTGGCCGAGCGAAGCCATGCGCTCGGATTGCACGAGCTGCTGTTGCGCCTTCTGCAGTTGGTGCATGGTGCGCTCCAGCTCGCGGTTCTTGTGCTCGATCTCGGCGTTCTGCCGCGCCAGGCGGCTGGACTTTTCTTCCAACTCCCGGTTGGTGGCCTGCAGTTCAGCCTGCTGTTGCTGCAATCTGTCGGCCTGTCCCTGCATTTTCTCCCGCGCTTCCCGCAGCGCGCGGGTCATGGTGTTGAAGGATTGCGAGAGGTTGCCGATTTCATCCTGACCGGGGCGATCCAACTGCACGTCGAGATTGCCCTGCGCCACGCTGCGCGCCGCGGTCGCGAGTTGGCGCACCGGCACGGCGATCAAGCGCGCCAGCCCGGCGGCGATGAAAGCCGAGACCAGCACGGTGATGATCAGCAGCGTGCGCGTGATCGCACGGGTGGAGGAGTAGGTCAAATCCGCGCGCCGGGCGGCGGCATAGGCGTCGCGGCGGTTGGCCTCGACCAGCGCCGCCAAATCCGCGCTGAAATCATCGAACACCTGTTGCGCCTCGCCGTTCAACAGATCGACCGCCTCCGGCATGCGGCGTTTGTCCAAAAGCTCGAAGAAAGCGAAGCTCAGATCCTGATAGAGTTCCCATTTGCGATCGAAGGCGCGGTAGAGGCTGTCCTGCTCCGGCGAATAATAGCTCAACGCTTCCGATTCGGTCTTGAGCTGGACGTAGGTATCGATGTTGGCGTTGATCTGGTCGATCAGCGCAATCATCATTTCCTTCTGCCTCTGCTGCCGTGCCGGAATGGTGGTGAAGGCATGCTGCAACTGGCTGATGCGCAATTCCGCCGAGTTGAGACTGAGATCGGAGATGGCCAGCGCGGCGGGCAGCCGGTTGGACGTCACTTCGTCGATCTCGGCCTTGATCGCCGCCATCTTGTTGATGGCGAAAATGTTCACGCCCGCCATGATCGCCAGGATGACGCCGAAGCCCAGGGCCTGTTTGTAGCCCAGTTTGAGATCACGCAGTTTCATGTGAAATTCGCGGCTCGTCGCATGTTCGTGCCCGCCGGCTCAAGGCTCTGCGCCGGCAATGGTGAGAACGGCCTTCACCCCCGCCTGGATTTTGGCCCTGCTGATGAAGCCGATCGCGCCGCGCGTGGCCGCCACCTTGCGCACCATCTCCTCTTCCGAGGCCAGCGCCTGCGGCGGCTCGCCCTCCCCCATCAGCAGTTTCTTCAGCCAAATCGACTTCATGCGGGAAGGGCTCTTGCCCAGAAATTTGTAGAACAAATCCTTTGCGTCCGACTGCGGCTTTAGATCGAATATCACCACCGGCGTCTTGTCACTCCACCGCTTCACTTCGCCCGAATAGAAATCAAGAAGCTGGGCGTGCGACAGAGAATCCGCCGGCACCTCCTTGTGAACGATGACCACGATTTGGGCACCCGCCGCGCCCGCACTCGCCAGCAGCCACAACCCGATCACGATCACTGCGTTCTTCATGAGGATCACCCTTGCCGTCTAGCACCGTCCACTCAAAAGACCACCGAGACCGCGAGGTAGTAGTAGTCCGCGAGGTCTTTCAGCGGCTCCGGCTTGGTGGCCTCGAACCGCACGCGGGCATACTGCGCTTTCAGCGAAACCGCCTCGCGGAAATCGTAGGCCAGACCCACGGTGCGAACCGTGAGATCGCGATCAGCCACCGGCAGGGCCTTCTCCAGCGTGACCCAATAGCCCAGGTAGGCGAAGAGCCGCTCGGAAAGCTGGTAGCCCGCCGTGCCGTAATAGAAATTCCTGCTCAACTCCAGAATCGGATTGTCATCGTCATAATTCACCCGCACGAACTCCGACTCCCACATGAATCTGCCGAGGTTGAGCGACAAGTCCCCTCCCAAACGTATGCGTGAGACGCTCTCACGCTCATCCTGACTGATGCCGGGCGGCAACTCCGCCTTCTGCAGGTCCAATTCATCAAAGCTGGCGGAAACGCCCAGTTTGATCACATTGGAACGGAAACCGAGACGGCCACCCACCAGAAAGGATTTCGTGGTGTCCACGCCGGTTTGCCCGTAGCGCGGGTCCTGGTTGATGTTCGGGCTGTCGCCTACAAAAACCGCGTGGTCGAGTTTCCAATTGCGCCAGGGAATGAAGCCATAAACCTGTACGAACGCGCGCGTCGGCAGAAATTCACTCAGCGCAATGACCTCGTTGAGCGAGGCTTCATAGATCAGCGGCCGGATGATGTAAGGCAGCAGCGGCGTGCGGTTTTTAATCTCATTGAGATTGTTGAAAGTCGGCACCTGCAATCCCAGCTTCACCTTGAACTGCCGGCTGGCATGATAGCTCACCCACGCCTCTTCCAGGCTGAGCACGCCCCAATTGCGGAAGGAGGAATAAGTATTCACGAATTCGACGTTGACGAAAGCCCTCCAGGTGGTGGCGAGATCGCGCTGCAGAAACAGGTTGAGCTGCTGCAGGTTGAACGAGTTGGCCTCCACCGGCCTGGCCACCACTTTGTTGTGGCCGAGCGAAGCCTGAAAGTAGCCGAAGATGTTGAGCTGCCGCTCCGCCGTTTGGGCGTGCAACCGGGCGAGGCCGCACAGCAACGACAGAGCAAACACCGGCAATGTCATGCGCATCATAATGTCCCATCCTCTCCCTGAACCAGGTGGTGATTGCGGTGTGACGCGAGTAGCCAAACTATTCAAGTTTTTCAGGAAAGTCAAGGCAGGCGGGCCAACTTGCCTGTTGTTACCCTTGCGGAGCACTTCCACCTCCCTGTCATTCCGCAGGGAACTCACGGGGACTTGGATCCACTTGTGTCATTGACACGAGGGTGGGCCAACAGCGCCGGGGTCGCGCGGCAGGAAATCGCGCAGGCGTCGCGGCCGTGCCGGTCATGCGGCCGGCAGTGGTGTTTGGGCAAGGCCGGCACGCAGGGACTGCACAAACGCGGCGATTTTCTGCCGGCCGGCAGCCTGCCAGCCGTGTTTCTCAATCTCATTGAGCAGGGCACTGCCGACAATCACACCGTCACAGTAGGACGCCAGCAGGCGCGCATCCAGCGCGTTGGCGACGCCGAAGCCAACCATCACCGGATGCCGCAACTCGCGCCGCAGCCGCTGCAGAAATGCCACCGTCGCAGCCGCCACGGTGTTGCGCGCGCCGGTGACGCCGGTGATCGAAACGGCGTAGACGAAGCTCGTGGTCAATTCTTCCACGAGCTGCAGCCGGTCAGGCGAGGTGTTGGGCGAAACCAGATAGACCAGGCTCAGGCCCGCCGCCACCGCCGCGGCCTGCAGCGGCCGGCTTTCCTCCGGCGGCAGGTCCGGAATGATCAGGCCTTGCGCGCCGGCTTGCGCGGCGGCACGCACGAATGGCTCCGGCCCGAATTTGAAAATGGGATTATAGTAGCCCATCAGAATCACCGGCGACCGCAGCCGCGGCGTGACTGCGGCCGTGAGCTGCAAGACGTTCCGCAGCGTCATGCCGTTTTGCAGGGCAATCTGCGAGCTGCGTTGAATCGTCGGCCCGTCAGCGAGCGGATCGGAAAACGGCATGCCGAGTTCGATCAAATCCGCGCCGTTGTCATCCAACAATTGCAGCAGCGGCGCAGTGGCCGCGGGCGCGGGAAATCCGGCGGTCAGAAACAGCGAGAGCAGCTTGCGTTCGCGCGCCGGGCCGTTGGTGAAATACTCCTGCAACTTCAGCATCTCTTTTTCCTCACTGGTGCGGCGCATCGGCGGTGGTCAACGCCGCCTGCACGGTTTCCACGTCTTTGTCGCCGCGGCCGGACAGGCACACGACGATGGCCGCGTTTTGTTCGAGGCGGCCGCGCAAGCGGGGCAAATAGGCCAGCGCATGCGCGCTCTCCAACGCCGGCACAATGCCCTCGAGTTGCGCGAGATTGGTGAAAGCGGCCAGCGCTTCGGCATCGGTGGCGGCAACATACTCAACGCGGCCGGCCTCCTGCAGAAACGCGTGCTCCGGACCCACGCCGGGATAATCCAGACCCGCGGAAATGGAGTGCGCCTCCTGCACTTGGCCGTCGTCATCTTGCAGCAAATAACTCATCGCGCCGTGCAACACGCCCACGCTGCCGCGGCCCAGCGTGGCCGCGTGCCGCGCCGAATCAATCCCTTCGCCCGCCGCCTCGACGCCGATCAGGCGCACCGCCGCCTCTTCCAAAAACGGATGAAACATGCCGATGGCGTTGCTGCCGCCGCCGACACAGGCGATGATCGCCTCCGGCAGACGGCCCAGGCGTGCGCGCATCTGGCTGCGTGTTTCCCGTCCGATGATGCACTGAAAATCACGCACCATCATGGGATAAGGATGCGGCCCGACCACCGAGCCGATCAAATAGAACGTGTCGGCGACGTTGGTCACCCAATCGCGGATGGTTTCATTGATGGCATCTTTGAGCGTGCGGCTGCCGCTCGTCACCGGCACGACTTCGGCGCCCAGCAGCCGCATGCGGAACACGTTCAGCCGCTGGCGCTGCATGTCGGTTTCGCCCATGTAGATGCGGCACGCGAGGCCGTAGCGGGCGCAGACCGTGGCGGTGGCCACGCCGTGCTGGCCGGCGCCGGTCTCCGCAATGATTCGGCGTTTGCCCATGCGCCGCGCCAGCAAAATCTGGCCGAGGGCGTTGTTGATCTTGTGCGCGCCGGTGTGAGTCAAATCTTCGCGCTTGAGATAGACTTGCGCGCCGGTTTGCGCAGAAAGCCGCGGCGCCAGCGTCAAGGGCGTGGGCCGGCCGGCGTATTCCTGCAGGGTGGCGGCCAGCTCGCGTTCGAACTCCGAATCAGCTTTCGCCTGCTGATAAGCCTGCTGCAATTCGGCGAGCGCCGGCATCAGGATTTCGGGCACGAAGCGGCCGCCGAAACTGCGTGCCGTGTTGGGCACGGTGAATTTGCCCTGCGCGTCAGGGTAGGCTGCAAAATCCATTGCGCTTGATCACTCCTCCCGTGAAAAGACATTGCACCACGGCTGGTGCGCAGCGGAGAGCTGCTGCACGGCCGCAAAAAACGCGCGCAGCTTGTGATGATCTTTGCAGCCGGGACTGCTCTCCACTGAGCTGGAAAGATCGAGGGCGTCCGGCCGCGCTGCCGCCAGCGCCGCGGCGAGGTTGGCCGCGGAAATTCCGCCCGCCAGAATCACGGGCGCCTGTGCGCGCACCTCGTCGCAGAGACTCCAGTCCGCGCGCCGACCGGTGCCGCCGAACTGCTTTGCGGTTTGGCTGTCGATCAAGAAACCCGCAGGCCGGAAGCCGGTGCAGGCTTCCAGCTCGCTGCGATTGCGAATGGCTTTGATCACGGGCAGCGGCACTTGCCGGCAAAAGTCCACGCTCTCCCGGCCGTGAAGCTGCACGTGCGTCAAGCCCGCGGCCGCGGCGCACGCCTTCACCGTTTGCAGATCAGGATCGACGAACACACCGACGCGCGCCACCGCCGGCGGCAGCAATCGGCAGATGTCCGCAACGGTGTCGCGCGCAACGAAGCGTGGGCTAGGTGGGTAGAAAATGAAGCCCAGCGCGGCAGCACCCAATTCCGCGGCCAGCAAAGCATCATCCAGCCGCGTCAGGCCGCAGAGCTTGACCGGAATCATCGCCGCGGCACTCCGGTGAAGGCGGTGAGGCCGCGGCCGGGATCCGCCTGGCGCATGAGATGGCTGCCGATCAATATCGCGTCGAAGCCGGCTGCCGCCAAACGCTCAACCTCGTGGCGCGAGGAGATGCCGGACTCTGCCACGCGCACACACGCGGCCGGCAGGGCTGCCGCCAGCCGCTCGGCAGTCGCAAGGTTCACAGCCAGCGTGTGCAAGTCGCGATTGTTGATGCCGATGATCCTGGCCCCGGCCGCGAGCGCGGATTCGATTTCGCGTTCTTCATGCACCTCGACCAGCGCAGCCAGGCCCCATTGTTCCGCGGCAACCCGCAATTCCTGCAGCCGTGCGGCGGAGAGAAGGGCGGCAATGAGCAGCACGGCGTCCGCACCAAAGGCGCGCGCTTCCACGATCTGATAAGAATCGATGAGGAAATCCTTGCGCAAAATGGGCAGACCGGCCGCTGCAGCCGCTTGTTCCAAGTAGGCAAGTTGGCCTTGAAAATAAGTTGCGTCGGTCAACACCGACAGCGCGGCGGCACCATGCGCGGCATAACTGCGTGCCAGTTGCGTCACGTCGAAATCGGCGCGCAGCACGCCGGCGGAGGGCGAAGCTTTCTTAAGCTCAGCGATGACCGCGAGGTGCGGACCGGTGGTCAAGGCGGCCATGAAGTCCCGCGGTGGCGCTTGCGCCCGTGCCGCCGCCGCCAGCGCAGCAAGCGGGGTGCGTTGTTGCGCCGCACGGACTTCGGCCTGCTTGTGCGCCACAATGCGGCTGAGGAAAGATTGCTCTGGCATGCTTGGATGCGATTGAGTCAGTCGGTCAGGATTTGCAGCGGTTGTTTCTGGTGAAAGCGGCAGCGAGAGATCTCCGTCTTTCCGACCAACTCGCAATACGGTTCTTGTACCGCAACCAGATTATTCCCCGCATAAATGCGAAGCATGCAGAGCGCAACTTTGGTTCTGCCTTTCTCTCTTTGCGGTCTTCGCGTCTCGCGGTTCAGAAAAATCTTCACGGTCGTGATCGTTTATCCGGAGTAATGCCATACTGGCCCAAATGACTTTGCCCGTCGCAGCGCCGTGCTTCCGCTGCACGCGAGCGCGTTCGCCAGTGCCGGGGAGGATTCCTGCGAGAAAGACACGGCAAACAGGCGGTTTAGGCAATCGCAATTTGCTTCCATCCTGTAAATCCTGATAATCCTGTCGAGATGCAACCGCGTTAGTTTCCTCCCCCGAGCTGCCGGCTCAACTCGCGCAAGGCATCGAGTTTCGCCAGGGCCGCGCCGGAGTCGAGGCTGTGGCGGGCAAGCGCCACGCCGGCGCGGAGATCTTCCGCCGCGCCCGCGACCCAGAATCCGCAAGCGGCATTGGCTAGCACCACGTCGCGCGCTGCGCCGGGTTCGCCCTGCAGCACGCGCATGGCGATCGCGGCATTCTCCGCGGCATTGCCGCCCTGTAGACTCTCGAAATACAACTGCGTGAAGCCGAAGTCCGCCGGCGTTAACGTTTGCGGCGTAAGCTGTCCCGCTTCGACTCTGATCGCGGCGGTGGGGCCGTGAATCGAAACCTCATCGAGGCCGTCTGCGCTGTGCACCACCAGCGCGTGCTCGGCCTGGAGCTGCGCCAGCACTTCGGCCATCAAGCGCAGCAAGCGCCGGTCGAACACGCCCAGCACCTGCCGCCGCACGCCGGTGGGATTGGTCAACGGCCCGAGCAGGTTGAACACCGTGCGCGCGGCCACTTCCCGCCGCGGCCCGAGCGCGTGCTTGGTGGCTTGATGCAAAGCCGGCGCGAACAAAAACGCTATGCCGATTTCATCCAAACACCTGCTCATTTGCGCCGCCGTCAGATTGACATTGATGCCCAAAGCTTCCAGCACGTCGGCGCTGCCGGTTTTGCTGGACACCGACCGGTTGCCGTGCTTGGCCACGGTGACGCCGCCACCCGCCACCACGAAGGAGGCCACCGTCGAAATGTTGAATGTGCCCTTGCCGTCGCCGCCGGTGCCGCACATGTCGATGGGATTGGGCCGCATCGTGCGCACCGGCGCCGCTTTGTCGCGCATGGCCTGGGCAAAGCCGGCGACTTCCTGCGGCCGCTCACCTTTCATGCGCATCGCCACCAGCAGCGCCGCAATCTGCGCGGGCGTGGCCGCGCCGCTCATGATCTCACTCATCACACCATAAGCTTGCTGGCGGTCGAGATCCACTTGCTCGATCACCTGCGCGATGGCGTGCTGAATGGCGGACGCGCCGGCCGTTGCCGGCCGGGCAGCGGCAGCCGGCGCCTCCGCGCGCAGATTCGCCGGCGGTTGTTCGGCGCCCGCGCGGCGGTCCGGTTGCGGCGGGCTGCTTGCCGGCGAAGAGAGGAATGAAGCCCCGGGCGTGCGCTGGGCGGTGCCATGGGCGCACATTTGCAGAAAATTCGCGAGCATGGCTTTGCCGGCGGGCGTCATGATCGATTCCGGATGAAACTGCACGCCCTCCAGGATGAACTCGCGGTGGCGCACGCCCATGATCAAGCCGCGCTCGCTGCGCGCCGTGATTTCCAGGCAGGCCGGCAGCGATTCTTCGGCAATCAAAAGCGAATGGTAGCGCGTGGCGTTGAAGGGGTTTTCCACACCGGCAAACAAACCATTGCCGTCGTGATGAATCCGGGAGACTTTGCCGTGCATCAGCTCGGGCGCGCGCACCACTGCGCCGCCCAACGCCGCAGCGATGGCCTGATGTCCCAGGCAAACGCCGAGCAGGGGAATCTTGCCGGCAAATTGCGCGATCACGGGAACCGTGACCCCGGCCTCTTCCGGCCGGCCGGGGCCGGGCGAAATCACGATGCCCGCCGGCCGCAGCTCCGCGATTTGCGCCGGCGTGATGGCATCATTGCGAAACACGCGCAGCGCCGCGCCCAATTCACCGAGGTATTGCACGAGATTGTAGGTGAAAGAATCGAAATTGTCGATCATCACGATCATGCTGAGCGCCTCCATGCCGTGCCAGGGAAAGGTCTGGCTGCAAGTTCCGCCGCGCTTGCGCCGGCCGTCATGCCGCGCTTCATAAGCCCCGTTCCGCCAGATCAATGGCATTCCACACCGCGCGGGACTTTTCGATGGTCTCTTGATACTCGCGGCCGGGATCGGAATCGGCCACGATGCCGGCGCCCGCCTGAAAGAAAGCCTGCCGGCCCTGCGTCCAAATCGTGCGAATGGTGAGGCACGTATCCAGGTTGCCGTGGAAATCGAGATAGCCCACCGCGCCGGCATAAGGCCCGCGGCCTTCCGGCTCCAGCGCCGCGATGATTTCCATGGCGCGAATCTTCGGCGCGCCGCTCACCGTGCCCGCGGGAAAGCAGGCGCGCAGCGCGGCAATCGCATCCAACCCCGGCTGCAACCGGCCGCGCACGCCGGAGACGAGGTGCATGACGTGCGAGTAGCGTTCCACCGCCATCAGCTCGTGCACTTGCACGCTGGCATATTCGCACACGCGGCCGAGATCATTGCGGCTCAAATCGACCAGCATGAGATGCTCGGCGCATTCCTTGGCGTCTGCCCGCAACTCTTCTTCCAAACGCTGATCCTCCTCGGCGTCGAGGCCGCGGCGCCGCGTGCCGGCAATCGGCCGCATCTCGGCCACGCCGGCTTCCACCCGCAACAACGCCTCCGGTGAGGAGCCGATCAGGGTGTTTTCATCATGCTGCAGGAAAAAAAGATAGGGCGAGGGATTGCTCTGCCGCAAAGCGCGATAGAGCTGAAACGGCGGCACCGTGAGGCTGCACGAAAAACGCTGGGACAGCACCACCTGGAAGATGTCGCCCGCCGCGATGTGCTCTTGGGCGCGCGTCACGGCGGCGCAGAAACCGGCGGCGGTGAAATTGGCCTGCGGCTCCGGCCGGTGCCGCGGCGCTGCCGCCTCTGCCGGCGCCGGCAGTGGTGTGGTGAGCTGTTGGCGCAGATGTTCGAGCCGTTCGACCGCCTCCTCGTAGCGGCGCCGCAAATTCAACTCGCCCGCGGCGAGCAGCACGTGAGTGATCAGCAGGATTTCCTGGCGCACATGATCGAAGGCGAGCACCGTGTCGTAGAAGCCGAACTCGGCGTCGGGAAAGGCCGGCGTTGCCGGTGTCTCCGGCGTCCTGCTGGCGGGCAGATTCTCCAAATCATGCACGGTATCATAGCCAAAGAAGCCCACGAAACCGCCGGTGAAGCGGGGCAATCCCTTCACCACCACCGGCCGCAAGCACTGCATGGCGGACTGCAAGAATGTAAAGATATCGAGCGAGCCCTCAGCCGGCACGAATCCGGCGTAGCGTTCGGTCAATTGCTCGAGATGGAGGCTGCGCTGGGACGGCTCGCCGGCCGGGCGATGGTACCGCACGATGAAAGCAGGCGCAACACCCAGGAAGGAATAGCGCGCCATCTTTTCGCCGCCGGAGATGCTTTCCAGCAAAAAGCCGTAGCGCTGCTGCGGGTGGAGCCGCAGGAAGGCGGAAACCGGAGTGAACGTATCTGCCAGCATGGCGAGGCTGACCGGCACGAGATTGCCGTGACGGGCGTGGCGGGCGAAGTCATCAAAGGTCGAAGGATCGTTTGGCATCATCGTAACAGTTCAGCCACAGCTTGGCCGTGGCTTTCAATGCCTCCCAATGAGTTTTCATGCAACGGCCAAGCCGTTGCAGATCCCGCTAGTCCGTTATGCGATTAGCTTTTCAAACACAGAATGAAATTCTGAAAGATTTTCAACCACAAAGCAAACATTTGAACCGCGGAGACGCTGAGATCGCAGAGTTTCACAACATCAAAGAGCCTTTCTCAGCGTTCTCTGCGACTCTGCGGTTTCACGGATGGCTTTGTGCTGCCTGCAGGGCTTCGGATTTCAGCCTGTCTGAAGTCTGGCGTAGTCCGTTGTGAGTCAAACCTGTGCAAAAAAAGCAAACATTCTTTGGAGAGATTGCATTTCGCCTTGTATTCATAAGGGTTTTATGCAACTTTTGAAAATCTCCAACTTTTCAAACTTTCTTCAAAAAGCATTCACGCAAAGACGCGAAGCCGCCAAGGTTGCGCAAAGAAAAGCAAAAACTTTGCGGTAACTTTGCGTCTCAGCGTCTTTGCGTGCGCCTTTGCTTTTTGGTTCCGGCTTGTCCGGGTCGTGGGTGAACTGCTACGCATCATGCAAAAATCATCCGGCAGCAACCAAGCGGCAGGAATGCCAACCGCCGCGCCGGCGTTGCGCCGCCGCCGCGGTTGGACTGGGAGAATGGCTAGGTTGCCTCAGCCGCGGCCATACAATGCGGCGCTGGCATAGCTCACCACGGATTTGCGATCGTCAACGATGCCCTGCTCATACTTCAACACCTTACCGTATTGCGCCACGCCGCTGGCCAGCAGGGTATGCAGCGGCGCGAAGCCGCACACGCGATAGCGATCCTGAATGCGCTCGTTGGCTTCCACGAATTTGCCGGCATCACCGGCTTCGATGGCCTGCAGCAACTGGCGATCGGCAGTTTCGACGTGCTGCAGAAAATCGCGGTCCGGCGTGCTGCGGTCGCCGTAACGCGGCCCGACGTGGGAGAAATCGACGCTGGCGAGGCAGCACACCCGGCGGCCGCGCCGGGATTCCAGCTCGCAAGTTTGGTGCAGTGCTTTGACGAAGGCGTGCACGATCTCGCGTTCGTGGCTGAAGCGGTCATCGGTCAACATCAGGTAGGCATAAGAGCACAGGATGGGCACGATGGTAAACGGCCGGCGGCCGCCAAACAAATGCTGCAGAAAAACGGCTTGAAATTCGATGGTATGCTCGCTGCGATGCGGCAGCGGCTCGCTGAACAAATCAAAGGGATGGCGGCGCGCCAACTCGGCGATGAAGCGATCATCATGCCGCACCAGACCGAGCGGCGTCTCGAAATCCTTCGGCAGGCAGGAGAAACAATGGAGCAGGCCGCTGTGGCCGGTGCCGAGGATGACGTAGACCTCGGCCGGTGCGCTTTCCGCCAGCGCGCGATAGGCATAGGTGTAACACGCGCCGCCGACGCGCAGATCGATGTGGGGCGCAATCGCGCCGGTGACGAACGGCCCGCCGTTGCTGCCGTTGCTCGCCGGCAAACCCGCGCCGTTCGCGTAGAAACCGTCGAGATGGCGCCGCAACTCGCCGGCTTCGGCGGGATAGCTCGCGCCGGCATGCGCCGCCGGCCGCGCGGGCAGCGCCAGCATCTGCTGCTCGAGCTTGCTCTTGTAGACGCGAAAAGTGTCACTCTCCAGAAAATAGTTGCGATCCAACTGCGCCACCAACGATTCCAATTGCTGCTCCGGCAGAAACGCGCCGGATTGGCGGTAGAATTCCGCGCGAATGTCGAGCAGGGAATGCTGGCCGTCAAAAAACTGCAGCAGGAAAAGTGTTTCCCGCGAAACCACGATCATCTGCTCGGCCAGGCCGGAGGGGTCGCGCAGCGCGAAGCGCTGGCCGTTTTCGGCTTCCAGCGGCAGCGCTTCGACAAAGCGAAGTTTGGGTTTGGCGCTCATCGCGTCCTTGCGAGTTGCAGTCTGCGGATCAGGCATCGGCTTGTCTTCGGTTAGTCAGAATCAGGAGCAAAGGGAAGTTCCCACAAAACCGCGGGCACGGCGCCTTGCGGCCCGGCCACCTCGACGCGGCTGCCGGCTTGCGCGCAGGCTTTGCGAATCACCGCCAGCGCCAGCGCGAATGGACCGGTGATCGCCGGCGCCACGCTGGTCACGGTGCCGATTTCCTGCGCCGCCGCCAACACAGCGGCACCGGCTGCCGGCTCGCGTCCGGACGCCAACTGCAGGCCCATGAGTTGGCGCTGCACTTTTTGATAGGAATCCAGCCGCGCGATCACTTCCTGGCCGATATAGCAGCCTTTTTCGAAGTTGATGAACGGCAGCAAGCCGATTTCATGGGGATTGTAGCTCTCGACGATCTCACGATCCGCGGCAGGAATGCCGCGCCGAATGCGCAAGCTCTCATGCACCTGAAAGCCCACCGGCACGAAATCGCGCAGCAATTCCTGCCAGAGCGCCGGGGCAGCGGCGGCGGCGACAATCAAATTGTAACGCGCGATGGTGGCGGCATGCGGATGATGCAACAACAACTCGTGATCGCGCCACTGCACCTTCACGAAGCGGCCGGCCGGCAGAGCCGCATGGTCGCCGAAGATTTCCTCGAGTTGCATGGCGGCCCGCGCGCCGAGCAGCGAAATCACCGCCCAATCCGCGCTCACCTCGGCGGTTTGCACGTCTTCACGAAAGGTGTATTTGTCGATCCACTTGCTCATGGCCGCGCCGCGGCCGGGGCTGGTCAGCAGCAGGTAGCCGTCTTCCTGCGCCAGCATTTCGACCAGGTCCACCACGCGGCCCTTGGCATTGGTAAAGAGATTCACGCGGCTCTCGCCGGGTTGCAGGCCGCGCATCTCGTTGGCGGAGAGCCGGTGCAGCAACGCTTCACGATCGTGGCCGCGCACCAGCACCTTTCCCAAGAAGCTGCGATCGAGCAGCGCGGCGGTTTGTGCGGCGGCATATTCTTCCACCAGCGGGCGATAGCGTCCCGGCAGGCGATAACCTGCCAGCTCGGCGAAATCGCAGCCGTGCTCGCTATGATAGGCAGTCAAAGTGGACATGGCTCATGTAATTGCAAATGGCGCGTTCGTGTTTTTGAAATGGCGCAATATAGAAACCCGGCTCGCCTCAGGCAAGCGATTTGTTCACTGGGAACCGGCACTGGCAAATGATCGCGAGTTTTCTATCTTGATTGGCAGGCCGGCGCGCCTAGCCGGCGGCGCATCGCCGCGCGGCCACAACGAAGATCCACGTCCGGCTCTTGACCTGCGGAGGAAACATCATGAACGCCGAACTCGCCAACTTGCTGCTCCAGACCAAAGCCCTGGAGATCGCCGCGCCGGAGCAACCCTTTTGGTACACTTCCGGCACCATCGGACCGTTTTATCTCAATGCGCATTACTTGTACGGCAGCCGCGCCAAAGCCGAGGCGCTGCTGGCTTTCATCGATCAACAGCACGCCAACCGGCAGGCGCTGGCCGCGGGATTGCTGGCCGCGGTCGAAGAAAACTACGCCACGGATGCCGGCTACCGCATGGTGATCGACAGCATCGTGCGGTTGGCGGAACGTGAGATTGGCGCCGCGCGGATCGAGGCGGTCGCGGGCGGGGAGCGGCGGGATTGGTTTTTCTCCGTGATGGCGGCGCGGCAATTGGGCAAACCGATTCTGCTCATCGGCAAAGACAAGACCGTCTTGCGCCTGGACGGGAAGGTGGAAGAGGTGAGCGAACTGCAGGGCGCTGCCGTGCTGCACGTTGCCGATCTCGTCACCGAAGCGTCGAGTTACGTGCGCACCTGGCTGCCGGCGCTGCAGCAGCGGCACGGCAAATTGGCGTGGGCGCTCAACCTGGTGGATCGCGGCCAGGGCGGCGCGGACGTCCTGCGCGCGCACGGCATTCAACCGTTTCACCTCATTGAAATCGGCCCGGCGTTTTTCGAGAGCCTGCAGCAGAGCGGCTATCTCACCGCCGCCACCGCCGCGATGCTGCAAGCCTATCATCGCGGCCCGCGTGAAAGCATGAAGCGGCTGCTGCAGGACAAGCCGGAAATTCTGCAGCGTGCGTTGGCCTCACCGGATGCCAAACTCCGCGGCCGGGCTGAGCTTCTGGTCGAGCAGAATGTCTATGATTTACCACCTGCGTTTCTCGCAGCGTGCCGTGCCGCAGCCGGCGCGTCCGCGCTGCAGCCGCCGGCCGAGGCCTAGCCCGTTCCCGCGTTGCGGCAGTGCAGTTCTGCCTGCCCCGCGGCCGCAGGCCTCACGGCAGCGTAATGCGCGGCTTTTCCAGATGCCGGCGATACAACAGAATCGTCTTGCCCAAAACTTGCACCAATTGCGCGGAAACGGATTTGGCCAGTTCCTCCGCCACCTCGAAGCGGTCGCCGAGGAAGCCCTCCTGCAACTTCACTTTCACCAATTCGGCTTGATGAAAGGCTTCGGCCAGCGCCCGCAACACCGGTTCCGCCAAGCCATTGTGACCCACCATCACCACGGGCTTCAGTTCATTCCCCAAGGCACGCAGGTAGCGGCGCTGCTTGCCGGTCAGCTCAGGCATGATGCCTCCTCTCGATTGTCCTTGCTGCGTTGACAGCCGCCTCGACTTCTTCTCACACGGAATGACAAAGGAGCGCCCGCCCAAGCAACCAGGAGGGCAAGACCATCGAACGCTTGAGCCTGATTATGCCGCTTGCGGCGGCGAAATGCAAGGGGAAAATAGCCCTTGCTTTTTGACAGGCGCTTGGTTATGATTTCCGCGCTTCCTCCGCAATAATTTGCCGTCCAATAATCGCAGGCTTCTAACCAGAATGTTCCTGCAACGGCTTGGCCGTTGCGCTAAAACCTGAGAGTTCCCACGGCGCTCGACGTTTTGGAAACCACGGCTCAGCCGAAGGTGGAACATTTTTGGATAGATACTGACTCTTAAGCCACCACGGGAGGCAAATCCGAGCGCACCCCGGTTGCGATCCCGCGGAAAGGAATTCCCACCCGACTCTTCACTCCTGTCTTTGCAGTTCCGTTGCCGGCAACCAGGACCGACCCGCAGCGCTCACAACAAGTACACGCACCCTCAGCCCGACATCTCGCGCTTCCGTGTTCACGCTTTCCATCACTCAGTGAGATTGCGCTCCATGATCCAGCGATCCCGCCCGCCCGCCGCCCGACTGCGCGCGCCCTTGTGGACCTTCATCCTGCTGCTCGCCGGCCTGGGTCCCGGCGCCGTGTTCAGCCAGTCGGGCAACACGGTCGTCTCGATCAACAACATCTCGATTGCCGGCGAGGTGTCGCTGCGCGGCAAGACCGGCGCGTTTCCCGCCCCGGTGCTCTCCACCATTTCGGTGACCGACCGCGACGGCAATCTGATCAAGGGCCTGGCGGACACGCTGCGCTGGCTCAAGCCGCCCGATCTGGCCGAAATCGGCCGGCCCATCAGCCAAATCTGGCAGCCGCTGTTGGAGTATCATCGCGACAATCCCGCGTTTCCGGCGCAGCCGAATCTCTACAGCCAGACGCCGGCGCCGGAATTCACCGAAGTGCGGCGCACCGAATACTTTCCCACCAGCTCACTGCTGGTGATGGACATCAGCGGCAGCATGAAGCTGCAACTCGATGATGCCAAAGCCGGTAATCTCGCCTACCTCGAACAACTGCGGTCGTACGACCGCGCCGGGTTGATTCAATTCTGCGAAGCGGTGGTGACTTCGCTGCCGATCACCTCCGCAAAAGCGCCGTTGCGGCAAAGTATTGTCGCCGCCGACACCTGTTTCGGGACCGCGATCTACGATGCCCTGCTCGCCGCCATTGAGATCACCAAATTCGAGCCCAGCCGGCGCGGCATCATTCTCTACACCGACGGCGTCGACACGCGCTCGACCACCTCGCCCGCCGCCGTGATTGCGCGCGCGCAGACATTCAACATTCCCATCTTCACCATCGCGCTCGGCAATGAACCGCAAGTGGAAA
>JBBIKM010000072.1:0-26359 GCA_037445455.1 bacterium | reverse complement strand
GCTGCAATCTGCGCTGCGTCTGGTGCGATACCGCCTACGCTTTCTATGGCGGCAACGAGATGAGTCTCGAGGAGATCTTGGCGCACGTGCGAGGCTACCATTGCAGACTCGTGGAGCTGACCGGCGGTGAGCCTATGCTGCAGAAAGAGACCCCGGAGCTGGCCCGGCGGCTGTTGCAGGAAGGCTTCACCGTCCTGATCGAAACCGGCGGCAGTCTGGACTTGTCTCCGCTCGACCCGCGGGTGATCAAAATCATGGATCTCAAATGCCCGGGCAGCGGCGAGACTGATCGCAACTACTGGCCGAACCTCGAGATCCTGCAGCCGCATGACCAGATCAAGTTCGTCATCAAAGACCGCCGGGACTATGACTGGGCGGTGCGCGTCATTCGCGAATACCACCTGGAGGAGAGAATTCCGCTGCTGTTCTCTCCGGTCTTCAATGAGATGAACTATCGCCAGCTCGCGGAGTGGCTGTTGGCCGATCGCGTCAATGCACGCTTTCAGATTCAGTTGCACAAGTACATCTGGCCGCCGGATATGCGCGGGGTGTGATCCCGCCGGCCCAACGTTCCACCAGCGAGTAAGGTGGGGCATAGTCGACCGAACGGGCAAAAAAAGCAGCGACGAGGCCGGGCTGGCGACCCGCAGTTCGCTTAGCCCGGCTGACCGGGACTGCCACGGGGAAGTTCAAAGCCTGAGTAGTTCCACTCTTGGAGTGTGCCGTGTAGTGAAGACTTGGGGGAATTCCGGACAAGAATATTGAACTTAACCCGTCCGACTGTCGAACTTTTGCGGGTGCAAACAAAAAAGCCCCGATCAACCCTGTGATTGATCGGGGCTTGGAAAAGGCTTGCGACCGGCTACATCGTCATTTGCCGGTATTCCGTGTAGAGTTTCTTGACGGAGGGGATATACTTTTGCGTTTCGTCCCACAGGATGCCGTCTTCGCGGTTGGCTCTGATCCACATGGCCGCGCGACGCTCGCCGCCGTTGTAGGCCGCAAGTCCACCGTCCAGGTCATAGTCCGTGATCAGTGAAGAGAGATAGCGGCAGCCAATACGAATGTTCTGGATCGGATTGAAGAGCACGTCTTCCGGGCTGGACCAATTGATGCCCTCATAGGCGGCGACGTACATGCCGGTGGCCGGCATGACCTGCATCAACCCCATGGCTCCGGCGTGAGAGATCACTTCCGGGTTCCAGGTGCGACCGCTTTCGTGCGTGATGGTGGCGCAAATGAGGTCGATATCCAGGTTGGGATATTTCACGCTCATTTCGTAGATCGTGTTGGCGATCTCGTACTTCAGGCTGGATTCCATCCGCGGGTTGAAGCGGTCGATGATGGCGATGACTTTCTGAATGCTGTACTGCCTGACCGTGTCAACATTCATCGCGCCGCGCAGCTCATGGAGCACGCGCTCAAGCTCTCCGATCTTGGTGTTTTGCAGTTGCGAGAGCGTGTAGTACTTGATGCTCACGCCCGTCGCAGTAAGGCAGATCGCAACCAAGAGACCATACAGGAAGATTTTGGAAGTGATGCGACGTTTGACGTTCTTTCCTCCCTGATTTTCTCCTGTTGACATCTGTTCCTCCGTAAATATGTTCAACGTGATAATTGCCCAAATATGAGGTTGGTCATGCCAACCTAAGGTTCGTCAAAACAAATACTAATTTCTTTATTTTGTTGATAGCCCTGGGGAGTACGCCTTCCCCTTAAGCAGATACCATGCCAGCAAACAAATAGGCTGTTTTATATGGCCTTAACACGCGAAACCGATGCTTTGCTGTTGGTTTCTTATGTTCGAGACTGATTCAGTTTTCGCGCACAAAGGTCAGAAATCGACCACCCTGATAAAACAAAACGCGCCCAAGAGGCGCGGAAAATTGCAGGAATTGGCTATTAAAGCCTTTTTATTATATTATGCTTATGTCAGATCGTCTTCACCGCAAATTTGTCGTGTTCTGTCTTCATCCTGCAAGGAATAAGCTCTAAAAGTGTGAGTGAACATTAATTCCCTTATTTTAAAAATGTGGGCAGATTATAAGCAATCGCGCCAGGAGATGCAAGAAGAATTTTCAAACGGAAAATCGGCAATCATCTGGAGCTGCAGCCCTGTCATATATATTATATTTCCGAATGATTGCATAAAAAATAGTTGAACTTCGAACCATCACCACACCTTCCAATGTGTTATTTAACAATACGCTATTAGATGGGAAATGGTCCTAATAGGCTACCCCACCAAGGCGCTTGAGGAAATTAAGCATCTCAGCCTGACTGCCAAAATGGCGAGCACACAAAAAACACCCAAAAAAATTCTGTGAGGCCTGGCGACTTACTCCCCAAAATCTGCTTCAGGGCAGTACACTGCCAAGTTCAGCTCTCAGGCGGCACCGCCTGAAATTCCACCACTAGCGGGCTGACCGGTGAGGCCGCTGCCCGTCTCTGGTTTGGCGCAGCGGATGAGTTCACTCTCCTCAACACCAAAAAAAATCCCCGAGGCCGCATGCGTCCTGGGGATTTTTCGTTTCACCGTGTGCAACGGCGACCAACTCTAATTTTTCTTATTCCTTGACTCGTGTAGAAAGTCAGGGGCCTGACGGCCAGGGTGGACTGCGGGGCTGTGACCGCTGGCCTCGTCGATCCCGACAAACACGGTGTCGCTGACCGTGCGCTGAATCAACAACACGTCATAAAGCGTGGTGTCGGCCACGATGAGGGTGTCCTGCCGCAGTACGTGCACGACATCGTAGGCCGTGACCGTGTCGGGCATCACCGGCGGAGCAGGTTTGTACTTGAGCTTGACCGGGTTGTGGCCCCAGATTTCGAAGGTGGCGGTCTGCTGGTCGCGTTCGAAATAAAGCTTTATCGGTAAATCCTGGTAGTTGCGCTCCAGTCCGCGCAGCAATCCCGCCAGAATCCCGTTCTGCGCAGCATCGGTTTTGGTGCCTTCGAAAACCTCTGCCGGGCTGTTTTGGGTCACGACTTGGAAATTGGCGGCAAAGTGCCAGGCGTTCATCACCTTTTGTGCCGTGTCCGAGGGCGTGGGCACATAGATGCGCTCGGAAGGATAGCATTTGACGATGTCTTCCACGCCAAAGCCGTTGGCAGTGGCATCGATGATTTCCATTTTCGTCACCGGGTTGTCGGTGATGAGAAACTCCATCAAAAAGAAGTCGATCAGCCCCGGCTCCGTGATGGTGGCCACACGAATCAGTTTCTGGTCGACGCTCGCTTGCGGCTGGGACCAGGCCGCGAAGGGCAGACCGGCAACCAGGAGCAGCCGGCAAATTTTCCCGAATCTTCTCGTCATTTCATCATTTCTGTTCTTGCTTGACTTACGTTCCCGGACGGCGGGATAGCGCCAGCGGGCTTCAGTTCGTTTGCCGCCGACCGCCGCTCACAAGCTCACGGTATTTTTCGAACTGGCGGCGGGCCTCGTCGAACTTACCCTGGCGTTTGAGCGCCTGCGTCAACAATTCGTAGCCCGTAATTTCCTCCCGCAGTTCAAGCTGGTCAGCCGCAGCCAGCGCCAGACGCGCAAACTCCTCGGCGCGTTTGGGATCGTTGGCCGCCAGGCGGGCCAGTTCCAGATAGCTCTTGGCGCGGTAATTCCAGTCGATCTCCGCTGCTTGTTGAAAATAGGCGAGCGCTGTGGTGAACTTGCGTGCGGCCAGCATCTTCTGGCCCTGATTGAAGCACATGGCGCCGTAGGTGTCGCGAAATTTTTTTGCCATACTGTCCGTGTTGGTTGTGGTCTCCTTGACGACTGCCTGCATGGCGAGCAGGGCTTTGTCGGGTTCGTTGAGATGATTGAATTCCAGCGTGGCTAGACGCCAGGTCATCTCCTGGCGCGTGCGACTGGTCTTGAGCATGGGCAGCAGCCGCGCCATGCCGGCAGCCGCTTCGGCGTACTTCTGCTGATCGACCAGTCCGAGCAGCGTGTCGCGCGCCTCGGCGGCCGCGATGTTGCCGTCGTCCCAGTTGATCCAGCGCAAATTGGCCTGCGCCGCCTCGCGGTTTTGGGAATTCTGAGCGAAGGTCACAGCGCGCTGCAGCACCGCCAGCGCAGAATCCGCCTGCCGCATCTTGATGTAGCATTCCCCTTGATAATAAAGATAGAGAAAACGCTGGCTGCTGTCGGTGGCCGCGGCGATGTTGCGTTCCGTCAGCGGCTCATGGGGCGGAACTCCGAAAACCGCGGTGGCGGCCAGCACGCGCTCGGCTTGCTGAAAATTTTGCAGTGCCGGCTGGTATTCCTGCAGGGCAAAGTAGCAATCCGCCAGGCGGGCAAAGAGTCCGTGCTGATCCTTTTGCACGCGCACGAGCGACTCCAGCACTTCCGCGGCTTTGCGGTAATTGCGTTCATCCAGAAAGCGCCGGGCGAGAAGCTGATAGGTGCGCGCCAGCCACAAGCGCGTGGTGGCGTCGAACGGATTCAGCCGCAGGGACAGCTCGAAACCCGCGCGCGCGGTTTCCAGGGCCTGCAAGGCCTGCCGCCGAATCTGCTCCGGCGCGGGATCGTTTGCGGCTTTCTTGTCGAGCGCCACGGCGCGCTGCAATTCCCGGCCGGCCTCGTTGAAACGGTTGATCGCCGCCACCGAATCCACCACCAGCGAATCAGCCCGGCCACTGAAAATCTCCCACAGCCGATTACTCTTCTCCACCCTGGCAACGGAAGAATCGGCAATCTGCCGGGCCTGCTGCTGCTGTGGATATTCGACGAACAGCTTTTTCGCAGTGGAATCGGCGGCAGCAGCGACGCTGCTGTCGACGCCGGCGGGCACCAACAGAGGTGCTGCGCGCTGGCCCAACCTGCCGGAGCGGCTGCCGGCGCAGGCGGTCAACAATAAGGCCGCCAACAGCGCCAGCGCGGCCCGGGAGTTCCGCTGCATGGCGGAGTTGCCTCCCGTGAAATATCGGCGTTGCTGCGACATACTGCCAGTTCCCAAATCCTTTGTCATGCTTTTCATTCGACCTCGTGCCTCACCGTCTCCCACCAGGACAGGAAGATTTGATAGAACTGTTGCGCGCGCTGATCGGAGGCCTCGCGCAATTCCGAACCAAAACGATGAATCGCGTTTTGTCCGGGCACGCGCGTCAACGAGCCGACGCGCAGAAAATTGCTTTGTTTCTTGAAACCCTGGTCGATGAGATAGGTGATTTCATTGCCTTCCACCAGGCAGACGCGCACTTCGTAAGTGGCATCCACACAGAGCAAAAAAATCTCGAAATGCCGGTCACCCACCACGAAAGTTTCGGAGGTGGTGAGATTGCCGGGTTGATAGCCCATGAAGCGGTCAACCACTTCCGACAGGTCGCGCGGATTCTTGCGCATCCATTCGGCGAGTGCTTTGTAGATGGGCGTGAAACTGCGGTAATTGCCGCCGAAGTCTTGCAGGTTTTTTAATTCCACTTTGACTGCGGCGGCGCCGGTGCCGTTCCTGGCGCCGCGGCCGGAGCCACCACTGCCCGGCAATCCCAAACCGGCATCGCCTCCGCTGGTGCCTAAGCCCTGGCCCAATCCGGCCTCGCCGGCGCCGCCCGTGCCGACGCGAATGCCCTCGCCGGTGGCACTCCTGCCGCCGAAACCTCGACTGCGGCCCTCGCCGGGTAGCGCGGTTTCCAAATCGGTTCCGCCGAGATCCAGACCGCCGCTGCCCAATTCGGTATCCCAGGAGGCTGCGAGATCTGTGCGGCCGACGGCCGGCGTGCCAGTCACCGTCCCTCTTCCTGCACCTGAAAGTTTTGGTTGTGAAAGAATCGGCTGGCCCATGCCGAGATCGCCCAACTCGGCGGCGAGATCGATGCGCCGGGGCACGCCCATGGTGCCGCCACCCGGCTCCGCCAGCACGCGACCCACGCCCACCGGCTGCGAGCTTGATCCGCCACCGCCCGGTGCGCCGGCTTCAACAGGAACGGCAACGGCCTCCTTCTGCAAAGACACCTTTTGTGCCAGCTCGGGATAAAGCTGAATGCGCACCACCCGCGCTTGCTCTTCCTCGGGAAAGAGGTAGGTGTAGCCCCGTAGTGCGGCCAGCATCGTGAGATGCAAGGCACTGGCGATGACGAGCCCCCACGCCACATACCTGCGGTAGTTTTGCTTAAGCTCGGGCGCGCCATATTTGAAAAACGAAATGACACCGGGGTCCAGCATGACCATGTCCTGAGATTGTAAAGTCGCCTGAGCCTGAGCATCACTTCTCAGGCTGCTACCAGAAGTCGCTTCAATGCGAACCATCTGGCGCCCTTGTTCAGCCGGCTTAGACAGCCAACCTCCAGCAGTCGGCTTCAGCCGACTTGCGCTAACAGGCTGCGATCTGAATCGCAGCTATGCTAACAGGCTGCGATCTGAATCGCAGACTACCGATGCAAAATCACCTCGACCGCATCCGCCGGCTCCGCGCCTGCCTCGAGCTTGCGTTTCACCTCGATCTTCACCGTGCGTTGCAGTTTGCGCACGTACAGCCGGCGCTGCGGCGATCTGCCCCGCGCGCCCTCGGCGCCTTCCCAACTGAGATAGTAGTTGTAGAATCCCGGCGCCACCACTTTGCCGTTATTCGCCTGCCAATTCCATACAATTTGATTGGGCAAACGGCCGTGGCCGGCCAGGCGCCATACCGGCTCGCCCGCGGCAGTTTCGACCACTAGTTCCCAGCGCTTCGGCGGCGTGTAGAAATTCGCGCTGGTGATTTGAAACACCGCCGCGGCGGGCGAAAGTGAAACGCATTCCTCCTGCGGCAGAATGGCGCTGCGCCCGAGGCGGCGATGGAAGCGCAGACTATCCTGCACACTGGCGAAGCGCGGCAGGCCAACCTGCAGTTCGCCCAACGCGGATTTGCCGAGATAGTTCTTCAACGCCAGCGCGCGCGGCAGTGCTCGCGGATTGGCCACGATCGTCGCTGCCGTGGCCGGAGTCTGCATCAAGCTGCGCGAGAGCTGGCCCAGCGTCTGCCGGTAGAAAGTCGAATAACTGCCGGTGAGCGCAGCAGTGGTGTCAGTCAGGGAGAGGGCGCTCACCGGCGTCACCGTGGGAAGGGCCTGCAGCGTGGTATCAAGACTGCCGAGATCATACACCGAAAGCGCGGCGAGCGCATGCGCCGGCACATCGGGCGCGATGATGCGCTCCAGGCGCTGTGACACAATGTGCATCTCCTCGGCTTCCGCCTTGACCAACGCGCGTGCCGTGGTCAGGAAATAATCCGGGGAAGCCTCGAAGGGATAATCGAACTGCGGCGCCGGCTCGATCCTGGGCAGCCGCAGCACGCGGTCGAACTCGAGCACGAAGGCAAACTCATGCGAGCCGGTGGTGTTGCCGGCCAGCTCGTTGCCGGGATAATCGAAGAGGTAATTCAGACTCACCGGGCCGTAGATGCGGCCGCGGCCTTCGATCTGCCAGCCGCGCTGATCGCGGCTGAAACGCGCAAAGCCCAGATCAGGCCGGCTCCATTCCACAAAGCCGCCGGTGTGCGCCGCGCCGCGGGTGCGCGTGTTGATCAACGAAGTCTGCACATTGCCGAGTTGCAGATTCAGCGCAAAATGATTCTCGGCCTGCAAGCGCAGCGCCGGCTCGCCCAGCGCCAGATTGGGCTGGTTGAGATGATCGCGGCTGAAAGCGAGCGAAACAAACGGCAGCGGCCGCAGGGTCACGCCCACACCGACATCGAGCGCACTTTTGCTCTTGCCGTTGGCAAACACCGGATCGTTGGCATCCAGCAAAATGAATTCACTTTGATCATAACTGCGCATGAGCACGCCCGCCTTCAGGCCCACCGCCACCAGCGGCGACAGCCGCCGGCTCACCGCCACGCTGGCATAGGTTTGATTGTAAAGCGGCAGCGACAGGCTTTGCGCGTGCGCGGCAAAGGCCAGCTCCTGCGGCAGCCAGCGCGGCAGCACCAGCGAAATGTAGTTCAAGCGGAAGCGGGAAGCCGCACCCTCGATGAAGCCGAGATGATAGAAGCGCATGCCGGCCTGCAGCAGGCTGCGCTGGTAACTCATCGCAGCGGGATTGCTCAGGCTGGCATGGCCGCTCCAGAGGTCGAGCGGCCGGGGCTCGAGCAGATTCTGCGCCGGCGCGGCGGCCACGAGCAGCGCCACCAACAGGAGGGCGGAGGTTTTTCGTGCAAGCGTCATCTGTCGTTCTAGTGAATTCACTCAATCTTTCCGTGTCATTCAGCATTCGCAGAGGTGATCCCTCGAGGTGTCATGCAGACGACTCGAGTGGCATGCTTCGCCCTGTGCGCAAGTCCTCACAGGATTCTTGCAAGATGACTGTGGCGGTGGATATGCTTCTCAAGTGGGCAGTCAAGGGCAGCTTTCAGACAAACTGAAACCTTCATCCCTACCTCGCCAGCACCACGTAGCCCGACGCAACCTTCCGGCCGCGAGCGGTGAGCAAGTAAAGATACGGGCCGGGGTATTGCTGCGTGCCGCTTTCATTGGCGCCATTCCAGCGGTATTCCCGGCCGCCACTCGCTTTGAAGGAACGCAACAAATCGCCGCGCAGGTCGAAGATGCGCAGCTCCAACTCTTCGCCGGCAAAATCGCGCAGGTCAAAGATGACTTCATCATTGTAGCCGTCGGCATTGGGCGTGAAGGGATTCGGCGCCACGGCCAGCGCACCGGCCTCCACCATCACCTCCAGCCGCAGCACGTTGTTCGCCTTGTTGATCTCAGGGATGCGATTATCAATATCGATGCGCGCTTCCAGTGTTTGGCGGCCGGTTTCGGGGAACATGACTTCCCGCACAAAGCTGACACGGCGGTCACGGTCCAATCCGCTGAACGTGGTGTCGGCAAGCAGGGCATTGTTGAGAAACAGTCCGGCGCGAAACGATTCCGCCACCGGCGCGAGCGAATCGCCGAACACCACGGTGACCGTCACGGCCTGATTGCGTTTGATCGTGGCGGCATTGCGGGTCAGCGTCTGCACGAACAAATCCGGCAGGCGCTTGATCACGTCGATCGGCACGGTGAGGCTCGTACTCAGCGGCCCGCCAGTCGTTTGCTCGGTGGCGACAAAAATCGCGCGGTAAGAGCCGGCACTACCGAACGCCGGTCGCCAGGTGAAAGTGCCGCGGCCATTGCCCTGCGGAACAAAAGCGCTGCCCGGCGGCAGGCTGGTCGCGGCGAGCGTCACTTCGGCGCCTTCGGGATCGCGCGCGGTTACGGTGAAAGTGAGCAACTCTTCTTCAAAAACCACAAAGGCGCCGAGCGAATCGAACACCGGCGCGTCATTCACCGGCGTGACCAGCACGATGACGGCCAGCGTATCCGCGAAAAAGCCATCGGATGCGAAAATGGTGAAAGAAGTATTGCCGTCGCCTTCGCGCGGCGTGCCGCGCACGGTATCGCCGGCCGCCGCCAGCCAGCGCGGCAAGTTCAGAAATCGAAACACCGGCTGCGAACCATCGGGATCGCTGGCGGTGGCAACGTAGATCGCCTCGACATCTTCGGTGGCACGCAGCGTATCCGGCGAAGTGATCACCGGCGCGCTCGATGAGCCGCAGCCGCGGAAATACACCTTGCGCAGCGGCTGGCTGGGATCAGAAGTGCGAATCCGCAGGCTGTCGCTGAATGCGCCCAACCGGTCGGGACGGAAGGCAAAGGAGGCTCTGACCGCGGCATTTGGCGCGAGGCGCAAGCCGTTCAAGTTGGTCAAGGCGATGAAGTAGTTCGTGCTCGTGGCCGCGCCCAGAATTTCCAGCGCATAGTTGCCGCGATTCTCCAGGATCAATTCCCGAATCGAAGTGGCGCCCGGCGGCACGCACCCGAAGTCGATCTCGGTTTGCGGCAGATGGAGCAGCGGGCGGACGCCGCGGCCTTGCAGGACAATGGCGCAGCTTTCCGACGTGTTGAGATAGTCATTCAACTTGAGCAGCAAGATCGCCGTATAGGGCAGGGTGTCGCTGGGCGCAAATTCCAAACGAATGGGCACGCTTTCGCCGGCCGGCAGCGAACCGCGCGCCGGCAGCAGGCGGAAATGAACGCTGTCGCTCAGCGTGGCCGTGAACAGGAAATCGAGTGAAGTCGGATTCGCCAGAAAATAGGTTGCCAGCCCGGTGCCGCCCACCGGCACCGCGCCGAAATCGATGGTGGTGACCGGCGTGCCCAGGGAATCGACCAAACCGCAGGGTGTGACGCGCTGGCCGCCGTTGCGATAGATGACGAGCTGATTGTCGAGATAATTGGAAATCACGAAATCGTTGTCACCGTCGCGATCAACATCGAAGGCAGCAATGGCCTTGGCGCTGTGCACGGAATCCAGTTCGGCAACGGCAGCAGGCTGCAACGGCGCATTATCGGCATTGCGCAGCCACGCCACCCCGTCATCCCAAAAACGGGTGAAGAGAATGTCAAGATCGCGATCGGGCTGGTAAGGCGAAGCCGGTGTATTTTCGTCGAGAGAATCGACATCGCAGAGGACAAAGGATTGTGCCCGGCCGGTGAGTGTCAGGCTCTGCACCGCGGCAAAAGTGTTGTTGCCGGCGTTCCATGCAATCATCGCAATCTCAGAACTGCCTGCGGCCGCGGCGCCGGAAGGCTTGCCGAGAAACGGCAGATCCGATCCCAGCACCACGAGTTCGCGGCGGCCGTCACCCACGGCATTCGCGCCGCGGCCGGCGAGGTCGCCGGTTTTCAAATCGACGGGCGTGAGCGCCACGGCCACTGTGCCGGCGGCGGAAAAGGTGGCCGCAGCATCATTGCGAAAAATCGTGAGCGAGCGGCTGCCGCTGTTGGCCACGGCGAGATCGAGATCATTGTCGCCGTCGAAATCCCAGGCGGTGACTTTGTTGGGCGCCGCGCCCACCGCCAGGCGCTGGGATTCGCTGAAGAAGCCGAGGCTGTCGTTGCGCATGAGCGCCAGGCGATCGCTGCCAAACAGCGTGAGGGCGAGATCGAGATCGCCATCGCCATCAAAGTCCTGGGCAACGAGATCGCTGGGATGCTCGCCGGTGCCGAACACGCGCGGGGCGCTGAAACCGAAATTGCCGTCGCCGATGAAAACCTGCAAGGTGTTGCTGTTGAAATTGGCAACCGCGAGATCCAGCCGGCCGTCGCCGTTGAGATCGGCGGCCGCCGCACTCGCAGGCGTGGATTGCGTGGCCAGCGTCCGCTTCATCGCCACCAACGCTGCACCTGCGGTTTTCTGAAAAACATTTTGCAGCAGCGTGATCTGATGCGAGCCGCGATGCACCACGGCCAGATCCACGAAGCCGTCGTTGTCGAAATCCGCGGGCAGTATCTGCGTCGGCTCCTGGCTGCGTTCGGCGCTGAGGTCGATCACCGCCGGCTCGAAACGCGCCGTGCCCAGCGGGGTGGCCACGAGAAACCGCCACACCAGCGGCTGTGCCAGCGTGCTGCCGGCGCGGCTGCGCAACGGCCGGCGCAGCACCACCGTTACTTCCTCGCCTTCAATGAAACTTTGAAAAGGCGTAAAGGACAACTGATTGGCGAATGCATCATAGCTGAGCGCGCCGGCATACTCCCCGCGATAACTGCCCCACACCCGCAACGGTCGCAGCGGGAGTGCGGTCTCGTCGAGTGCCTGGTCAAAAGTCACTCGCACACTGGCGTTGGGGGTCGCATGCAGACCGTCTGCCGGTGGAGAAACCGCGAGCACGCGCAACTGCGCCGCGGCGGCAGTGGCGGAAAACAACACCGCCAGCAGCGCTGCGCCGGTGCGCGGGAGGCAATGCCGACGCGCCGGGCAAAGCGCCGGCAGAGCGCGCAAGGCACGGCGGATGGAACTCGGACGGAAATCAAACATTCTCATTCGATGCTTCCCTGCAACTGTTGAAGCTGCGCCTTCAGCCGTTCGACTTCAGCGGTGCGGCCCAGCGCTTGTTCGGCAATCAGGAGATTTTTCACGGCTTCCACATCAGCGGGCTGGCTGAGCAGCAGCCGCGTGTACCATTTGGCCATGGCCGCAAAATCACCGAGCTGCCAGGCACAATCGCCGAGATAACGCAGCACGTCCTTGTTGCCGCGATCCAGGCGCGCGGCCTCTTCGAACTGGAGGGCGGCGCTGCGGTAATCGCCGCGGCGATAGTAGTGGCCGCCGAGCGCGGCAAAATCCTCCACACTCATGGAGAGCAGCAGCAGCCGTTTGAGCGCGGCTTCTGCGGCGGCGTTGAGCGAATCGCTGTTGGCGGCGCCGGCCATGCGCTCGAGCGCGTACGCGGCGGCGCGCAGGGCGGAGAGGTCATCGCGGAACCGCCGCAGGATTTCTTCACTGAGGGCAATGGTCTCCGGGTAGCGTCCGCTGTCGAAATGCAGGCGCAACAAAGCATGGCGCGAATCGAGATCATCAGGATCGAGGCGGCACGCCTGCTCAAAGGCCGCACGTGCTTCATGGCGTTGCTGATTCGCCAGCAGCGCGGCACCCAGCAGCGGGTAGGCCGCGTGGCGCTCGGGCAGAATCGCGACGGCATGACGCAACGCAACGACCGCTTCGGGGATTTGTGTCAGTGCCAGCGACCGCACGCCTTCATTGTAATTTTCCCGCCAGTATTTCTCTTTGAGATTGAGCGCGGCCTCGCGCCAGCGGCGATCCTGCTCCTCCACGTGCGCCAATGTCGTCACCATTTCGGCAAATTTCTTTTGGCTGCCTTGCAGCTCAGCAAGCCAGAAGCGTGCCCGGGCATCATGTGGGCGGTCCTGCAGATGGCGCAACAGCGCGATTTCCGACTTGTCAGGCTGGCCGCTGCGCTCAAAGAACTCGGCTTGCTTAAGCAATTGATTTTGACAGGCGGTGGTGAAGAGGGCGAGCGCACACAGCAACGCTGCCAGGGATTTGATCGCTTGTGAGGCAGGCTGTTCGATGTTGAGACGGTTTTGGATCATTACCAAATCGCAATGATGAAAAGGCCAAGCAGCACGAATCCGCGTTTGCTCCAAACCGCGGCAATTGTTTTCAGCGGATTTTGGAGAGATTCGTGAACGGGATGTAACAATTGCCCTGGTCTTGCCAGCCAAACTGTGCGAGACCGCCGTGAAAAAAGGCAAATACCATACCGATAGTCACATCATTTCGACAACCGGCGAACGCCAGAGCGATTGTGCGGCATTTTGAACAATGATTATCTTGACTCACGCGTTATTTTTTATTATTCTTGCGCCGCCGGACAAATGTCATGATGACGTGCCGGCGCGCGCGAAGATACTCCCTCCTCCGGATTGAAATCATGATTCACTTACGCGAAGATCAGCCCGCGCACGTAATGGACAATTCGTAACCGTCTGCAAAACGGCGGGTTCTCCCCTCAGGACGAAGGCCGTCTTCAAAAAGGGACTCGAGTTCTCGAAATTAGGGAAGAAAGATGCGCAAAGGTGACAAGCGTTTTGCCCAGGCAGAGCAACTGTGGGAAGAGGGGGAGTTTGAGAAGGCGATGGCCATCTATCAAACCATCCTGGCCGACGACAACATCCCCACCATGGCGCGTGCCATTGTGTGCGAATACATCGGCCGCCTCTACATCGGCGCCGGAGAGGTTGCCGCCGCGGAAAAATACCTCGCCGCCGCCGTCAAGTTGAATCCGGAGGGCGTCGAGCATTACGTGCAACTGGCCAACTGCCTGTGCCTGGCCGGCCGGCAGGAGGAAGCGTGGGAGATGATTCAGAAACTCTATCAGCGTTTCCCCGAGCATCCCGCCGGCATTCACTACCTGGGCAAAATGCTTGACGAGCGCGGCGAGCACGAGCGCGGCTTCGATTTGATGAAGCAGGCGATCAAGCTCGATCCCACCAACGAACGCTTTCTGGCAGACTTGTCCTTCGCCTACATGATGCGCGGCAATGCCGGCGCCGCCATGATTTGCAGCGAAGAAGCCATGGCTCTCAAGCCGGATGATGAAGTGGTGCAATTCATCCACGAAGTGGCCCGCGAATTCGAGAAACAGGAAGAGGCGAAGCGTCACAAGGCGCGCGCCACCGCCCGCACCCAGCCTGCCAGGGTCCGCCAGCCGAAACGCAAAGCCTCGCACCTCTAACCGCTTGGGCCGTCGCGCCGCCGGCTTTCGGCGTGGCCAAGCGCTCCCTCCCCGCGGATAAAGTTAAAACGCTGCAACAAAACCGCTCCGGCCTGCCTTGTTCAGCCATGGCATTCCATTTGTAAGGCCAGAATTTCAAATCCTACTACTGCCGCTCATCCCGGCGAATGAAATCGTGCGGCCTGCCGCACAGCACGGCACGCCCATCGAGCAAACAGACCTGGCCTCATGGCAATCCGGACCAAACTCGTGGTGGCCGACGACGAGCGCGTCGTGCGGCATGTCTGCCAATTGACCCTGGAGCGCAGCGATTGCGAAGTGCTGGCCGCCGAAAACGGCCTGCTCGCGCTGGAATTGTTGCGCACTCACCCCGGCGTGGAAATCGTGCTCACCGATCTCAAGATGCCCGCGATGGACGGCATGGAGTTGCTCAAAGCCGTCAAGCGCGATTTTCCCCACCTCGAAGTGATCATCATGACCGGCTATGCCACCATCGAGGTCGCGGTGGCCGCGCTCAAGCAGGGCGCGTTCGATTTCCTGCTCAAGCCGCTCAAGGCGGATCAAATCCGGCTGGCGGTCGCCAAATGCCGCGAGAAAATCCACCTCAGCCAGGAAAACCTGCTGCTGAAGCGCGCCAACGAAAAGCTGCGCGAATTGCAGGTGATGAAAGACAAATTCATCGCCATCGCCTCTCACGAGCTGCGCACGCCGGTCAGTCACCTCAAGGGCTATCTCGCCATTCTCAGCGAGGCCCGGCAAAACGAGCTGAGCGAAGCCGAGCGGGCGGAATGCATGCAAGTGCTGCACGCCGCGGTCGCAGACGTCGAGCAGATCGTCACCGACATGACCAATCTTCTTTACCTCGAGCACAAAGTCTGGCAGCTCCGCCGCGAGCGCGTCGACCTGCCGGCAGTCATCACCCAGGTGGTGCAGGAATTCCGGCTGGCGGCGCGCGCGCGCAACCAAAATTTGAATTGGCAGTCCACCGGCAGAAACTGCAGCCTCACCGCTGATCGCCTCAAGATCAAACTCATGCTGGCCGAGCTGGTGCAAAACGCGATCAAGTTCACGCCCGACGGCGGCACGATCGACATTGCGCTGACACACGACCATGAGTTTTGGGTGATCACCGTGCAGGACAGCGGGGTGGGCATTGCCACGGAGGAATTGGGCAGGATTTTCGAAAAGTTCTACGAAGTGCAAAACACCGATCTGCACAGCTCGAGTGCCACGGGATTCCTGGGCGGCGGCTTGGGCATTGGGCTGCCGCTGGCGCGCGCGATCGCCGAGGCGCACGGCGGCGGCATCAAAGTCTCCAGCGTGCCGCAACAAGGCTCCACGTTTCAGGTGCTGCTGCCCATGACGCCCATCGAATCACCCGGCCTGCCGGCAGAGCCGCGCTTTGCGAGCCTCGTCACCCAGTCAGGAGCAAATCTCTCGTCGCAGGGCTGATCGCCCTCTTGCCCACCGCGGCGACATCCCACCGAAAACTCAAACTCTTTCGGTGGGATTCCAGTTGGGTCGACGGGATTTCCCCGTCGCACCCTTTGCGGTTGATCATGCCGGCGTCTCGCGGTTTGGGGCACTGGCAGTGCTGCTGTCATCGCCAGCGCGCAGCGCCAATTTGTCGATTCGATCGGCGCCTACGTTGCTTCCACAATCACTGCCGCGCCCTGACCGCCGCCGATGCAGGCGGAGGCCAAACCGTATTTCTGCCGGCGCCGGCGCAGTTCATGCAGAATCGTCAGTGTCAGGCGCGTGCCGCTGGCCGCGAGCGGATGGCCAATCGCAATCGCGCCGCCGTTGACATTGGTAATCGCGCGATCCAATCCCAGTTCCTTTTCCACCGCCAAATACTGCGGCGCGAACGCCTCGTTGATCTCCACCAGATTCATCGCCTCCAACTGCAGGCCGGCACGTTGCAGTGCCTGCCGGCTGGCCGGCACCGGTCCAATGCCCATCACACTCGGTTCCACGCCGGCGAAACCCCAACTCACCAGCCGGCCGAGCGGCTGCAAACCACGCCGGGCGGCGGCCGCCGCCGTCATCATGATCATGGCCGCCGCGCCGTCAACGATGCCGCTGGCATTGCCCGCAGTGATGGTGCCGTCTTTCTTGAAATAGGGCGCGAGCTTTGACAGGATCTCAAGGGTGGTGTCCGGGCGCGGATGTTCATCGCGCTGAAAAAGTGTAACGCTGCCTTTCTTGCCGGGCAACTCGACTGGCACGACCTCCTCCTGCAAGAGGCCGCGTTCCCAGGCGGCTGCGGCCCGCTGCTGGCTTTGCAGGGCAAACTCGTCGCAAGCCCGCCGGCTGATGCCATGTTGGTCCGCGAGATTCTCCGCGGTCTGCGCCATGGTGAAGCCGCATTGCGCATCCAGCAGCGATTCCCACAAATAATCCTCCAGCTTGCCGGCATTCAGCCGCAGCCCCCAACGCGCGCCGCGAATGATATGCGGCGCCTGACTCATGCTCTCCGTGCCGCCCACTAACACAACTTCCGCCTCGCCGAGCTGCAGCATGCGCGCGCCTTGCACAATGGCTTCGAAACCGGAACCGCACAGCCGATTCACGGTGAGTGCCGGCGTCTCGATGCGACAGCCGGCCTGCAAACCGACATGACGCGCCAGGTAAATCGCGTCCTGCGAAGTTTGCATGACATTGCCGAAGATCACGTGCTCGACCTCGGCGGCACTGATGCCGGCACGGGCGATCGCGGCCTTGGCGGCAATGACGCCCAACTGCGTGGCGGTCAGGTCTTTGAGCGCGCCGCCAAACGCGCCAAACGGCGTCCGCACACCGCTGAGAAATACCACTTCCGGAGTACTCATCTTCTGCCTCGAGTTATGGTGAAAGACTGATTTCTTCTGCCAGACAAGTGCGATTGTTTCATCAACAGCAAGGATGTCTTTCCAACCAATCGAAACGAGCCAACCGTTTCAAACCTTTTCCATCGGCTGGCTGGTTTCGATCAGTGGGCGATTCTCTTTGGGTTGCCGTTTGTTCGCGCTGCAGAGTGAGTTTTCTCACTCGCCCTGGTCAAATCAATGCCGCGCGGAGAACCTCCTCAGTTCTCCGCAATTGCCGCCCGCTTCCCCAGTCCGAATGGCCGGCAAAATAACAAAAAAGCGCTTTGATGCCAAGCGAAACGTTGTGCCGCAAGACGCGACGCGGCCGCAGCGAAATCACTGGAATGAGGGGCGCGCTGCCGGCGCAAGCGTCAACACGGCCGCGATTTGTCACCCCTGACCGCAGCCGCCTGCTGCAGCAGACCGCTTTGCTGGTAGATATAGGCCTATGCAAATTGACCCGGCCCGATTCGCGCCAGCGCGGTCGAACGGCCGGACCGCCGGGCGGAGCACGCTCTCCGCTGCGCCGCCTGCCGGCACGCCATCTCTGCAAGACAGACAACCCGTCCGCTGCTCATCCTGCAGGAGTTTCGCCATGCCGCGCCTCATCGTCTGCCTGTCCGTCCTGTTGCTCGCCCTCTTCACCAATCTTGCCGAAACTCTGGCGGGTGATTTGAAACGCGACCGGCAACGAGAAGAGAAAGTTACCAAACTCAAAGATCTGGAACACTGGCAGCGCCTCAACCGCCCTGCCGGCAGCGCCGCCGCCGGCGCGCCCCTGCCAGTGATCTTTCACGATGATTTCGAGAGGGGCGCAACGGCCTGGCAGGTCTCCGCCAGTTGGGGCAGCACGCCCCAGGAAGACGGCTTCGCCAACGCCGGGAAAAGCGACTGGCAACTCATCACCGGCAATGCCAACAGCGGCAGCCGCAGTTGGCGGGAAACGGAGGCGGCTGCAATTCAAACCGACATGCTGCTCTCGCCGGTTATCCGGCTGCCGGAGATTGTCGCGGAAACCGGCGGCAGGTTGCGTCATGTGAGCCTGAGCTTTGCGCTGGATTGGGACGCTCCCGATCCCGAGGCGCAATTGCGGATTTACGCCGGTCGCGCGGAAACGCTGTGGGCCTTTGACAGCCAAAATCCCGGCGCCGGCCGCAGCGCCTGGCGCTGCACCGTTCCCGACACCGGCCACTACACGGAGTTTCTCCGGCAGTTTCTCATCACGCCGGAAATTGATCTCACCCGCGCAGCGGAGCCGGTGCGCTTGTCGTTTCTCTATCAGTCTTTCACCGAGGCGAATTTTGATTACAACACGGTCGAAGTCTCCAGCGACAATTTTGCCGGCTACCGAACGCTGCTTGCCTTCACCGGCGGCGAGGCCGGCGCTGCCTGGAAGTCCTATTCCTTGAATCTCGCCGCGTTCATCGGCACCAAAGTGAGAATCCGTTTCACCCACAGCGGCGATTTTTCCATCGTCGCGCCGGGCACCGTCTTCGCGCTCGACGAGATCAAAGTCACGGCCGGCGGCACAACTCTCTTCTCCGACAACGGCGGCGAAACCGGTGAGACGCGCATGCTGCGCGCCGGTTTTGCGCCGGGGAATCAACTGGCCGTGCTGCAGGGCATTCCCAATCCCACACCTGCCTGGGCCACCATCGATCCCGGCTGGCTCGGCATTGATTTGCTTGCCGGCTCGAATGGCCTGGTGGCGCCGGGCGACAGCATTCGCCTGGGCCTGGTTTATGTCGCCTCCAAAACTTCGCTGCCACGCCGCGGCATCCATATTGACGATATCACAGTGAGCGGCATTGCCAAACCCGATCGCGACGTCGCCGCGGTGGAGATCGTTGCGCCGTTTCCAGCCCTGGTGGGACGCGCCCTGCGCTTCGCCGTCAAGGTGGCGAACACCGGACTCGAATATCAAACCAACCTCACCTGGCAGGCGGCGGTGCGCGATTCCGCCGGCCAGGTGGTTTTTCTGCTCAGCGGCGCATCAGCACAACTGCTCTTGCCGGACAGCACTGCCGTCATTCCAGCGCAGCAAACCTGGACGCCGCAGGCACCCGGACTCTACACCCTCACGGCTTACACTCGTGTCAGCGGCGATGAAGCCGCGTTTAACGATACTACCAGCGTGCTGCAGGATGACGATGCCCGCTTGCATGCCGGTGCCTATTCCCGCCTGTTGGTGCTGCCGGAGCAGCTCGTGTTTGCGGCAAATCTGGAGGAGGCGCCGCTCGATTCCACTCCCGCGACTCTGCAGCGCCTGGGGTTTCAGGTGCAATCTCACGGTGCAGCCGGTGCGGCGACCTGGCAGACCGGCCGCAGTCCGGCATATGACTTCCGTGGCGCGCTGATTCTGGCCGACACCTCCGGACGGCACCAGGTGGAAGATCTGATTATTCCCGCTCTGGACTTCAGCAACGCCACTGCCAACGCTCGCCTGAGCTTCAAAGGCCTGGCAGCCGGCGGCGCAACCTACTCGCGCCTCGCTGTGGGGGTGAGCAGTGACAGCGGCCGGACTTGGAGCGAGGTGTTCGATCAGCGCTTGGGCACGGATCCGCAAACGGGCATCAAGTACAGCGATACAACGATCGTGATTGCGCCGATGAATCCGGCGGAACTGGATCTCACCTCGCTGGTGGCGGGCCGGCGGAATGTGGCGATTCGTTTCCGCTATGAGAGCCGCGGCGATGGTTTCTGGCTCTTGTGGCAAATCGCCCTCGCAGGCCGGAGCTTGCAGCCGCCGCGGTTGCGCAGCGTCATCGATGTTCCCGAAGACCAGGGCAGGCAGGTTCAACTCGTCTGGTCAGCGGCACCGGCTGATGGCGGCGCCGGCGGGGCGGCCCTTTCCTACTACCGGGTTTGGCGCGGCCTGCCACAAGACACAACCGGCAAGCTTCATCGCAGCACGGCCGCAGCCAGCCCGACCTGGGAGCCAGTGGGCACCCTGCCCGCGCGCGGCGATTCGATTTATCGCTTCATCGCGCGAACACGCGGTGACGGAATCGCCACGGCGTTTTACATTGCCGGCCACACGGCCGACCCGCAGGTGTTTGCGAACTCCAACATCGTGAGCGGAATTTCGGTGGACAACCTGCCGCCGGCAGCGCCCCATGAGCTGGAGGCGCAAATCACCGCAGCCGGCATCACGCTGCATTGGAATCCGCCGCCCAATGAGATTCCGGCATACTACACGATTCTGCGCAGCAAAACCAGCGGTGACTATTCCAGCCCGGCACTGGCCACCACCCGCTCTGCCTGGTACGAAGATGCAAGCGCGGCGCCGAACCAGACCTGGTACTACGTCGTAACGGCCACGGACAGCAGCGGCAATTCCAGCCCGCATTCCAACGAAGTGGCCGCAGTGGTGACCGGCATTGCGGCTGCGATCGGTGAGAAACCGCCGGCGACTTTTGCCCTGGGGCAGAATCACCCCAATCCCTGCAATCCCGCCACGATCATTTCCTACCAGATGCCGGAGGCCGGCGTCGTCCGGCTGCGCATTCTCAATGCACTCGGCCAGGAGATTCGCGCATTTGTGTTGGGCATGCAGCCGGCAGGGTATCACGCCGTGCGCTGGGATGGACTTGATCGGCACGGCCGGCTGGTGGGCAGTGGGATCTACTTCTATCACTTGGAAGCCGGAGGCTTCGCAGCCACGCGCAAGCTGGCGGTGGTGCGATAATTTTGCGCAGTAGCGTTCGCAGTTGCGCGGCGGCGACGCAACGAATCGTTGCGCAAAACCGCCCGAGTGGCACAGAATGTAATTGCGAGTTCACTTTTGTATCGAAACATTTCACCTTTGGCAGTTGAGAAGGTGTGCAGCGCCGTTGCCGATTTCCGGGACAACTGGCAGGAATACAACGGGTTAATTGGCTGGACGAAAAATTTGCCCGCAGCACAGTCGCAGAGACCGAAGCACGGCACGGCACTTGCAAATGAAATAGAGCAGATGAGCAATCGTCGCCGACAGGAAGTCGGCACCCAAGCGCGTCCGGCTCCGTTGTGATGAGCTGGCTTCTGACAACTCAGGACATCTCCAAAGGACTTTGTGAGCAGGAGGCTCAAAACACGCCGCGGCTCTCGCCAAGTCGGACGCCTTAGTCAATAACGCTGTACTTTGGAATTGTGGCTCCCCCTCACAGCCAAGAGGTCCGGGTCGAAAGGCTCGGGCCTTTTTTATTTTCGGTAAAATTTATTCTGGCTTTGCAGCCACAGGCGATTATATTCCGGCTCGAGCAAGTAATATCGCGTATGCCCATCGGGTACTGCAGCGCGCCAAGTCGCGCTGCCAAACATGCCTGCCAAACGGGCAAAGAACTCGTGTCCGTCCGAGATCGTGAGCGTTAGAGAGCAGGCCTCAGAAAGGGCTTGGCCGTTGCAGGAAAATCCTCGGCGTTCTCCCCACACCCGGCGTTCCAGAAACCTCGGCTGAGCCGGGATTGGAACGTTTGCGAAGCGACACGAAACAACCTCAAGCAAGAAAGCGAAAGGCCCATGGCGCTCGATCTGCACGGTATCTTCCCGCCCATTCCCACGCCGTTCGAAAACGGCCGCTTTGCGCCGCACCGCCTGACGGAAAATCTCAACCGGCTGCATGACACCGGGCTGGCCGGCTATCTCGTGCTCGGCTCCAACGGTGAGGCGCCGCTGCTCAGCCGCGCCGAAAAACTGGAGGTGTTGCGCGTGGCGCGGCGCGCAATTCCCGCCAACAAAATCATGATCGCAGGCACCGGCCTGGAGTCGACCGAGGCCACCTGCATTTTCACGTTGCAGGCCGCCGACCAGGGCGCCGAGGCCGCGCTGGTGTTGACGCCGGCTTACTACCGCGACAGCATGTCGAACGAGGCCCTGCGCCGGCATTTCGAAACCGTTGCCGAAACCTCGCCAATTCCGGTTCTGATCTACAATGTGCCGAAATTCACCAACCTCAACCTGCCCACCGGGCTGGTGGCACAACTGGCGCAGCATCCCAACCTCATCGGCATGAAGGACAGCGCCGGCAATCTCAGTCAACTGCTGGAACTGCGGGAAAAGACGCCGGAAGATTTTCAGATTCTGCCCGGCTCCGATGCGGTGTTCTTTCCGGCGCTGGTGCACGGCTGGCGGGGCGCCATTCTGGCATTGTCGAATATCGCGCCGCGGGCGTGTGTGGCATTGGTTGATTTGGTGCAGGCGCAGCGCTGGCAGGAGGCGGCCGGCTTGGCGAACAAGCTGGCGCCGGTGGGCCGCTTGATCATCGCCCGGCTGGGCGTTCCCGGCTTGAAGGCCGCGCTCGATGAGCTGGGCTGCTTTGGTGGCGCGCCGCGCCTGCCGCTGCTGCCGCTGGAGGAAGCAACGCGGCGCGAGATTCGGGAAGTCTTGCGCCAGGCGGAATTGTTGTGATGCGTACGCTTGCCACTGCCCCGTGCAGCTTTGTCTCAAACCGGCTGACAAGAAAGAATCCTCCCACGCAAGCAGAACGCCCACGGAAACAACTGAAAACCATTTCGCCGGATTGTCACCTTCGCGGGAGAAAACGTGTCGCAGTCGTTGTGATATTGGCTAATGAAAACCCACAAGTGACCAGCGCAAACATCGTCTTCCTTGCAGTCAGGATGACTGCGCTGCATTTTGGCGAAGCAATATATCCCAGGCAAGAATATCGCTTGACATTCTCCTGCCGGTTAGATAATGTTCCCTCGCGCCGCCGGCAAGAGATTTGACCAAGCCGGAGCAGCGGGCTGAGCCTGCTGGCAGGAAGATGGGAAGGGACAAGCGCACCGGCCACGGCCGGCCGGGTTGTGTGCCGCAATACCCCGGGAAAAATCGCAAGGCCCGGGTGTACCCAGATCAAAATGGGTATGCCCGGGCTTTTTGTTTTTGGAATTGGCGCCGTTCTCTTACGGCCACGGCGACAGAAGCTGATTTTCAGACAGTCATAACTGGCGAAATGAGCAACGATTTTTCAGTTTGAACGAACCACAACCTGGAGGCGAGCCATGCCATCCTCTTTCAAGAAGCTTTTTCTATCCGCCTGTTTGCCATTTACACTCTTTGCCCAACCCAGCTTCATCACTTCTCTCTACCCACTTCAACACGGCCTGAACATCCCTGCCGATAGCGAGCTGCGCGTGAGCCTGCAAGCGCCGCTTGACCCGGCTTCGCTCTCGGATTCGTCGATCTATGTTTGGTCGGACATTACCGGCCTGCACCGATTGAACGTCACGCTGGAGAACGGCAACCGGGATTTGCGCATTGTGCCGAGACATTGGCGCCTGAATAATCGCCCACCGTTCAATGCCGGCGAGCGTGTGACCGTGACTTTGACCACGCGATTGCGCTACGCTGATGGGCGGCAGTTTGAGGGATTTGCGTGGCATTACACCGTTGCCGTGCGGCAAAACCACGGCGGAGATTTTAAAGTGCAAGCTTTGTTTGGAGGTGGGGCGTCAACCTATTTTTACGCGTCTGATTTTAACGGTGATGGCTGGTGCGATCTCATCGGCCCGGATGATGGTGTGCAGCGCAAGATGATTGTTTTTTTTAACGATGGCAAAGGAGCGCTTCGATTCAGCCATCTGGAAAATATCATCTATCCTTATGGCGGCGAGACAACAGACGTTGATAGAGATGGCAATCAAGAGTTGATTCAACGCAGTGATCGCATAATTCAGAACGATGGTACAGGGCACTTTACTGAAAAAATATTTCCCAACAGGCCGGTTGCAGGTGCCAAAGCGCATGACTTTAACAATGATGGGATCATGGATTTTGCCATGGGAAACTTTACTTCCGATACGATTTATTTCGGCCTAAGCGTGAATGGAGAACCCTTCAAGAAACTACAGAAAGTGATCACTCCAATTCGCCGACCAACCTTTTATCTTCCCGGCCTCTCGTACGATCTCAACAATGATGGCAGAATCGATTTTCTTTATGTAACCAGCCCAGACGGCGTTGTCGTCGGTGGTTTTGTGAGTTTCCAAATGACAGCAAATGATAGCTTGAGGTTGTTGCAAACCCGCGAGTTTTCTTATGAACAAGGAAGCTTTTATGGAAACGATTTTGATGGAGATGGAAATATCGATTATGCCTTTGTTGCCGGTGGAACAGACAACTACATTACCCACTTCAACAACGGCCATGGCCAGTTGAATCCCTCCGGCTTACAGCGTGATCCCAATGATACCCGGCTGGCTGAAGCGGTTGAGGGAGGTGACTTCGATGGCGACGGAGATATTGATTTGGCCTTTGCGAGCACCAATACCATTTCCGTCATGCCGATGCGTTTAGCTCCCGATGTTTCCATTTATTTGAATGACGGCATCGGCAATTTTTCGCCAGCCCGCCGAATCCCTCTTCCTTTTAACCTTCCCGTCAGAGTGGTTCTGCGTGCCATAGATCTGGATCGTGATGGTGACCTCGATCTCATCGGCGTCACGGGGAACGGCCTTTTCTATCTTTTGGCTAATGGCGGCTATCCGAACGATGTAGACACCCAGAATTCATCACCAATTCCGAATCGATTTTCCATTGATCCAATCTATCCCAATCCCGCCAAACGATCAGCAAATATTACGTTACGCTTGCCAAAAGATACCGCCGCTGAGATTGTTATTACAATCTTTGACCTCGCCGGCAAGCTCGTTCGCATTTGGCGATTTGATGGGCGAAGCCAAGAGATTCATTTCACTTGGGACACTCGAGATCAAACGTCGAAACTCTTACCCAATGGTTTGTACCTGGTCAAGGCCCAAGCAGGCACATTTCATTCAACCCAGAAACTGTTGCTGTTGAGATGATTTTTCATAACTAAAATCAAACGGAGGTTTACCATGCGTCAATGCTCTTTTTCCCTCGCTGCGCTGCTCGTTCTGCTTTTGGCAACTCAAAACGCTTCAGCGCAATCCGTGTTTCGGGTAGGTGCTTGGTGCTTGCATCAACCAATGCCAGCACTACAGGCAATTTATTTTGACGTTAACGCCAATGAATGGCGCATCAAGGGAGGAGAACGTGACAAACTCCTCAACCTCGGCTTGAATTACTTTGTCGCGTGCGCCTACCGTCAAGAGGCCGAGGACGCCCTGGTCTTCATGGGCGATTCGCTGGCCTCTGCCCCCGCACCCAAAGATTTCAAATCCACATTGGAGTATGTGCCACCCGGCTCATCAAGCTATTTCCCTGCGGGCCAGCCGGCTGAGTTCTATCAAATTTGGCGAAGATCGCTGCGGGCAGAGCGTTATACGAATCCCACCTCGGCTTGGGATGACAGCGTCGCTGCCGGCTACCGCGCCATGTACAACCACCACTTGTCCAGGATTGATGGCGTCCATAGTTTTGTCATTGCCGCGGAAGGGTGCATGAGCCAATGGAGCAAGCTTCCCGGCCTCAATTTCATGGCTGACAGCACGATCATTGACTCTTTTTTTGAAACCGGCTATGTCAACGTGCCCTTTGGCTGTTACGATCAAACCACTTACAACATGGCCAAACGCCTGGTGCGCGCCGATCATTTCATGCTGTCGCAGTATGTCTTGCAAGATACCACGCCATACAGCGGCTCCGCCTTTCAAGCGCGCCTCGACTTGTTGGTGTCCGGTTTCAGAGATGTCGCGCGGGGAATCAGAGATTCCGTCTCGATTGCCAAGCCGTTTCCGATACTGCAAACCCAGCAATCCCCTGCGGACAATTTGCGTCTGCCGACCAAAGAAGAATTTTGTGCCAGGTGAACTTGGCCCTTGCCACGGGCGCCAAGGCAATTTGCTACTATGTCTACAGTACCGTTACTGCGAGGGGCGAGACCGGCCTGCTGAAAGCAGCACGCGACACCACCGCGCAATACAATCGCGTGAAGGACATCAACACCAATTATCAAGGCACGGGCCAAAGCCTTGTCAACATCGGCGCGAACTTTTTGAACCTCACATGGAAGGAGGATTTCTCCATCCACCAAAACACCGCCGAGCCGATCAGCAGCACCTACAAGCTCCACGATGTCACCGCCAAAATTCCCGGCGGGGCCACAGACGCGGAAACGGAAACCTACGTCGAAGTCGGCGTGCTGCAAAGCGGCGCGACCAATCATTACATGGTGGTCAACCGTCGCTGCACGAGCACCGAGAGCCGCGAGATCACGATAACCTTCCAAAGCACGAGCGCGAATGCGTATCTCGTTACGGATATTTTCACCGGCGATCAAAAGCGGCTCTTGCCTGCAGATGCAACGACGATCACTTACACGTTTACGCTCGGCCCGGGCCAGGGCAAGCTGCTCAAGCTCGAAGACCTCGGCAGTTGGAGCGGTACGATCTCTTCCAACACCACGTGGTCGGGAACGGTGTGTGTCAACGCAAATGCAACGGTCACCAGCGCCGCCACGCTGACCCTGGCCCCCGGGGCTAATGTCATCATCGCTGCCGGCGCCACGCTGACCGTGCAAGGCGCTTTGGTGTTGCCTTCCAACGCTACGGTGTCCGGCGGCGGCACGATCGTCACCAGTGGCAGCGGCAAAATCTATGTGACCAACAG
>JBBIKM010000071.1:0-26661 GCA_037445455.1 bacterium | reverse complement strand
CCCTTCGCTATCACATTTTGCCCCTGTGGGGCTGGTTGTCGCGGTATTCCTGGCGAGTTTCTCTCGCGCCCCGTTGGGGCTTGGTGATTTCTCTTGATGACGGTGTTTCCAGGGCGTTGCCCTTCGTGACGTGATTGACAACGATTCCCATGGTTGGCATGATGAAAACCGTTTCAGTTTCTTCCAAAATGCGGTTCGCCAGATGGATCGGCGCTGTGTGCTGGCTTGCCCTCGCGGCGTGTCAGGGCGAGCGCCCGCCGCTGGTGGCGGAATGGCGGGAAATCAAGATCACCCGCTCCGATTTCGAGAGATCCTACTTTCAGTATTGGCAAACCACCAGCGCGCCTGATTCACCGGAGTTGCGCCGCCAGTTCGCGCAACAGATGATCGAACAGGAATTGATCGCGCAGGTGGGCATGGCCAGGGGCCTGCACCAGACTGCCGCCGTGCAGCGGGCCGTGCAGCGGGATTTCAGGCGCTTCCTGCGGCGGCGTTATCTCGAAGTGACGCTGAAGGACACCATCGCCGCGCCGACTGCAGCGGAAATCGATGTTGCCCTGCAGCGGCAAAACACGCAACTGCGCGTGCGGCAGTTGTTCGCCAAGTCTGAAGAGGAGATTCATGGCTTGAGACGGCAGTTGCAGCAGGGCGTCCCCTTTGAAGCTCTGGCAGCCGCCACCCTCCCCGACGGCGCGCTGGCCAGGGCCGGCGGGGATCTCGGCTGGCTCGGTTGGGGCGACACTGATCTGCCGGTGGAGGAGGTGCTTTATCAGCTCAAGCGCGGCGAGGTTTCGCCACCGGTGCAATCGCTGATGGGCTGGCATGTTTTCCGCGTGGATTCGATTCGCACCACGCTGCGCTTCGGAGAGGTAACACCGTGGGAGCGGGAGGACGTTTACCAGCGCCTGCTCAGCCGGCGGTTGGATATGGCCGCTGCCCGGCATTTGCGCGAGCTGGTGTGGAATAAACCACTGGTGGTGAATATGGCCGTGCTCGGCCGCGTGTGGGAATATCTCGCGCCCATCCTGCAGCATTCGACGCAGCCGCGCTGGCCACAGGCCTTGCAGGAGATCGAGCGCAAGCCGCCACTCGATTTGTTTCAGGAGATTGCCGCCACGGTGGCGGGCGAGCCGTTCACAGTGCAGGAATTCTTCGAGGCGCTGCCGGAGTTGCCGCGCCACCTGTTGCAGCCAAATTTGAAGAAAGCACTGGAAGTGGCGCTGCGTGACAAGATCTTGACAGCGACCGCACAAGCCGGCGGTTTCGCCAATGATCCCGTCGTGGCTGAGAAGACCCGGCGCGCCAAGTTGCAGTATACCTGCTACGCGACCCTGGCCGCACAGGACTCGGTTGCCGATGCAGCAGCGGTGCTGCAGGAATATTATGCCCAACACCGCGCGCGCTACGGCGAGCGGGTCGAATCCGAAGTGTATGAGATTTTGGTTGCGCAGCGCGATTCCGCCCTGGCCATCGCCAGAGCCATTCAAGCCGGCAGCGATTTCGCTGACATGGCGCGGCGTCATTCCCGGCGGGCAGCAACACGGGAGCGCGGCGGTTATCTGGGAATGATTTCAGATCAGGAAAGCGCTCTGGGACAGCAGGCGGCGCGGCTGCGGCCCGGCGATCTTTATGCGCCGGTGGAGACCGCGGAGGGCTACAGCGTCATTCGTGTCGGCCGGCAGAATCGCCGCGCGCCGAAATGGGAGGAGATCGAAGCACGCGTGCGCGAAGATTGGCAGCGGTCCGCCTGGCAACGCAGGCAGCAAAGCCTGTTGCCGGCGGACTACCGCGCCGAAGAGATCAAGTTCCACGATGAGCATCTCACTCAGGCTCTCCGGCAACGGGGCACGGTGTTCTAAAACGGCAACATTGGCGGTGCCCCCAGCTCCCACCTTTTTGCGTGACATTGCCCGGGCCGCGTGTCGCCGGCGCGTCCAGTTTCTCCTGAAGGTGAACGCCCGCCTGGCCCGGCTGCCCGGCCGGCATTTTCACCTCACTCCTTCATGCCCGCCAGGGCAATCCCCTGAATGAAATATTTCTGCGCGGTGAAAAAGAGCGTGAACACCGGAATGATCATCAGCAGCGAGGCGGCGGTCAGCGGCCCCCATTCGGTTTCACCGTAGCGCGAGGAAAATGCCTGCAAGCCCAGCGAGAGCGTGTAGAGCGCCTGATCCTGCAAATAGATCAGGGGATTCAAGAAATCATTCCACGAGGCCATGAACTGCAGGATGATGACGGCGATCAAAGCCGGCCGCACCAGCGGCAGGGCAATGGTGAAATACGTGCGCCAGGAGCTGGCGCCGTCGATCTCCGCGGCTTCGAACAGCTCGCGCGGCAGCCCTTTGAAAAATTGCCGCAATAAAAAGATGTAGAACGCCGTGCCGAACAACGAGGGCAGCCACAAAGGCGTGAGCGTGTCGACCAGGCCGAGCCTGGCGAAGATCAAGTACACCGGCACCATGGTGACTTGCGGCGGCAGCATCATGGTGCTGAGCAGCAGCAGGAACATGGCCTCGCGGCCCGGCCAGCGATAACGGGCAAAGGCAAACGCCACCAGCGAGCTGGCCAGCGCCGTGCCCAAAATGGAAAGGCCGGTGACCAGCACGGTGTTGCCAAGATAGCGCCACAGCGGGATGCGCGCCATGGCGCGGCCGTAGTTGTCCCAGGCCACGGGATTGGGCACGAAGAACTCCGCCAAGGTGTCCGAGCTGACCACCTGGGCATCGGTCTTGAAGGAGGTCGCGATCAGCCAGATGATGGGAAGGGCAAAGAGCAGCGAAGTGGCGGACAGTACCAGGTGATATAACACCCGGCGCTGCACAAACTGCTGCAGTCGCTGCGGCCAGCCGGCGGCGCGGCCGCCTGCCGGTGCAAGTCGTCGATCATTCATCGGCATAGTAAACCCATTTCGGCGCCAGCTTGAAGTTGAGCAGCGTGAGGACGAGAATGATGAGGAACAGAATCCACGCCATGGCGCTGGCGTAACCCATTTTGAAATATTTGAAAGCATTGTCGAACAGATAGAAGACATACATGCGCAGGGAATCCTCCGGGCCGCCGCGCGCGTCCAGCAAATAGGGCTGGGTGAAGATTTGAAAATAGGCGATCAGGCTCATGATCAAATTGAAGAAGACGTAGGGGCTGAGCAAGGGCAGCGTGATGCGCAAGAAACGGCCCACCATGCCCGCGCCATCGATGCGCGCCGCCTCGTAGAGCGAGGCCGGAATGCTCTTCAAGCCGGCGAGCCAGATCACCATCGAGCCGCCGGCGCCCCACAGCAGCATCATGATGACCGCAATCTTGGTGTAGCGGGGATCGCCCAGCCAGTTGATTGAAGCCATGCCCGCCCGGGTCAGCACGAAATTGATCAGCCCGTTTTGCGGATTCAGCAAAAACATCCAGACGATCGCCACCGCCACCGCGGGCACGATCGCGGGCAGATAGAGAATGGTGCGATACCAGCGCACGCTGCGGCCGGCTTGATTGACCAGCAACGCGATGCTCAGGCCGGTGATCAAACTCAGCGGCACACCGAAGGCGGCGAGATAGAGCGTGTTGCCCAGGCTTTTCCAAAACATCAGGTCGCGGCCGCTGAACATCGCGGCGAAGTTCTTCAATCCCACCCAGCGCGGCAGCGAAAGCACATCGTAGTCGGTGAGGCTGAGCAGGAGGGAAGTCAGCGTCGGCCAGAACATGAGCACGAGAAAGCCGATGACCCAGGGCAATGCGAAGATCAAACCGGTTCTGGCCTCCAGCCAGGCGCGCGGCGAGGCCTGGCGCAGCCGCCGCAAATGCCAGAAGAGCACGGCCAGCCCGATGAGCAGCAGCGCCGCGGCCAGTGCGAAGCTCCATTGCAACGGCACGACCGGCCTTGTTTCATCGGCGTAGAAAGCATCCACGGCCTTTTGCACTTGTCGCGCACCCTCGCGCAGCGCCTGCCCGGGTGTGAGCGCGCCGTAAGTCGCCAGATCCGTGGCGCGCACATGCTCGTCCCACAACTGCTGGCCCACCGGCGTCACCGGCCGGAAATGGGAAATATTCAACAGCGCAACGAAAACTTCCTGTGCGTGCTGCAGCGCCGGGACGGGAATCGGAAAGGCGCGCAGCCGCTGTTCATTGGCGGCTTTGTGCGCGATCAGTTTGGGAACATAGAGGGCGTTGCCGGTTTCGGCATTCACCCGGCTCTGTTCTTCGCCCTCAGCGAGCAAGCCCGCTGGTGAAACCAGATATTCGATCAGGCGCCAGGTTTCCTCGGGATGCCTGCTTTTCGCGGGAATGACCCAGGCAAAGCCGCCCGACCAGGTGGTCGTCGGTTTGCCCGGCGGCGCCGGTGGCGGGGCAACGCCCAACTCGAAATCCGGCGCCAGGCGCGCGAGTTTGTTGAGATACCAATTGCCGTCGATGCGCATGGCCAGCTTGCCAATCAGGAAAGGATCGGTCGCGTCGCGACCATAACCGCGTTCGAAGGGATCAACCACGTCGCGGCGTCCGCCCAAAGCATCATAGAGGCGTTTGATGTAGACGAGCGCCTCGCGCACCTCCGGGCTGTCGAGCAGCACGCGGCGGCCGTCTTCGCTCAAGAAGCGCGCGCCGTTGAGCCAGCCGTAAAGATACAGCCAGGAATTGCCGAGAAGCGGCGCGAAGCCGAGTTGCTCGGCCTGGCCCTGGGCATTGTATCTCGTCAGGCGTTGCGCATAGACAATGAGTTCCTCCCAGTCGCGCGGCGGCCGCTCCGGATCCAGGCCGGCGGCGCGAAACAGCTTCTTGTTCCAGAAAAAGGCGCGGGCATCAGTGCCGTAGGGAATGCCGTACAGCCGGCCTTCGAAAGTACACTCCGCCAGTGGCGCGGCGTAAAAGTCAGCAGGATTGACAGTGGATTGGGCGACGTAATCATCCAACGGCAGCAGGGCGCCGCGCGCCGCCCAGCCTGCCAGCGTGAAACGATCGAGAAAAACCAAATCCGGCGTCTTGCCGGCGGCCAGCGCGGTCATGAATTTCTGGCTGAAGCCGCTGCCTTCGGTTGCGACTTCCGCCTTGCCGGCCGTGACGATTTTCAATGCGATCCCGGGTTGGCCGGCAGCATATCGTTCCAAAACCCGCACCAGGCCAAGATCATCCGTATGCGGTGAGAGTCCCCAAATCGTGAGCTGTTTGGGTTGACCTGCGGCCGTGATCGGCAGGGCGCCCAGCACCGCCAACCAGCCCAAGCATACCAGCCAGGTCAGCAGGGATCGGCGTGGCTGGGATGCAGCCGGGGCGCGTGCCGCCGCAGCCGTGCGAAAGTATTTGCCGGAGTCTTGCATCATCAGTCTCAAGCGTTATCGGAGCAACAGCAGTTTGCGGGTCAGGCGTTGCGCGCCCACCTCGAGTTGAACCAAATACAAGCCGCTGGCTAGCTCCAGCGCCTGCCAGGTGATTTCATGGTTGCCGGCGGGTTTGAAGGCGTCGAGCAAAGTCGTGATCAGCCTGCCGTTGGCGTCATAAATCTGGAGGCGAACGTGGCTCGCTTGCGGCAGCGAGAATTGCAGGCGGGTCGCGGCATTGAAGGGATTGGGATAATTTGGAGACAGCATGAAATCCGGGCGGCCGGCCACAGCGGTTGCGCGCTGATCGACTGCTGTGACCACGACCTGCGGGGAGAGCTTGCGGTTGATCATGATCATCGCAGCATCCGCGCTCAAATATTCGCTGCGCGCCGCCAGTGAATTATCCAGCTTGAGAACGCGCCGGCTGCCGGCCGGCAAATAGACGTCCGCAATCTTCTGCCAGCCGGCGCTCGTGAGGTCGGTCTGATCCCACACGAAGGAACTCGAGTCGGAACCGGAGAAGACGGTGAAGCGCGCCTGCCTGGTGTTGGTGCTCGCAGGAACGAAATAGGCATACACGCCGAACCAGGCAGAGAAGGGAACAAGGAATTCATATGAGATCGTGGCCAGGCTGCCGGCGGCGGCACGCAGCACGTTGCCGCGAAAGCCGGCGACATTGGCGGTGGCCCACGTGCCGGTCACTGCGGCGCCGGCCTCGTCTTCATTCACGATGGTGGCTTTGGGCCGCCACACCTGGCCGTTGCGCTCCGGCAGCAGCGCCGGCCGGGCATAGTAGGTGGCGCGCAGGGTGTCGCCCAGCAAATTGTTGGAGCTGCGCAGGGCTTCATAGAAAAAGAACACCTCACCGCTGACGTTGCGTTCGCGATTGGCGCGCAAGCAGGCCAGCAAAAATTCCGGGGTGATGAGATAGCTGCCCACCCTGGCGAGCAGGCCCGCATAAAACGTGCGCCGGCGATCGAGCGGCACGTAGCTCAGCGCTTTGTTCAATTCAAAGACATAATCGGCAAAATTGTAGCGGTAGAGTTGCGGGATGAAGTTGTCGACAATGCCCTGTTCCACCCAGGTCTTGCCGTCCTGCAAATATTCCTCGTACGACCAGGGGTAAACACTCGGACTGGAGGAGACCAGGAGATGCTCGCCGCGCGCTTTGATGCTGTCGCGCACCGTGCGGTAGAACGCGTTGAGTTGATCGGCACGCCAGCGCTGCCAGGCCGCGTCTCGGAAGTTCGAGGGCGGCGCGGCGCCGTTGTGTTCGGCGCGATAGCGGGCAACGGTGGTGGCCTCGTACCCGCCTTCCACCGGCAGGGCGGGAATGCGGTCGGAGAATTCGATGCCGTCAACGTCGTAATGATCGAGAATCTCAGTGACCAGCGCCAGCATCCAGCGCTGCACCTCGGGATTGATCGCCGACATCCAATCAAAGCCGTTCTTGACCACCAGCCGGCCGCTGCTGTCGCGCAAGGCCCAGTCGGGATGGCGCGCGAGAATGTGGCCGCCGTTTTGCGAATAGGAAGCGGCAAAGCCGTATTCGAACCAGGGCAGCACCTCCAGGCCGTTGCGATGCGCTTCGATGAGCACGCGGCCGAGCGGGTCGCGGCCGTCAAACTCCGGCAGAATGGGCGCGTTGAAGTAATCATCCATCACCAGGCTGGGATAGAGGGTATGGCCGCGATTGAGCACCACCGGCAACACCACATTGAGGCCGGCGCCGGCAAGATAATCCATGGCCTCCGCAATGCTGGCATCGGAGAACAGCACCTGGCTGTCGACGTTGGTGAGCTTGACGCCGCGCAATTCCTGCAGCGGTTGCGCGGTCATCGGCGCGGCGGCCAGCATGACCAGCAGGGTGATCGTGATTGCTGCATGGCGTTCAGGAGACATGACATGCCTTTCGTCGGGTGTCGCAGGCCGGACACGAGCCGGGCGCGCACAGCAAGCCCGAGGGATTCTTGCGGAGAAATGCCAAACCGTCCTCATACAAGCGGGCCACCGGAATGAAATAACTGCGCAGCCCGGCGTGCTGAAACGGCGTCAGCCGGCCTTGCGCCAGCATATGATGTTCCAAATTGATGAACGAGCGGCTGCAGCCCGGAACTTCCTGCAACGGCTGTTCGCCGCATGCGGAAACGGCGATTGGCAGGATGCCCTCATGCGCCCAGGGGAACACCGCGAGCCAGGGCAGCTTCGCCTTGCTTTCCAAATAATGCCCAAACGTCAGCGCTGAAAAATCGACGCCCAGCAGGGCGACGGCGGAATTGTCTCGCCTGTGCAGCCAGCCGAGCACGCTGCTCTCGCCGAGCGGAGAGATGGGAGAGTCGTCAGCCCCTACTTCTTCAGCGATCTTTCCCCACAGCGCGAAAGAATGCGTCGGCGCAGCGGTACGGCGCACGCCCGCGCTGCGGCGGAATCTCTCGGCGACGTAGCCGGTCTCGCCGGGCGTGTCGGCTGGCCGGAAGGGCGTCGCCTCACCGGTGGTCTTCTTGAAGCAATAGGAAAAAGCCGGCATGATCAGCGAGCCGTCCGCAGTGAGCAGCGACTGCAACGCGGCGATCAGGGCCTCCGCTGTGGAGGACGGGAATGCCGCGCGAATCTTGCGCAGCGAACAGTGCAGCAGCACATGCTGGCCCGGTCGCAGGCCGAGCGCGTGCAAGTAATCGGTCAGCGTCATGAACTGCCTGCCAATTGACAACACCGGAAATGGAAAGGGCGCCGTTGCCCAAGACGGCGTTCAAGTCCGCCAGACGATTTTTCTCTTCGTGAAGAAATTCACCATGAGCGCGAGCAGCCAGGTCAACAGGCAGCCCCGCAGAAATCCCAGCCACGGCGCGGCAGTCACCGCCTGCAGCAGCGGATAGAGGCCGGTGAGTTGCAGCACCGGCATGATCGCAAACGACACACCGACATAGGCCAGCATCGGATTTTGGCCGTTGGCGATGAGAAGCTGAAATCCGCGCCGCTGCTGCCAGACTTCGATGAGAACGATGAGCGCAATCAGTAGAAAGATTGCCAGCCCGGCCGTGACGAAGTAGTAGCTCAGCGTCGGATGATCCTTCTTGATGCCGCCCTCGAAAGGTTCGAACAGAAGCCCGAGGATCACCCAGTAAGCGCCCCAACTGTAGAGCTTGGCCAGCAGGCTTTCGGTGCGGTGGCGCGGATGGCGCACCAGCAAGGCACCCAGCAAAAGCACAACCAGAGTGATCAGCATGGTGGCGACCAGCCAGCGCGCCTGCAATCCGATCAACAGGAAGATGACCAGGCCGAACATCGTGGCCACCAGGGCTTGTTGCCGGCTTTTGTTCCAGGCGCGCATCGGCGTTTCTTCTTCGCGAGGGGAATTCATCCAGCGCAACAGCAGGTCGCCCGCAATCATGCCGGGAATCACGAGAAAGAGATATTGCAGGTAATACAGTTTGTAGATCCACGGCGCGGGCGTGGCCTGCCACAGCCATGCCACCACGCCCGGCGTCGCACTGGCCAGGCGCAACGCCAGCAACACGCCAAGAATTCCCAGACGCGGAATCAGGCGGGAGCGTGTGACGAGCCAGACCAGGCTGCCAAATACCGCCATGTTGGCGAGCACGATAATGATGATGTCACTGCGGGTGAGCGCGAAGCCGCTGCCGTCGGGATAACGGACGGTGGCGAGCAAGGCGATCGCAACAACCCAGCCCGCGGCGCGCACGGCATGGCGTGCTCGCGGCTGCCAGGACTGCGGCAGCCGGGTGAAGAGCGCGAAGAACGAGGCGCAGGCCAGCAAGCCGAGCAGCCAGTGTGTCGCCGTCGGTTGCGCGCTGAGCGCATAGGGTTTGAGGTGCTGCAAATAAATGGCAAAGAAGCCGAGCAAGAAACCGCGCTGCAAGATGGCGCCGGCCATTCTCCAGCACGAAGGGCCCCGCGCCTGGCGCGCGGACAGCGCGAGTGGCAGGGCCGCGCCCAGACAAAAAAGAAACAGCGGAAAGACCAAGTCAACCCAGGTGAGGCCCGGCAGGGTGGGATCGAACTTGTGGGCGGGCGGCGGCAATTGGGCATGATACATCCACGCCGGCAGAACGCCATAGGGAATGACGCCGGAGAGCACCATCATCAAGATGGCAATGCCGCGCAGGGCATCGAGCGCATGACTGCGGGCGCGTTCCATTAGATGTTTCCCACTTTGCTGAGATGGGCCTGCAACAGCGCGGGTGCCACCTGCCGCACGCGGCCGCCATGAGAGCGGGCGAGCGCCGCCAGCGCGCCGGCGGCTTCACCCACTGCGGCGGAGGTCGCTTGAATGCGCAGCGCCGCGTGGCCGGCGCGCGTCGCCGACAGGCAGCGGCCGGCCACCAGCAGATTCTCCCAGCCCTGCACAATGATCGCGCCCAGCGGAATGTCGTAGTATTGCCCCGGCTGCAGATGTTCCATGCGCGATTTCTCGCCTTTCTGGCCGTGCACGTCCACGCCGTAGCAGCCGCGCGCGATGCGATCAGGGAATTTGCGCGCGCCCATCACATCCTCGCCGGTCACGGCATAGTCGCCCACTGCGCGCCGGGTTTCGCGCACGCCCACTTGCACACCGGTTTCAATCAAGTACGCGCGTTCGAAGCCGGGCGCCCCTTCCCGCAACAGACTGGCAATCGCGAACACCTGTCTGCGGCCCTCGATTTCCGCCGCGGTCAAGTCGAAGGAGGAGGAACCGTCAAGCCCCAGAATGTTGGTGGTGTTGAAGGCCGCTTCCCCATAGGCCGGCAGGGAAGTGAAAAAGAAGTATTCCACCGCTTCGGGGAGCACTCCGCGCTGCCGGGCCTGGCGGACGAGGTCATAATACCCGGCAATGGCAACAATGCGTTCGTGATGATATTCCCTGGTGGACCAGGCAAAGAATTGTTCCGGGTGCGCGGCGACGTGCGCGACCGCCGCCTCGAGATCGATACCGCCCATGCGAAAGAACATGGTCATCGCCTGCAACAGGCCGGTTTGCTCATCGCCTTTGCGCCAGGGCGCGCCGGCGTGCAGCAGCAGTTCGCCGTCGCCGCTGGTGTCGATGAAGACCTGGGCGGAATGAGGCTGGGGCGCGTCGTGGTGCTGCAGCAGCACACTCCGCACGATGCGGTCTTCCACGTGCGCGCCGAGCATGAGCGCATGCAGGCGCAGCTCGACACCGGCTTCAATCAGCATCTCGGTGGCGACGCGCTTGAACGCCAGCGCACTGAAGCCGTTTTCGATCATCCCGCCGATGGCCGCCATGCGCTGCGTCAGCTCTTCGAAGAGGCCGCCCACCAGCGGCTGGCGCCGGCCGTCCCTGGTTTCGACCCAGAACTTCATGAAGGGCGTGACCATGCCGGCCGTCGACATGCCGCCGAGAAAGCCGTAACGCTCCACCAGCAAGGTGCGTGCGCCCAAGCGGGCGGCGCTGACTGCGGCACAAATGCCCGCAATGCCGCCGCCCACGACGATCACCTCATGGCTTTGGCGCGGGGGAAGCTGATTGGGTCCCGGGATCATGTGTGGTCATTTGCAAACTGATTTCGGCTTTTCTGCGGCGGCCGCCGGAACGCTCACCGGTTCTGCATGGCGGCCACGAAACGCCGGGTGATCAACTGCGGCCGGGTAATGGCGCTGCCGACACACACGGCAAAGGCGCCCGCGGCCAGGGCCCGTCGGGCCTGCTGCGCTTCCCAGATGCGGCCTTCGGCAATCACCGGCACGCTGACCGCGCGGTGCAGGGAAGCAATCAGCGCGTAGTCCGGTTCTTCATCCTGCCGGCCGGCGGTGGCAGGCGTGTAGCCGGACAGGGTCGTGGCCAGTGCTTCCGCGCCCAGTTTCGCCGCTGTCACGCCTTCCGCGTGCGTCGCGATGTCCGCCAGAATGGGGACGCGATAGCGCTGCTTGACCGCGCGCAGGAAATCGAAGCCATGCCAGCCATTGGGCCGCTGCCGGTCGGTGGCATCCAGCGCAATGATGTCTGCGCCGGCAGCGATCATCTCTTCGAGGTCCGAAAAATCCGGCGTGATCAAGACGGTGCCGTCCGCAAACGCGCCTTTGATCAAGCCAATGATCGGCAGCTTGACTGCCGCTCTGAGGGCGCGGATTTTTTCCAGGCCTTCCGTGCGAATCGCCACGGCGCCGCCGATCTCCGCGCAGCGCGCCAGCGCCGCAAGATATTCGGGACGATTCAGCGGCTCGTCGCCGGTGGCCTGGCAGGACACGATCAAACCGTTTTGCAGTGAAGCGAACATGCCGTGCCTTCCTGTTGCGATTGCATTCCTGAAACCTCGCGCCGCTCTGCCGCGGCAGAGCGGCGCGCGAATGTCATTTGAGATAAAGCATTCTACCCGTTTGCACGTGATCGCCGGCCTGCAGGCGATAGAGGTAGAGGCCGCTGGGTTCGCCGCGCGGCGTCCACGTGACTTGATAGCGGCCGGCCACCAGGGAGCGATTGACCAGCGTCGTGATTTCCTGGCCCGCCAGGTTGAAAACTTGCAGGCTGACCGGCGCTGCCGCCGGCAGCTCGAATGCGATGGTGGTGCCGGGGTTGAAGGGATTCGGATAGTTCTGCAGCAGGCGGTATTCACGCACGAAGGCCGCGGCGGGCGTTTGCTCAACCGCAGTAATACTGCCGGGCGAGCCGATCACTTTCAACCGCATGCCGAAGGCGGCAGCATCGCGCCACAAATCGAACCCGCGGCCCATGCGCAGGAAGCTGTTGGTGCCGTCCTGGTTATTGACCCGGTCTTCATCGGTGAGATCGATGTCGAAGGGGCTCACCTGCCGGTCTTGCGGCACGTAGCGCGGCCATTCGATGTTCTTCTGCGGGGAGACTTGCTTTGCGATCCTGCCGGCGAGCGAGGCCAGCGGGATGCGCCACTCCAAATCATAGCCCTTTTCATCAGTCCACTGCAGCAGCGCCAGCTCGGTATTGGTCAGAAACGTATCGACGTAGCTCCAGGCGTAGTTGATGACGTCGAGGCCTTGCGCATAGAACGCGCCGTTTGCCAGCGTGTTGTCATAGGTTTGAATGTTGACGCCCAGTTGGAAATCCGCGCCGCGGGTGGCCTGGTCGGGATCGTCATCCGTGCCCGGCTTGATGCGATGCGTGCGGCCGCCGGCCACAATTTGTCCGGTGGCGGGATCGATGATGTTGACATCGCGCACATGCGGACTGCGCGGCAAATCACCGATGTCATACAAGCCGAGATAAACGGCGAGATGTTCCTGGGTGAACATGAGATTGGCGTCATTCTTCGTGCGGCGTGCATGTTGAAAAGCACCGGTGCCTTGCGGTTCATCGCGCACGCGCGCGGCAAAATAGATGTTGTCTTGATCCAGGCGCACGGCAATATAGCCGCCGAAGTCCGCCGGCGAGCTGAGCACGTCGCCGTTTTGAAAAATGTATTGATGATTCGGACTGTCCTGACTGATGCCGATGAATTGCGAAGTCGCCCACTCCGCCAGGTCGCCGTCGACCGTCACGCCGGCGGCCGCGGGCGCGAATCCGGCATGGTAGTAGTTGCCGGCATTCCTGCCGCCGCTCACGTCGACCACCACACCACGGCCTTCCCAGGCAAAGGAATCGCGCCAGAGATTGCTGCCGCGGCCCAGGCCGAGAAAATTGTTGTTGAAATCTTCCGGCGCGGCCAGCCGGTCGTCATCGGTCAGATCGATGTCAAAGGGGATGACATCGCCGGCTTGCGGCCGGTAGAGCGGCCATTCCAGGGCAGCCTGCGGTTTGGAGGCGCGCGCGATCCTGCCTGCCAGGGAGGCGAAGGGAACCCGCCATTCCAGCGTGAAGCCTTTTTCATTGCTCCATGGCTTGATCGCGAGTTCGGTGTTGGCAATCAGGGTATCGACATAGCCCCAGTTGTAATTGATCACTTCATCGCCGCTGGCAAAATAGGCGCCGTTGGCGAGCGTCTTGTCATACGTCTGAAAGTTGACGCCGATCTGATAGTCCGGTCCCAGGGTGGCGTTGTCGGGATCGTTGTCCGTGCCGGGTTTGATGCGATACGTTCTCCCGCCCTGCACAATCTGGCCGCTGGCCGGATCGATGATGTCAACCGTGTTGCGATGCGGACTGCCGGGCAGCGTTCCAATGTCATAGAGGCCGAGGTAGACGGCCAGATGGTCGAAGGCAAAAGTCAGGTTGGCATTCTGCCGCGTGCGGGGCGGATGGATGAGAATGCCGCCTTCATCGCGCACGTGCGCCGCGAAATAGATGTTGTCGGGGTCCATCTTGATGGCAACGTGGCCGCTGAAGTCCGCAGGCGAAGCGGTGGGCTTCGCGCCGGTAAACAGGCTATGGGTCGGTCCGTCCTGGCTGAGATAGACGAACTCGGCGTCACGCCAGTCCTGCAGTTCGCCATCGATCGTTACCGGCTGGCCGTTGAGGGCAATGACATAGAGGTTGGCCGTGGCCGGGGGCAGGTCTTGCGGCCATGCCGGCACACAGAACAGAAAGGCCGCCATCGACAACAAGGGCTTTACGAGTTTCATAAGCATGCTCCTTCGCATCAGGGGTGGGAACGGCGAGGTGACGCCTGCCGTCCGGTGCTGATTGGGCGCGGTTGCTGCATCCCGGGACGTTGATGTTTTAATTGATTGCCTGAACAAATATACCGCATCCTTTCTAATTGTCAAGCTCTTTCTCCGGCGGCAGGCGCGGCGATTTCAGCGGCGCCGCCACGAAAGGGCTTGACAATGATCCGGCTTTGCTATATTTTCGCCCTTTGAAATCGCGGCCGTCACTGGCCACTGCCCCGGCGCCCTTCCGGCCCGGCCGGCGGCGGCACTGCGGCTGCGCCGCGCCCCCGCGACAGGATCCCAAATTCGTTTGTTAGGAGAAAGAACCAACAAGTCCCAAGCCGTTACCGTGGAGCAGCAGGTTAATCAAACCGATTGCGGCCCGCATGTCTGATCACAGTCAGAATTCCCTCCCGCACAACCCCTACGGCCACTTCACGCCCGAGCATCGTGAATTCGTCATTACCCGCCCGGATACGCCTGCGCCCTGGGTGAACTATTTGTGGAATGAACGCTACCAGGCGCTGATCAGCCACGTGGGCGGCGGGTTCTCCTTCGTGCAGGATCCGCGCGATAACCGCATTCTGCGCTTTCGCTACAACAGCCTGCCGTGGGATCAACCCGGCCGTTATCTCTATTTGCACGACGGCCATGAGTACTGGTCGCTCTCCTGGGTGCCCACGCAAATGCTCGTCTATGATCATTACGAGGCGCGGCACGGCCTGGGCTACACCACCATCGCCACGGCGCGACGCGACCTGTGGAGCGAAGTCACTTACTTCGTTCCCCGCGAGCAGGCGCTGGAATGCTGGCTGGTCAAACTCGAGAACCGCGGCCGCGAGTACAAGCGCGTTGATCTGTTCGCCTATGCCGAGCTTTGTTTGGGAAATGCGCTCAATGATCTGATCAATCAGCCCAATGATAAACACTTCAGTCAGGTGCGTTTCCGCCGCGACTGGCGCGCCCTGGCTGCCACGCGCAACTATTGGAAGAACACGCGCGGGGTGTCGGTGGAGCAACCCAATCAAGACTGGCCCTTCCTCGTCTACTTCGCCACCACCCTGCCGCAGGAGCCGGACGGGTTCGACGGCGGCAAGGATCATTTCATCGGCCGCTGGCGTTCGGAAGCCAATCCCGCCGCAGTGCAACGGCGGCGCTGTTTTGATTCCGAGATCACGCACGGCGATCCCTGTGTCGCGCTGCAACATGGCCTGGAACTCGCTCCCGGCGCAGCGCTGACGTTTGCGGTGCTGCTCGGTGTCGCCGATAAAACTGCTGCCGACGAGCAGGTGCCGCCCCTCCTGCAGCGCTATCGCCAGGGCGGGGCGGTGGCGGCCGCCCTCGCGCAGGTCAAAGCCCACTGGCACAAGCATCTCTCCGTGCTGCAGGTCGAAACGCCCGATGCCGCCTTCAATGCGTTGATCAACGTGTGGACGCGCTATCAAACCGCGGTCACGTTCGACATGGCGCGCAACGCCGGCTATTATCACGGCGGCCTGCTGTTCGGCACCGGCATCCGGGATCAATGCCAGGATCTCTGGGGCCCGCTGCTTGCCGAACCCGCCGCGGTGCGGGCGCGCCTGATCGAAGTCGCCTCCTACCAATTCGCCGACGGCTCGACCCTGCATAATTATTTTCGCCTGGCGCGCACCGGCGAACGCACCGGCCATTCCGACACGCCGCTGTGGCTGCCCTTTGCCCTGATGAATTATCTCAAGGAAACCGGCGATTTTGCCCTGCTCGAAGAGAGCGTGCCGTTTTACGATCATGGTGAAGCCGTGCTGCGGCGGCATCTGACGCTGGCGCTCGATTATGTCATCAGCCAGCTCACGGCGCGGCATCTGCCGCGGTTTGGGCCGGGCGATTGGAATGATACGCTTGACTATGTCGGCCGCGGCGGCGCCGGCGAAACCATCTGGGGCGCGGCCTTTCTGTGTTATCTTCTGCGCGAGGCCGGGGTGCTGTTTGACCATCTCGGTGACCGCGAAACGGCACGGCACTATCGCGCGGTTTACGAGCAGGTGAAGGCTTCGATCAACGAATTGGCCTGGGATGGCCGCTGGTATGTGCGCGGTTTCAAGGACAACGGTGAAGCATTCGGCTCCCACCGCGATCGCGAAGGACAGATTTTCATCGAGCCGCAATCCTGGGCCGTGCTCTCCGGCGTGGCAACCGGCGCGCGGGCGCAACAGACGTTGCGATCGGTGCGCGAAAAACTCATGACGCCCTTTGGTCCGCAAATCGTCTCCCCGGCTTATCGCACCGTCGATCCGGCGATTGGCCTGGCGACGCGCTGCGTGCCGGGCAAAAAGGAAAACGGCGCGGTGTTCAATCATGCCGCCGCATGGTATGTGTGCGCCGAGCTGCTGCATGGCGAAACCGAACTCGGCTGGCAAACCTATCGTGACATGATGCCGATCAACAGCAGCAGCCGCGCCGGGCAGGATCGCTACAAAACCGAGCCGTACGTCTTTGCCGAGTATCTCACCAGCCCGGAGCATCCCACCGCAGGCGAGGCGAGCCATTCCTGGCTGACCGGCTCTGCCGTGTGGATGCTGCGCATCGGCACGGACGTGATTCTGGGGTTGCAGCCAACTTACCAGGGCCTCAAGCTGGATCCCCACCTGCCGGCGGCCTGGAGGCGCGTGCGGGTGCGCCGCGAGTTTCGCGGCACGATCTATGAAATCGAAATCGAGCAAGGCGCGAAGTTCGAGGCCCCGCGGCGTCTGCTGGTGAACGGCGAAGTTTGCGACGACGACGTTTTGCCGCAGCGGCCGGGCGCCGTGCTGCACGTGCACCTGCAGAGGCGTGTGGCAGCGTGATTCCCTGCGAGTGTGTTCATCGCTTCACTGAAGAGGTCGGTTATGCGCATTTCCTCCGCGATTCCAGAGCGTTTGGCGCGTGTCTTGACCGGCGTTTTGTTGTTGCCTCTGGCGGCCATGGCCGGCACCACCGGCAAGATCGCCGGGCAGGTGACCGACGCCAGAACCGGCGAGCCTTTGCCGGGCGCCACGGTGATCATCCGCGCGCAAATTGTGGACGGCCGTGAAACCGCGCTGCAGCCCGTGCAGGGCACCGGCGCGGATGACAAGGGCCGCTATTTTCTCATCAATGTGCGGCCCGGACAGTACGTGCTGGAAGCCTCGGTGATCGGGTACCAGCGCGTGGTGAAGCGGCCCATCCGCGTCGAAGTCGATCGCACCAGCACCATTGATTTTGCCTTGAGTGAAGAAGCGCTCGCCGGCGAGGAAGTCGTGGTCACCGCCGAGCGGCCGCTGGTGGTCAAGGATTTGACTTCCTCCTCCGCCAAAGTTTCGGGCGAGGATCTCAAAGCCCTGCCGGTGGAGGGATTCCAGGAGGTGCTCACCCTGCAGGCGGGCGTGACGCGCGGCCTGGGCGGTGATCTCCACATTCGTGGCGGCCGCAGCAGCGAGATTCAGTTCTATGTCGACGGCATCGCCATCGCCAATCCCTTCAGCAACAGCCTGGCGGTGCCGGTGGAAAACAACGCGATTCAAGAGCTGGAGGTGATCAGCGGCACCTTCAATGCCGAATACGGCCAGGCGATGAGCGGCATCGTCAACATCGTCACGCGCGAAGGTTCCGAAAGCTATCGCGGCAGTTTCTCGGTTTACGCCGGTGACTTCCTTTCCCGCCGCGATGAGGTGTTCTACAACATCGACAAGATCGATCCGCTGGCGCAAAGGTATGCCGAAGCGGATTTCAGCGGCCCGCTGTTCACGCCCAAACTCAAGTTCTTTGCCTCCGGTCGTTTCACTGACCAGGAGAACTGGCTCTACGGCCGTCGCGTGTTTTTGCCCGGCGATTCCTCCTCTTTTCGCGCCACCGATCCCAGCCAGTATTACCTCGAACGCCGCGGCGACTCGGCTGCGGTGGCGATGAATCCCTATCAAAGCCTGTCCGGCCAGGTGAAGCTCACCTACAACCTCACTCCGAAAATCAAACTGTCCTACAACCTGCTTGCCAGCGCCAGCGAGGGCCAGAGCTTCAGCAATTTCTATCGTTTCAATCCCGACTACCGGCCGACGAGCTACACCAGGGCGCATAATCACATGTTTCGCGTCGACCACGTGCTGGGCCGGCGCGCGTTCTACACGCTCAATCTCGCTTCTTATGAGAATGACGTGAAGAGCTACGTCTACAAGGATCCGTTCGACCCGCGTTATCGCGCGACCTTTGAGCGCGGCATTCAACCGCAGTTCGTGTTTTCCACCGGCGGCGTCAGCCCGGCGCATTTCTACCGCAACGGCAAGACCTATGCGCTGCGCGGCGACCTCACCATGCAGGTCAACAATGCCCATCTGGTCAAGGCCGGCGCCGAGGTGCGCTATCACAAGCTCAAGAATGAATTCTTCAATGTCGAAGTCAACCCGCGCAAGTACGGTGACTACGCCGTGCGCATCCCGCCGCTGAGTTCCTTCGACCATGATGCCTATGACCGCGATCCGCTCGAATTCGCGGCCTACGTGCAGGACAAGATCGAGATCAAGGACTTGATCGTCAACGCCGGTCTGCGCTTCGACTATTTCGATGCGCGCGCCACGGTGCCGGTGGATTTGCGCGATCCCGGCAACAAGATTTTCATTCAGGAGGAAGCACTCGCCTATCGCAGCGTCAAGGCCAAGACGCAAGTCTCGCCGCGCCTGGGTCTGGCGTTTCCGATAACCGCCCAGGGCGTGATTCACGCCTCCTATGGCCAATTCTTCCAGATTCCCGAATTCAGCCGCCTGTACGACAATCCCGAGTTCGAAGTGGTCGGCGCTTTCAACAGCATCATCGGCAACGCGGATCTGGAACCGCAGCGCACCGACATGTATGAAGTCGGCCTGCAGCAGCAGCTCACCAGCTTCCTGGCGGTGGATCTCACCGGCTTCTATCGCGATGTGCGCAATCTGCTCGGCACCGATCTGCACGAAACCTATGCCGCGGATCTCTATGGCCGCTACACCAATTCCGATTACGGCAGCGTACGCGGTGTGACGCTGTCGGCCGAAATTCGCCTGCCGTCGCATCATCTCACCGGCGGCTTTGATTACACCTATCAGGTGGCCAAGGGCATTGCCAGCGACCCGCGCCAAAAGTTCTTCGATGCCCAGGGCCGCAACGAGAGCGCCATCGTGCTGGCGGATCTGGACTGGGATCTGCGCCATAACGGCAATGCCTATTTGAACTGGGCCCACGCCTCCTGGGGCGGCAGCCTGATCGCCCGCTTGAATTCCGGATATCCTTTCACGCCGGCACGGTTCATTGAGTTGCGCAACGAGGGCCGATACAAGGGCGATTTGTTTCTCGATCTGCGCGCTTACAAGCGCTTCAACCTCGGCACCGTCCGGCCTGAATTCTTTGTAAAGGTGGATAATCTGCTCGACAGCTTCCGTCGCGATTTGCTGCCGCAGGTCGATCCGCGTGATGAGGCGGCGCACCGCGCCAACGGCCTTGATCTGATCAACACGCGCTATCAATTCGCCCTCAACCCGGCTTCGCAACCCGTGCCGCGCGAGGTGAAGTTCGGCGTGAAGGTCGATTTCTAATGCGCTGCTGCCGCAGTTGGTCGGAATCGTTTTTGTGAAAAGTCATTTCGCAGCGTTGCGGGGCGTTGGGAAGCCGCGGGGCGGCACCACCTGCCGGCGGAATGACGGAGCAGGGCAGGATGAATTCCTCCAGATGGCTTGCAAGCAATTGGCTGCGCATCAAACCCAAGGTGGTTGATTCGATGATGAAACGGAAACTCATTTGTGCGGTGCCCGTCCTGCTGAGCGCCTGGGCGCTCGCTGCCCCGGCATGGGCACAGAACGGCGGCGTCTATCTCGACCCCAATCGCAGCGACCGGCTGCTGCGCCGCGCCATGATCATGAACGCCAACCAAGTCGAGACGGACATCACCAATCACGGCACGATCGCGCGCGGCAACGACAGCCCCATCGGCGGCGTGTGGCCGCGCGGCACCGGGCACGATCATATTCACGAAATGACCGGCTTCATTGCCGCCGAAGTGGTGGACAAGAACGGCCAGACCATTCGCATCATTTCGGACGGCTATCGCGATGCCGGCGGCTCCGGCGGCGAGATCGATCCGGTGACCAACATCTCCTACAAATTCCATCCGCTGCCGGGCTACTTCAAGGTCGCGCCGGGGCAGGACGATCTCGCCAACAGCCTCAATCCCGGTTCCTGGCCGGAGGCCTGGCCGGGCAAGGACCAAACGTGGAGCGGCCGCTGGAACGGCTACTTCGGCCTCAATCAAATCTTTGCCGACCAGGAAGTGCTTTATGTGATGGATGACAGTTGGAACAAGGAATTCCAGTTCTATCCGTTCGCTGATCGCTCCGACTGGCAGGGCCTGGGCATGCAGATCGAAACCCGGCTGTTTCAGTGGGCACATCCGCTCGCCAAGGACATTCTCTTTATTCACTACCAAGTTTCCAACATCGGCGAACATACCTACAACATCAACGACAGCAGGATTTTCTTTGGCGGGTATGCCGACATTGGGCCGGGTGGCCGCGGCACCACCGATGACAATGCCGCATTTCGCAAGGATCTCAATCTGGTTTATGGCTGGGACAACGACAATATCGGCGTCTGGCAGCGCAACCGCGAGATTCCACCGGGCTACCTGGGCTGGAAGTTTCTCGAATCTCCGGGCCTGGGCGATGACGGCGTCGACAATGACAATGACGGCCTGCTCGATGAACGCCGTGACAACGAGGCCGGCAACCTGGTTTTTGGCCCGGTGGGCAAATACGGCGACCCAAAAGAACACTGGAGCGGCGACGAAGACGGCGACTGGAACGCGGGCGTGGATGACGTGGGCAGCGATGGCGCCGGCCCGCTGGATGAGGGCTATCCCGGCCCGGACGCGGACGGCACCGAAGGCAACGGCCGGCCCGACCAGGGCGAGCCGAATTTCGGCAAGACCGACAACGATGAAAGCGATCAAGTCGGCTTGACCAGCTTCACCGCGCCGCTCTTCGGCACGGTCAACGTCACTGATGAAGAAGGCATGTGGCCGCGCATTCAACCCGGCTATTTCACCGTGCCGCAACAAGCGGTCAACCAATATTGGATCTTCGGCAGCGGTCCGTTCAATCTGCCGCCGCGCAAGACCGAGCGTTTTTCCACCTGCTGGGTGTTTGGCGCCGACGAAGTGGCGTTGTTCCGCAGCGCCGAGGTGGCGCAGCGCATCTATGACTCGGACTACCGCTTTGCGCGGCCGCCGCGCCAGCCCAAGCTCACCGCCATTCCGGGCAACGGCAAAGTCACGTTGCTTTGGGATGAGCTGGCCGAGCTGAGCCGCGATCCGATCTACAGCCGCGATTTCGAAGGTTACCGTCTCTATCGTTCAACCGATCCGCAATTCCGCGATGCCAGGGAAATCACCGATGCGCTCGGTAACGCCCTTTTCCGGCAGCCGATCGCGCAGTTCGATCTCGCCAACGGCTTGACCGGCCCGCATCCGCTGCAGTTCGGCGAGGAGATCGGCGCGCCCACCGGCATTCATTTCTACATGGGCGACGATACCGGCTTGCAGCACTATTTTGTCGATGAAGATGTCATCAACGGCCGCACCTACTACTATGCCTTGACGTCCTATGACAAGGGCTATGATGACGATTTCTTTGAGCGCGGCCTGGCCGACAGCCCGTTCCTGTTTCGCATTACCCCCAGCGAATCGCCCGCAACGATTACCGTGACAGATGGGGTGATTACGCGCGTCGATCAAAACACCGCCGTCGTCACGCCCAATCCGCCGGCCTCCAATGTGGATCCGGGCCGCACCGACGTTGGCAGCCTGCTGCATCACAGCGCGGGCCCGGCCACCGGCAGGATCGGCATTCAAATCGTCGCGCCGGAACTGCTCAAGGATGAGAGCTTCCGCGTGAGTTTCGGCACGGTGCGCGGCACCACCGCCGTCGAGTATGAAACCAGCACGGTCACCGTGGTGAATGAAACCACCGGCGACACGCTGGCCGCCAACCGCGAAATTCCGCGCAATATCAGCACCGCGAAATATCAGCGCACCTGGACCACGGAATTTTTGCAGAAAGGCTTCGTGCTCACGTTCGAGAACGAATTTCCCACCCGCGAGCTGGCGCTCAGCGAATCAGGATGGGAGGCGGGCCGGCGCACCAACCTGGTGGCTTCGGTGGCGCCGCTGTTCGACACCTCGCCGTTGTGGCCGGTGTCGTTCGTGCTGGAATTCAGCGACGAGGTCGGCGTGGATACCGCCTTCACCTCGAACACCGGGCGCATCACGCGGCCGGTGAATTTCAAGGTGTATGAATTGAACTCCAACACGCCGCTGGATTTCGTGATCAGTGAGAAAGTGGGGCAGGAAGAGGGCAGGATCACTGCCGGCGAGGTGGCCTATCTCGTCTTCAAACCGACGCCCGGCTCGACGCGTTACAATCCCGCCTGGGCGGTGAAGTTTGATCCGCCACTCGACGAGAACGGATTGCCGCTGCCGGAGAGTGAATGGGTGCTGCCGCGCCAGGGCGATACCTTCGTGGTGCGCAATCGCATTCCCTTCAGTGAGCGCGACCGCTTTGGCTTCAGCACGATTTCCGGCAAGCTCCGCGCCAATGCCACGGCCGCGGTGCTTAACAATGTACGGGTGGTGCCCAATCCTTATGTCGTGGCTTCGATTCTCGAACAACAGCCCTATCTCTCGGGCCGCGGCGAACGTTTCATCCGTTTCATCAATCTGCCGGCGCAATGCACGATTCGCATCTACACCGTCAACGGTGACCTGGTGCGGGTGCTGGAGCATAACGGTTTTGCGAACGGCACCGAGCGCTGGGATCTGACGACCAAAGACGGCCTGGAAGTGGCATACGGCCTGTACGTGTATCACCTGGAAGCGCCGGGCATCGGCGAGCACGTGGGCAAGTTTGCGATCATCAACTGATCCCGCCATGTGGCAGCAGGATCACATCCAATCGGTGGAGTGGATCATGATAAAGAGAGTTGGTTTTTTGCTCGTGCTGCTCGCCGCCGCCGCCGGCGCGCAGACCAAAGTCGGCACCACCGCCGGCGCCTTTCTGCAAATAGGCGTTGGCGGCCGGGGCGCAGCCATGGGTGAAACCGCGGTGGCCAGTGCTGCCGACGTTTCCGCGATTTATTGGAATCCGGCGCTTGCCGCCACCCTCAACCGCGGCCAGGCCTATTTCAATCATACCACCTGGTTCGCCGACATCGACGTCAACTACGGCGCGGTGATGCTGCATTTCGATGACCTCGGCCAGTTTGCGCTTTCCTTTTATTCGTTGAATTCCGGCCAGCTCGAAATCACCACGGAAGAGCGCGAGGAGGGCACCGGCGAATTGTTCACCGTGCAGGATCTCATGCTCGGCTTGACCTACAGCCGCAGCCTGACGGATCGCTTCAATTTTGGCGGCACGGTGAAGCTGATCCGGCAGGCGTTGTGGGACATGTCCGCCGCCACCGTCGGTCTCGACGTCGGCCTCACCTATCGCACGCCGTTCAATCCGGTGACGATCGGCATGAGCATTTCCAATTTCGGCGGCGAAATGCGCCTCTCCGGCACCAACACCGCGGTGCGTTACGATCCTGATCCGCGCGTGGGCGGCAACAACGACGGCATCGTGGCCGACATGCGCACGCGCTCGTGGGATTTGCCCGTGACCTTCCGGGCCGGATTTGCTTATCGCGTGCTGGAGACGCGCCTGAATCGCCTGCTGCTGAGCGGCGATCTGCTTTATCCCAACAACAATGACAACTATCTGAACCTGGGCGCGGAATACAGCCTCAACAAGATGTTCTTTCTGCGCGCGGGCTATCGCCAGCTCATGCTCGATGACGCCGAAGGCGGCCTGGCTGCCGGTGTCGGCTTCAACTACAGAAACGTGCGCATCGATTTTGCGCATACCGACCGCGGCCGCTTGAACAGTCCGCAGTACTTTTCGGTCGGCGTCGATTTCTGAGCCGCGCTGTGGCGTGCGCGCCGGCTTTGCATTGTCCTCACCTCCAAACAAGACGGGTTCTCATGCCAATTCGCGATCTTCGCGCTCTGGCGGCGTGGTTGGCGGCCCTCTGGCTGTCGGCTTCCCTGCCGCTCGCGGCGCAGTCCCCTGAACTGCGCGGCGTGTGGGTGACCAATGTGGCTTCGCAGGTGCTCAACAGCAAGCCGAGCATTGCCGCGGCGATGGATTCGCTCAAAGCCGCGGGCCTGAATGCGATTTTTCCGGTGATGTACAACAACGGCTACACGCTTTTTCCCAGCTTCGTCATGCTCGGCGTCACCGGCGTGCCGATCGATCCGGCGTTCCAGGGCCGGGACGTACTGGCCGAGTTGATCGCCGAGGCGCATCGCGTCGGCCTGGAGGTGCATCCCTGGTTTGAGTATGGTTTTGCCGCCTCCTTCGGCAATAACGGCGGCCCGATTTTGGCGCAGAATCCCGGGTGGGCCGGCAAGCGCCTCTCCACCGGCGGCGCCACCGATGATGAAGCCACGGGCGGCGGCTTCTACTGGCTCAGCCAGGCGCATCCGGAAGTACGGGCGTTTCTGATCAGCTTGATGCTGGAGGTGGTCGAGAACTATGATATTGACGGCGTGCATCTCGATCGCATCCGCTATGGCCGCGTGCATTTCGGCCGCAATCCCAATAATCAGATTCTGGCCTCCGATTTCGGTTATGACGATGCGCATCTCGCGCGCTACCGCGCCGAGCACAACGGCGCCGATCCGCCCACCAATCCCGACGATGAAAATTGGCGGCGTTGGCGTGCCGGTTTGCTGAATGAATTCACCGCCGCGTTCCACGACACGGTGAAGCAGACCAACCCCTACGTGCTGGTTTCGAACGCGCCGGTGGTTTATCCTTACGGCTACACTTATTTCATGCAGGATTGGCCGGCGGGCGTGCGCCAGGGCCGGCCGGATTTCGTGGTGCCGCAAGTTTATCGCACCGATCTCTCTTCCTACACCAATGAGTTGATCAATACCAAAAGCCGCATTCCCACCGGCTATAACGGTTTCTTTTCCGGCATGCTCATTCGCAGCGGCGGCTATCAGGCGCCGGCCAGCCTGGCAGTGAGTTTCGTGGAACAGAATCGCCGCAGCAGCGTGGCGGGCGGCGTGTTTTTTTACTATGAGGGCATCCCGCCGATTGCGCAGGCGTTGCGGCAGCAGGTGTTTCAGCAGCCGGCGGCTCCGCCGTTTCGCAACACACTGTGGCGGCCGCCGGCCACCATCGTTGCGGAAACCGCAGCCACCGTGGAGCGCGTGGGCAGTTGGACGTTGCTGACCGGCAAGGGCGACTCGAGCTACTTCAGTTTTGACAACAAGATTTTGACCGCGCGCGGCAGCTCGGGAGCGGCGCTGCGCTATTCCGCTGAAATCACCACGGCGGCAAACTACGACGTCTATCTCTACCAGCCATACGGTACGCAGCTCGCACGCGAAGTCACGGTGCGCCTGCTCGATGGCAGCGGCGCGCAAATCAAACTCAATGAGACCAACGCCGTCACGCGCGGGTGGACGTTGGTGGGAACCAGTTTTCTGCCAACCGGCCTGCAAGCCATCGCCGAGCTGACCACCGCCGGCGTGCCCTCCACGCAGACCGTGGCCGCCGACGGCCTGATGTTGATTTTGAATCGCCAACTCAGCCCGGAGGTCGTGGTGACCGCAGTTGCGGACCGGCCCGAAGCTGCGGTACCGTCCGCTTTCGCGTTGTGGCAGAACTATCCCAATCCCTTCAATCCCGCCACCACGATTGCCTTTGCGCTGCCGCGCCGCAGCACGCTGCGGCTGGAGGTGTTTGATCTGCAGGGCCGGCGGGTGGCGTTGGCGGCCGCGGGTGATTATCCCGCCGGCGTGCATCGCGTTACCTTCGCAGCGGGCCATTTGCCTGCCGGCGTTTACTTCTACCGCTTGTCCGCCCCGGGATTTTCCGAAACGCGCAAACTTGTGCTGGTGCGGTGAGACACGGTTACGCCGATTTTGCAGTCCAGACCTTTTTCTGCAACGTGAGATGAAAGCCGTTCGCACAATCACGACGGAGGTTGCGGTGCTCGGCGGTGGGCCGGCGGGCGTGGGTGCCGGCTGGGCGGCGGCGCGCGCCGGCGCGCGCGTGCTGCTCATCGAACAGTACGGTTTTCTCGGCGGCATGGCCACCGCGGCGCTGGCATTGCCCTGGCGCTTTCGGCAGGATATGCCGGCGCTGCTGCCGGAATTCAAACAAATCCTGGCGCGCTGCCGCACGCTCGGCGTGTGCGCTGAACCCTTTCCGGACCCCGAAGCGGCCGGGGATTGGATGATCATCATCGATCCGGAAACGATCAAGTTTGCCTTGCAGGAATATGTGCTGGAGGCCGGCGTCGATTTGCTATTACACGCAAAAGCCATTACCTTGCAGCGCGCCGGGGAAAGGATCGTGGAGGCGGCGTTGCACTGCCGGGAGGGCGGCGTGACTGTCACGGCCGCGGTTTTTATCGATGCAACAGGTGCGGGAGTTTTCTGCCGCGCGAGTTCGCCGGTGCCCCTGACTTATTCCTTTGTGCTGGCGAATCTCCCGCGGCTGCGCAGCAGGGAGGAGGGCCTGGACGGTTACCTTGCTTGTTTTCTGCGGGAACGAGAGGCCCTGGGCCACGCGGCGATGGACAACTGGCTGGCGCGGCTGCGCAGCGAGCAACCGGAGTTTCGCGAGCTGCAGCAGCTTCGTATTGCTCCGGCATGGCGCAGCGGTGAGTTGCTCGTGCATCTGCTGCTTGCGCCGGAAGCGCCGCCGGAAGACTCGGCCGCGCTCACGCGCGCCGAGTTGCTGGGGCAGGCTTTGTCGCATCGCCTGGTGGAATA
>JBBIKM010000070.1:0-26681 GCA_037445455.1 bacterium | reverse complement strand
CGCTGGCGCCGGCGGCCTATGAGGAAAAATGCCGGCAGCCGGATCTCGAAGGCCGGATTCATCGCGAGACGCAGCGCATCGTGCGCACCCACGCCGCAGAAATCCGCGCGCGCTTTCCCAAGGTCATGCGCCGCGCCGGCGGTTACGCGCTTGACGAGCTGCTCGATCAACCGCAGTGGAATCTCGCCAAACTGGTATGCGGCTCGGAGGGCACGCTCGCTTTTATCACCGCGGCCACGGTGCGCCTGGCGCCGCTGCCCAAGGCCACCGCGCTTTTGCTCGCGCATTTTGACGATCTCTTCGATGCGCTGCGCGCCACTGCCGCCATTTTGGAATACCAGCCGGCGGCAGTGGAATTGCTCGATCATCTCATCCTCACGCTCGCGGCGCAAAACCTGGAGAATCGCAAGCGCGCCGCGGCCTTCGTGCAGGGCGCGCCGCAGGCCATGCTGGTGATCGAATTCTACGGCGACCACCTCGAAGAAATCCTGCCCAAGCTCGACAAGCTGGGAGGCGAATTGCAGCGGCAGCACCGCGCTTATGCCTGCACTCGCGCCCTGCAACCGGCTGAGCAAAACACGGTGTGGAGCTTGCGCAAGGCCGGCCTGGGATTGATGCTGGGCATGAAGGGCGATTTCAAGCCGCTGCCGTTCATCGAGGATGCCGCCGTGCCGGTGGCGGTGCTGCCGGATTACATCCGCGACGTCATCGCCATCGTACAGCGCCACGGCCGGGAGGTCTCGATGTATGCCCACGCCAGCGTCGGGCTGTTGCACGTGCGGCCGATCATCAATCTCAAACAAGCCGAGGACGTCCGTCTGATGCGCAGCATATCCGAACAGGTGCTGGCGCGGGTGATGCACTACGGTGGCATGATGAGCGGCGAACACGGCGACGGCCTGGTGCGCAGCTTTCATAATCCCGTCTTTTTCGGTCCGCAGCTTTATCAGGCGTTTCGCGAACTCAAGGCCGCCTTCGATCCGCACAACCGGTTCAATCCCGGCAAGATCGTGGACGCGCAGGATATTGCGGAAAATCTGCGCATTGGCCCGCATTATCATGCGCGGCCGCTGCACACGCATTTTCACTTTCAGGCGGAGGGCGGCTTTGACCGCGCCGTCGAAATGTGCACCGGGGTGGGCGCCTGCCGCAAAACCCTGGGCGGCACGATGTGCCCCTCCTACATGGCGACCCGCGACGAGGAACATTCCACACGCGGCCGCGCCAACGCGCTGCGCGCCGCGCTCACCGGCGCAATCTCGCCGGAACAATTCACCACCGAACGGCTGCGGCAGGTATTCGATTTGTGCCTGGCTTGCAAAGGCTGCAAGGCGGAATGCCCCTCCAATGTCGATGTTGCCAAATTGAAATACGAGTTTCTGGCACACTACTATGACGAGCACGGCACACCGCTGCGCGTGCATTTGTTCACACGGCCGGATGTGCTCGGCCGCCTCGGCACTCTTTTTCCCGGCTTGACCAATCGTCTGCTGCAAAGCAAGGCCATGCGCCGGTTTTTCGAAATGGCACTCGGCGTCGATCGTCGCCGCATGCTGCCGCTCTATGCCGCAGAGAGTTTTGGCCGGTGGTTCAAGCGCCGAAAAATCCAGGGCAATGATGATCTTCAGCGTCCGCAAGTCGTGCTCTTCAATGATACATTTCTTTCTTACCACGAGCCTGACATTGGCAAAGCAGCGGTCAGAGTCCTGGAGGCGCTGGGCTATCGCGTGGTGCTGGCCAATGCCGGCTGCTGCGGCCGTCCGCTCATCTCCAACGGCATGTTGCGGGCCGCGCGGCCGGCTGCGGAAGCGGTCGTCGACCGGCTCGCGGTGTTTGCCAGGCAGGGTTTGACGATCGTCGGTTGCGAGCCGAGCTGTGTCTCGGCCGTCAAGGAAGATTACCCCGACCTGGTGCGCGAGATCGACAAAGCCAGAATGGTGGCCGGGCATTTCCTGCTGATCGAGGATTTCGTGGTGCAGCATCTCCAGCACAACGAGACACCGGTTGCCTTCAAGCCGCTGCGGCAGAATATTCTCTATCACGGTCATTGCCATCACAAGGCGCTGTTCGGCACGGAGACTTCGAAAGCCGCGCTCACGCAGGCGGCCGGCTGCAATGTCACCGAAGTGGATTCCGGTTGTTGCGGCATGGCGGGCGTCTTTGGTTATGAAAAGGAGCATTACGAGCTTTCTCTGAAAATTGGCGGTCAGCGCCTGTTTCCTGCGCTCAGCGCCCTGCCTGCGGAACAGCGCGTGGTGGCCAACGGCTTCAGTTGCCGGCATCAAATCGAACACGCCACCGGCCGCCAGGCACAGCATGTGATCGAGATTTTGGCGGAAGCGTTGCGGGAGGAGCCGCTACAAGAGCCTGCGCAAGTCATTTAGACAAGCTGAGGAATTGCGCCGTGGGGACAGCTCAGAGATTTTCCATCGGATAGAAACAACCCAATCGATGGAATCCCTGCGCGGGATGGATTTCGGTTCGTTTCAATATAGAACTAGAACGCCAAGTGGAATTCCAAGGCAAAGTCAAGCAGCCCTGAAGCAGGCGAGAAGCAGACAGGCGTGCCCTTCGAAATGTCATTCCATTGAGTCTTGTGAAGCACTGGGCACAATGCCTGCGACTTCACAAGTACCCTTTTGAAAAACATGCCGGCCTGGATTTACTTTTCAAGACAACAGCGCATTGATCGAATAAGAGGTATTCTTGTTCATCACAAGGCGCCCGGGCAGTGAGGTTTTCGAACGGCCAGGAGACTTGCCAATTCTGCTGATTATTCACCGGTGATACTTGATATGAAACTCTACCTCTCCCTTTTGCTCACCTTCACCTTTTGCGGCAGCATGAGCCCGGCAGCGTGGGCGCAAGCGCAAACGCATGCGTTGTGGGGCTTCACGCCGGAAGGTCCGTTTGCCGGCACGCCCAAGGAAACCGCGGCCGCGCTTTATCAAAACAACATCAATGCGGTTTTTGTGGATACGATTTCGCCGGAGCTGCATCAGACACTCAAATCCATCGGCGTGAAAGTGTACACCACGATGAATGTCTTCGGTGGCAACGCGGCGTGGCGGCGGTATCCCCAGCTCCGGCCGGTGGATCGCCAGGGCAATCGCGTGGCCGCGGTGCCCGGCAACGGCATTTGCCCAACGCAGCGCTGGTATTGGCCGCGCTTGCTGCGCCAGATTGCGCAAAAACGCGATGCCGGTTTCGACGGCGTCTGGCTCGACTTTCTGCGCTTCAGCGGCCACTGGGAAACACCCACTCCGGATTTGCTGGAAACCTGCTTTTGCGACTCGACGCTGGCGGATTTCGAACGCAGCAGCGGCCTGGTGATTCCGGAAGACCTGCCGATCGACGCGAGCGACGGCGGGCCGGCCAATGCCACTGCCGGGCTGCTCGCTGCCAAGGCCAACTGGATTCTCACTCACCATCGCCGCGAGTGGATCCTCTACAAGAGCGGCGTGATTGCAGACTTTGCCCAGCAGGCGCGCGAAACGATTGCCAAGAAACCAGGAGTCGTCCTGGGACTGTTCAGCGTGCCCTGGCAGCGCGAAGAATTTGGCCGCGCGCTGGTCAACGTGCTGGGGCAGGATTACCGCCGCCTCAGCAGTCATTTCGACGTCTTCTCTCCGATGCTCTACCACGAACTCTGCGGCCGGCCGGTGGAGTGGATTTCGCAGTTCGTGCAATATACCGCCCGCGAAACCAACAAGCCGGTGTGTCCCATCATCCAAACCGATCTCGGCGGGGCGCACAACGTGCCCGATGACGAATTCAGCGCGGCCGTGCTGCATGGCCTGGAGGCGCCGGCCACGGGCATCATCATTTTCCGCCAGCAAACCTTGTTGAGCGCCAAACAACTCTCCATTCTGCGCGCGACCTGGCAGTGAGCGCTGCAAATTCCGGTTGACATCGCAGCTTGGGATTGCTACTTTGCAGCCAGTTGCCGACTGTTGACCGGCGCTGCCTCTTAACCCTCCGCAGCCACCGGCGCAATGCAACCAGGCAGAGACACGGCAACCACATCTGCCTCGTTTCTCAAGACTCATGAAGCTCCTCATTGCACTCATGTTCGCCGCCGTTACCGCCTCTCTCTTGCCGCCCTGCAAACAAGCCGAACAACAACGCGAAGCCGCAACGGCGAATACCGCCGCCGCCCGGGCACAGGAGGTTCTGATCAAGTTCAAACCGGGGGCGCTCGCCGATTCGGTGCAGGCTTTCACGGCCGCGTTGGGTCTGGAGCAGGTGCGTGATTTGCCGGCGATCGGCGTGCGCGTCTATCGTCTGCCGGCCGGGCAGTCACTCGACCAGGTGCTGGAAAAGTGCCGCGCCCATCCCCAGGTTGAATACGCGGAGCCAAATCTCGAATATCGCATTCCCGAGAAGCCGTAGGTGCCGCGGGCAGCGCAATCGCGGTGGCCCACGTTCGCCGCGAGCCACAACTGCCGACTGGTGAAGGCCGCCGGCTCGTCTGTTGCCACCTGGCTCCTGCTCCCCCCTGCTTGCTATCCCCAACGCCGGCGCCATTCTGTTAATCCACTGGGTTGGCGCCGGCAGAATCATCATTCCCACTGTGGAGGACATTTCATGAAAAAATGGTGGAGCCTGTTGGCCCTGTTACTGCTGGCCATGATGTTCAGCGGGCAAACGACCCAGCAGGAGCAACGGCCGTTGTTCGTTCCCGGCGAAGTCGTGGTCAGAGTCAGTGACCCCAGCTTGATGGCGGCCATGCCCTCCTCCAAGTCGGTCGGGCCGAGCGACATTTTCGTGGTGCGCGACACGACGGGCAAAGACGTCAACACCCTGGTCGATGAGCTGCAAAGCCGGCCGGGCGTGGTTTATGCCGAGCCGAATTACCTCTACTATGCCAGCGAAACTCCCAACGATCCGCAATTCGGCCAGCTTTGGGGCCTCAACAACACCGGCCAGACCGGCGGCACTGCCGACGCCGACGTGGATGCACCGGAGGCGTGGGACATCCAGAAGGGCAGCAGCGAGGTGCTGGTGGCGGTGATCGACACCGGCGTGGACTACAAGCATCCTGATCTCAGCGCCAACATGTGGACCAACCCCGGCGAAGACCCCTGGGCCGATCCCAATGATCCGCGCAGCGGCAACGGCATCGATGATGACAACAACGGTTACATCGATGACTGGCGCGGCTGGGATTTCGTCAATCGCGACAACGATCCATTTGATGACAACATTCACGGCACGCACGTGGCCGGCACCATCGGCGCAACGGGCAACAACAGCGTGGGCGTGGTGGGCGTGAATTGGAACGTCCGCATCATGCCGTTGAAATTCCTGAGCAGCAGCGGCTCGGGTAGCCTGTCGGATGCGGTGGAGGCAATCACCTATGCCGCCCGCTTTGGTGCGCACGTGATGAACAACAGTTGGGGCGGCGGCGGCCGTTCGCAGGCCCTGGAGGACGCCATCAAGTTCGCGAATCAACAAGGCTCGCTGTTTGTCGCGGCGGCCGGCAACGACGGCAGGGACAACGACGCCACGCCGAACTATCCCTCGAACTACGAAGTCGACAATGTGCTGGCGGTGGCGGCCATCGACAACAAGGGCAATCTCGCAGTGTTCGGCTCCGGCGGGGGCGGCGGCATCTGCGGCTGCGTGGGCAATGTGTTGCCGACGCCCGGTTCCAACTTCGGCCTTACCAGCGTGGATTTGGCCGCGCCCGGCAAGGACATTCTCAGCACCACGCCCAACAACAGCTATCAGTCCCTCTCCGGCACTTCGATGGCCACCCCGCACGTGAGCGGCATCGCGGCGCTGGCGCTGGCGCAATTCCCCGGTCTCACCAACCTGCAGTTGAAGCAACACCTGATGACCTCGGTCGACGTCAAATCCGGCCTGCAGGGCAAGATGGTGACCGGCGGCATTCTGAATGCCTTCAAAGCCGTGGGCACGACGCCGGCCATGGCGCCGTAGGGCATTGTCCGCGTAAAGAATATGGAACAGCCGGCCTCGTGCGTACGAGCCGGCTGTTTTTCACCTCAGCCGTCAGCAAGCGAGAAACTCACTGGCAGGGATGGCCCGGTTGGCGCCGCCATCATCGTGAGGCGGACGCCGCTGCCCAAGGTGGTCAGTGGCCTTGAGGCAACTGCCGTCCTTACCTGGGAAAGGATGCGCGGGAAGAAGGGGCACAAGATGTTGCAACATTCAAATCAAGGCAAACCCGGATGGCATGCGCAACTGCCTCGCTCTCCCGCTGAACCTGCCGTTGTCTTTTTCGGTTTGAATGGATCTTCTATCCGGGGCGTTGCCCTGCGCTGCGCCGCATGACTCTCAGAACAAACACTGCCCTCCTCGACCCTGGCTGGCTCTTCCTGCTATTCGTCCTCGCTGCGGAGAGCACAGCACAAGTTCTTCCGTTCGAACATTACACCAGCAAAGAGGGTTTGCCTTCCAATTGGATCACGGCCGTGGAACAGGACACGGGCGGCCATCTCTGGATCGGCTCGAATGAAGGCCTGGCGGTTTTTGACGGCGTGCAATTTCGCTCTTACAGCGTGGTGGACGGCCTGCCGGTGAATCAAGTTTGGGCATTGGCCGCCAGCAAAGCCAGCCCCGGCGTGATGTGGATCGGAACGCAGGACGGCGTGGCCCGCTTCGAACGCGGCAAGATCACCAGCTTCCGGCTGGAGGCAACCGGCTCTGCCAACAGCAACAGCGTTCACTCTCTGGTCGAAGATCGCACCGGCACGTTGTGGTGCGGCACCTATGCCGGCGTCTACATGGTGCAGCAGGGCCGCGCCCGCTTGATTCCCATCGACAACCAAACCGGTGCAGTATCCTTCATTCATCCAATCAGCGACAGCCTGCTGCTCATCGGCATCGATGCCCATGTTTACCGATACCGCCCGCAGCAGCGGCAGGCACAACGCCTGCTGACGATACGGCATTTTTCCGAACCGGCATTCGGCATGACGCAAGATGACCGAGGCGACATTTGGATCGTGGCACGCGACAGTACCGTCTATCATATTCGTGACCGCGAGATTGTTGCAGCGCGGCGGTTATGGTTTGGCGCCTCGGGGCTGGGTGGGTTGAGCATTATCGTTGACCAGTACGGTTATTTATGGATCAGCACCGGCGACGGCATCGGATTCATCCACCGCGATGATTTTGCCGGCGGCGAAATCATTCGCTACACCACTGAAAATGGCCTGCTCGAAAACACCATTGCCTGCAGCCACCGCGATCGCGAGAACAACCTCTGGTTCGGCGGTTTCAGCAAAGGCCTGTGCAAACTGGCCGAGCGCGCCAGCTTCGATTTTCCGCTCACGGACCTGCGGCCCTCCGCCATGAATCGCGCCGCGGCCGTGGATTCTGCCGGGCATTTCTTCGTGGCTTCCGGTGCCGGCCTGTGGGAAATCTGGAAGAATCCCGGCGACAAGTGGGAAAAACATCTGCACCGGTTGGAGCGCGCCAAACTGCCCGGCCGTCTGTACTCGGTTGACTTCGCGCGCGACGGCAGCCTGTGGATCTGTTTCGCCCAAGGCGGATTGCGGGAGTACCGCGTGACGCGCCAGCCGCGCCAGCCCTCCACGCTGACCATCGGCCGCACGCTGGCGGCAGGAAGCGAACTGCCGCAAGCCATCTTGCTCGGCTTCATCATCGATCGCAACAACCAGTTGTGGTGCAGCCTGATGAACGCCGGCGTGGCTCAGGTGGATCTCAGCAGTGGCCGCGTGCGCGCCGTGCACACTGTGGCCACCGGACTGCCTGATGCCACGGTGATGGCCATCCATCAAGATCGCGACGGCAACCTCTGGTTTGGCGGTTTCGAGCAGGGCCTGTCCGTCTTTGCTCCGGATGGCGACGGCTACCGGCTGCAACGCAAACTCACCACTGCAGACGGCCTGCCGGACAATTTCATTCGCGCCCTGCTGCAGCACAGCAACGGCGAGATGTGGGTCGGCACGCGCTTCCACGGGATTGCGATCCTCTCGGCGAATGGCTGCGAGACGATTTCCACCAGGGAGGGTTTGTTGGGCAATGCGGTGAACTGTTTTGTGGAGGATTACAGCGGCCGGATGTGGCTCGGCACGTCAAAGGGCATCCAGCACACCCAATCTGCCACCGCACGCGAGTTGGTCACTCCCGAACGAATGCGCGGCAGGCAGATCGGCACTTTGGGCAAGTGGCCGGCGACCTCCGGCGTGTGGGCTTTGACGTGGGAAGGGTTGACACTCTTCGCGCCCGAGCATGAGGGCCTCGCGCCCGCGCCGCCGCCGATTCATCTCACCGGCTTGCGGGTGAAGGGCCGGCCAGTCGCCCTGCAAAACGGGCTGAGTTTTTCCCATGATGAAAACGTTTGCGAGATTCATTTTGCCGGCATCAGCTTTCGCGAGGCCGGCGCCGTGCAGTATCGCTATCGCTTGATCGGCGCCGATACCGAGTGGCAGGGGCCGACCAGACAACGCCAGGTAACTTATGCCACGCTGCGGCCGGGCACCTACACTTTCGAGGTCGTGGCGCTCAATGCCGCCGGCGTGGCGAGCCGGGCGCCTGCGCGCCTGGTCTTCACCATTGTTCCGCCGCTGTGGCAGCGCTGGTGGTTCCTCGGGCTGGCCGCTGCGGCATTGAGCGGCCTGGTGGTTGTGCTGGTGCGGCTGCGCGTGCGGCGACTGCTGGAAATTGAAAGAATCCGCGGCCGCATCGCCACGGATTTGCATGATGACATCGGTGCGGGGTTGACGCATATTGGCCTGCTCTCGGAAATCGCATTGCGCCAATACCGCGCGCGGCCGGCGCCGGAAGCGGGCGGCACCCAATCTCCGGCGGCGCCTGACAGCGTGGAGAATGCGATCCGCCGCATGGGCACGGTGGCGCGTGAGCTTTCCGCGGAAATGAGCGACGTGGTGTGGTCGATCAATCCCAAACACGACTCACTCGAGGCGCTGTGGCATCGCTTGCGCAATTTTGCCAACGAAATCTGCAAAGCGAAAAACATCGCCCTGACTTTTGAAGTCGATCCCGCGATCGCCCGGCTGAAGTTGAATCCGGAATTGCGGCGCGGCCTGCTGTTGATCGCAAAAGAGGCGCTGACCAACATGGCCAAGTATTCCGGCAGTGCCAGCACGGCGGTGCGCCTGCACCTGGAAGGCAAAGCCCTGGTGGTGGTCGTCGAGGATTGCGGCCGGGGCTTCGCCAGCGCGCAGCCGGGCCAGGACCGCGGCAACGGCCTAACCAACATGCGCAGCCGCGCAAAAAAACTGCACGGCACGTGCGAAATCACTTCGGCAATCGGCCGCGGTACGCGGGTGGTCGCCCGCATCCCGCTGCCGTGAAAGGAGATCATCATGATGCGCCAAGCAGCCTGTGCGGTGGCGGTTCTACTGGCGGCCTGCCTGTGGCAAACGGCGGCCGGCCAAACCTGGCAGACGCTCAGTTCCGTCCCGATTCTGACGCGCTACAATGATATTTACTTCGTGACGGCCGCGACCGGCTGGGTCGTCAACGGCTCGGGCCAAATCTATCGCACGGACAACGGCGGCATTTCCTGGCAATTGCAATTCGAGCGCAGCAGCGCGCATTTCCGGTCAATCGGTTTTCTCGATTCGCTGCACGGCTGGGCCGGCAATGTCGGCCCGGGCGAGTTCAATGCCACCGACAGCACGGTGCTCTATCAGACCAGCGACGGTGGTCGCACCTGGCTGCCGGTGAAGTCGTTTGCCGGACTCACGCCTGCGGGGTTGTGCGGCATGCATGTGGTGAATGATTCGATCATTTGCGCCGTCGGCCGGGTGCGCGGGCCGGCGGCGTTTGCCCGCACAGCCGATCGTGGCCGCACCTGGCGCACGCAAGACATGCGCGGGCTTGCCGCTGGGTTGATCGATGTTTACTTTTTTGATGCGGATACCGGTCTCGCCGTCGGGCTGACCAATGCCAATCATGACCTTTCCAGCGGTGTGATTCTCTTCACGACTGACGGCGGCGAAACGTGGGAGAAACGGTTCACCACCACCCGCACCGGCGAATGGTGCTGGAAGGTTTCATTCCCCACACGTCGTACCGGTTATGTCTCATTGCAGCGCAACCGGGAATCACCCATCTTCTTCCTCAAGACCACGGATGGCGGCCGCACCTGGCAGGAGAAACTGTTCTCAAACAGCTACTACTTCGTGCAGGGCATCGGCTTCATTGATGAACAGCGCGGCTGGATCGGCGGCAACAGCACCAACCCGACCTATCAGACAAGTGACGGCGGAGAAACGTGGCAATCAGCCGGATTCGGCGCGCGGCTAAATCGTTTCCGCTTTCTCGGCGACACGCTGGGCTATGCCGCCGGCCGCACGGTCTACAAATATCGCAGCTCCGCCACCAGCGTGACCACGGGCCTGCCGGAATCGCCGGCGGCCTTCGCGTTGAGCCAGAACTATCCCAACCCATTCAATCCCAGCACCACCATTCACTATTCCTTGCCGCATGCTGCCCGCGTGCACCTGAGCGTTTATGATCTCACCGGACGCCTGATCGAACGCCTGCTCGATAAAATCCAGGACGCCGGCGGGCACACCGTGATTTGGGATGCCACCGACCCGGAAGGCAATCCCCTGCGCGCGGGCGTCTATCTGTATCGCATTCAAACGGAGGCATTCACGGCCAGCAGGAAAATGGTTCTGCTGCGCTGAGGCGCTGCGCCAGATTTCAGGAGGAGAGTGGCGGTGGGCCTGCGATTCGCGGTCTTGCGGTTCTTCAGAAGCGTCATGAAACCCGCATAAATACGGGAGCCAACAGCCTTGTCCAACCGGTTCATCGAAAATCTGCGTGTGCGGCTGGCGCGCGGCATTGACTTCTTCAATCGTGAATATTTCTTTGAAGCGCATGACGAGCTTGAAGAATTGTGGATGGACGCGCGCACGGCGGTGGAACGCAATCTTTTTCACGGCCTGGTCAATATCGCCACCGGCTTCTATCATTATCGCATGCACAACCTGGTGGGCATGCAAAGCCAGCTTCACAAGGGCATGGAGAAACTCGCGCAGGTGCCCGGCCGCTGCTGCGGCGTGGAAGTCGCGGCATTGTTGCGCAGTCTCAGGCCGTATCTCGGCAGCCCAGCGGCCTTGCACAATCTGCCGGAACCGTTGCCCCAAATCGAATTTCATCCGGATGAAATTTCCGATCCCCTTTCTTCTTCACGATAGAGTTGCGCATGGAGAACAGAAATCAAAGCATTGCCGTCGCCCTCGTGGATGACGATGCCAAAGTGCGGGACAGCATTTCCTGGCTGCTGGAAAATTCCGAGGGGTTCGCGTGCGTGGGCGTTTTTTGCGGTTGCGCCGAGGCCGTGGCGGGAATTCCCGAGGTGTCGCCCGACGTGGTGCTGATGGACATCGGCATGCCCGGACAGTCCGGCATCGAATGCGTGGAATTGCTGCACGCAGAATTTCCGGAATTGAAGATTCTGATGCTGACCAATTACAGCGATGATGACCGCATCTTCGATTCGCTGCGGGTGGGGGCGGTGGGATACTTGCTGAAAAACTCCGCGGTCGAGAAGTTGTGCGAAGGCATTCGCGAGGCGCATGCCGGCGGCGCGCCCATGTCCAGCGAGATTGCCAAGCGCGTGCTGGCGTATTTTCACGGCCAGAAACGCAGCGACAAGCTGCGCGCCGAGCTCTCGCAACGCGAGCTGGAAGTGCTCGGCGCGCTCACCCAGGGCCTGAGCGACAAGGTCATCGCCGACACCCTGCACATCAGCATTCCGACGGTGCGCTTTCATCTCAAAAACATCTACGCCAAGCTGCACGTCAACTCGCGCGCGGAAGCCGTAATCAAGGCGCTGCAGGGAAAGATTTTCTAGACGAAAAACAAAGGCGACCGCCGGCGTCAAGCGCGTGGCAGAATCGTGAAGCGCGCCAAATCAGTGGCGGCGGTCACCTGCGGCAGGAAAGCGCGCGCTTCTTCAACCATCGCGGGCAAATCCGCGGGGCCTAGGGTGCCGCTGAAGTGGGTGAGAAAGAGGTGGCGAACGCCGCAGCGTTGCGCCAGCTCACCGGCCTCCGCGGCGGTCGAATGCCCGGTTTGCTGCGCCCACTCGCGTTCCTGCGCGGGGAAGGTCGCATCCGCAATCAAGGCGTCGGCGCGTTGCGCCAGCAATTCCTCGCCGGCACACGGCGAGGTGTCCACACAATACGCGATTTTCACGCCCGGCCGCGGCGGCCCAATCACCTCCGCCGGCGTGATGGTTTTGCCATTCGCCAGCACAACGCTCTCCCCGGCCTGCAGACGGCCGCGCTCCGGGCCGAAGGGCACGCCGAGCGCATCGGCGCGTTGTTGATCGAACTTGCCGGGACGATTGGCCTCCACCAGCGCATAGCCCGCCGTGAACAGCCGATGCTGCAGCGGCTGCCATTCGACATGATAATCCGCAGCCTGCCAAATCACCCGCCCGCTGTTCTCCGAGATTTCATGAATCGTGAGCGGAAAGTTCAACTCGAACCCGCACAGCCGGCGGTGAAATTCAATGTAGGAGGCCAGACCGTGCGGGCCGAAGAGATGAATTTCCTGCTGGCAACCGAGCATCTTCAGGCTGGTGAGCAAGCCCGGCAGGCCGAAAAGATGATCGCCGTGGAAGTGCGAGATGAAAATGTAGTGCAGCTTGCCGGGTTTGAGGCCGGCGCGACGGAATTGAATCTGGGTTGCCTCGCCGCAATCGAAGAGAAAAATTTCCCCCTGGCGCACCAGCGCCACGCCGGAAAGATTGCGGCGCGCGGTCGGCAGCGCCGAGCCGGTGCCGAGGAACACGAGATCGATCATAACATGAATTGCAATTTTTTCGGTTGAACCGCCACCGTCACCGGCGTGAGGCCGGCGACTTCACCGTCGGGCGTCAGAACCTGCACCGGCTCCGCTGCAATCTGCAGGCTGCAGCCGCTGAAGATTTCGACATTGGGATGATGCACGTGCGTGCCATTGAACACCGAGGGAAAGGCGCGCATCAAGGTGCGGCGTTTCACCTTGTGCAGCACAATCACCTCCATCAAGCCGTCGTCGAGCAGGGCGCCGGGTGCAATCTTCATGATGCCGCCGGCATAACGCGAGTTGCACACGATGACGAAAACGCCTTCGCGCTCGATCAGCCGGCCGTCGAGTTGCATGCGCAGATGCGCGGTGTTGAGTTTCGCCAGCGACTGCAACACGCCCAGCACGTAGGCCAGGGTGCCGAAGCTCTTGAAGTGCAACGCGTTGACGGTGACGTCGGAGACGAAGCCCAGCCCCAGCGCGGTGATGCAGAAATAACCCGCGGGGAAATCCGGCGCCGGCGTTTGCGGCAGGCAGTGCAGCACATCGATGCGCCGGGGTTCACCGAACAGAATCCGCTCCCAGGCGGCGGGCAGCGCGGCCTGGGCCAGCTCGCGCGAGAAGGAGTTGCCGGTGCCGGCAGGAATGAGCGCCAGCGGCGATTCGAATCCCGGTTGCTGCAGGCAGCAATTCACCACTTGAAACAGCGTGCCGTCGCCGCCCAGGGCGACGATCTGATCCCACCCTTCCGGCAAGCGGCGCGGCAGCGCGTGCAGCAAATGGCCGTTGCTTTCCGAGATCAGCAGCTCCGCATCGGCACCGTGCCGCCGGAGCAGGCGAAGCGATTGGTCCAAGACTTTCTTGCCCCGTCCCCTGCCGGCCCGAGGATTGGCGGCAATGAGAATTTTTTTCATCAAGCCCTCGGCTCAGCGTAAATGGCCAGTGTGACGCCGGCCAGCGTGATCAAACCGCCCAACATCACCCACCCCGCGACTTTTTCACCCAACAACAACCAGGCGAGCACGCTCGCGCCCACCGGCTCACCCAACAAGGCAATCGCAACCACCGGCGCAGAAAGATAGCGCAACGCCCAGTTGAAACTCGTGTGCCCCATAATTTGCGGCACGAGCGCGATCAACAAAAACAAACCAAAAGTCTGCCAGGAGTAGGACAACAGCGGCACGCGCAGCATCACCGCAGCCAGAAACAAAACCAGGGCGGCCGTCGAGTAGCAGAGGGTGACATACACGCTGGTGGCCATGACTTGGCGCAGCCGCCGTCCGATGAGAAAGTAAACGCTGCCGAAAAGCGCGCCGGCGAGCGCCAGCAAATCGCCGCGCAGAGAATCCTTTCCCGCCTGGCCGTCACGCATGGCAATAACGATGACGCCGAGCATCGCAATCACCAAACCGCAAGCGAGCAACGGCCGCAGCCGTTCCCGCAGAATGAGCACTGCGCCCAGCGCCACAAAAATCGGCAGGGTGGCAACCAGCACCGTGGAGCTGGCCACGGAAGTGTGGGAAAGGGAGGCGATCCAGGTGACGAAGTGTCCGGCGAGCATGAGGCCGGAGAGCACCGCGAGGGCAGCCGCCGGCAAGGGCAACGCCTGCCAGGCCCGCCAGACTTTGCCGCGCGTGGACAACAACAGAAACGCCGAAGCGAAGAACAAGCGATGGAAGGCAATCGCCAGAGCCGGTGCCTCACACCAGCGCACGAATATCGCGGAGAAGGAAACGGCCAGCACGCCGAGCGCCAGCACGGCATACACGCGCCGCCGCGGCAGCGCAGCGGCCAATGGCGGCGAGCTGGCGGCGTGCGTCACGGTGTTCCTTTCACCGTGCCGGACAAGGCCGGCGCCGCGCATTGCAGCACGAATTCCCGCACGGCACGATAGTAGATTTCGCCGCCGGAGAGGAACGTGTCGTTGTGATCAACGCCCGCGAGCGTGACGAAATGTTTGGGATCAGCCGCGGCCGCGAACAGTTTCTGGCCCAATTGATAAGGGATCACGCCGTCGCGATCGCCGTGCAGGAAAAGCTTGGGCAGAGTGAGTTTCGCGACTTTCTCGCGGCTCGCCCACTTCATGCCGGCCAGCCAGCCCATCGGCAGGCCGCCAAACATCAGGCGTGCCATGTCCGCGGCATCGGTGAATCCGGATTCGAGGATCAAACCCGAGAGCGGACGGCGGACGGCCAGCTCGATCACCACAGCACTGCCGAGCGAATGGCCGTGCGCGAGAACCGGCAGATCAGGGGCATGCTGCTGCAGCCAGTCATGGGCGGCTTCGGCGTCACGATAGCAATTCTCTTCCGAGGGCGTGCCGCTGCTGCGGCCATAGCCGCGATAATCGAACATGAACAGGTTGGCGGGAACCTGCGTGTGCAGACGCGCCAGCCATTCGACGCGGTCGCTGAGATTGCCGGCATTGCCGTGCGCCATCAGCAGGTTGGCCACCGGCGCCGGATGGGGCACGAACCAACCGTGCAGCGCGGCGCCATCAGCGGTGGTGAAATAGGCGTCCTGCACGGCCAGGCCGAAGCGCTCCGGCTGCCAGAAGCCGGCGGGGTAGGTGCTGGGAAAGAAAACCAAATGGCGCTCGCACAGTCGAAGCAACACCAGCAGCAGCGCGAAAGCAGAGAGGAGGAACAGCAGGGAACGCCACATAGAGGGATTCTCGCCGGGGTTGGGTCCTGCGCTGGCGGTGCCACTCGCTGCGCAGCCCTGGTGAAACACAATCATAACCACATGGATCGCATCTCCGGCACTTCCATCACGCGAATGCCGGCAGCCGGATGTTCGATGGCGTGAACCAGCGCAGCGATCATTTGCGCAAGCGTGATCAAGCCCAGCCGCAGCGCGGTGGCGCGCGTGCCAGGCAATTGCTCCCCCAGCCAGTAGAGAGGTTGCAACAGATGCGGCCAGCGATGGCCAGGGCCGAGCACATACCACGGCCGGAGGAAGGTCGCGTTCAGGCCGCTGCCGCGCAGCAGCGCTTCACATTCGGCGCGCACCTGCACATAGGCTTTCATCACCGGCGCCGGTTGCGCCACGCTGACATAGACCATGTGCGCGATGCCGCCGGCGCGGGCCGCGGCCACGGCTGCCTGCACCGAGGCCAGATCAACCGTGCGGAAGAGCGGCGCTTTCGCCGGCCCGGGATGCGAAACGCCCACGAGATGGACAAACGTGTCTGCCGGCGGCACACGTGCAGCAAACGATTGGGAAACGAGGGCATCGCCGGCAATCGTCGTGCAACCTGCCGGCAGCCTGCCCTCCGAGCCGGGCCGCACCAAAGCCCGCACTTCATGGCCACGCTGCAACAACGCGGGAATCAAATGGCGGCCGAGATAACCGCTGCCGCCGGTCATGAAAAGGCGGCGAGGTTTGTGCGCAGACGTCATGTGGGCACTGGCCATTTCTGCACGGGCATGATATGAAAGTACGACTTGCCGCGCTTCCGGCTGCGGCATGGCGCAGGCATGCAGCGCGGCAAGTGGGCTGGAACATACAGAATCTCACCGGCATTCTCAAGGGCTTTTGTTTTTTTGCCTTGCCTTCGCAAAAGGAATATGACTATATTCGTGCGCCATTCATTGATCAGGAATCCAAGGTATGACTCATTTCGAGCCTGTTGATCGTCTGCAAGATGATTTCGTTTTGGCCAAGCAGGGCGACCGGCCTTCACTGGATCGATTGCTGGAGCGGCTGCGGCCGCAAGTCGTGACCACCTGCTACCGCCTGCTCGGCAATTTGGAAGACGCCGAGGATGCGGCGCAGGAAGCGCTGATCGGCATCGTCGAAGGCGTGGCCGCGGCTGAGCCGGAAGAGACCTGGCAGGCGCTGGTGCATCGTTGCTCCGTCACCGCCAGCCTGGAGGCCATTCATGTGGCCAGCCGGCAGCAGGCCGGGGACAACGGTGCGGCGGAGCACGGCGCGAGTGCACGGCCGGCAGTCGAGCCACTGCTCACCGGCAAGACACCGCTGGCGGATATCGATCGGATTGAGGCCACACCGCTACGTTCCGTCGCGACTTACGAGAGCTTGTCATTGGTGTTTGTCAATGTCCTGCATCTGCTGGCGCCGGAAACGCGCGCGCTGTTTCTGCTGAGGGATATTCTCGGCGCCAACGAAGCACAGGCGGCGAGCGTGCTGCAGCTCAGCGCCGAACAAATGCAGGAGCATCTCGCGTTCGCACGCAAGACCATCCACGCGGCGCAAAGCAAATTGCCGCGTCACCCCCTGCGCCCCAGCCATCCCATGGCGGTGAGGATCATGCGCCGGCTGGCCCGCGCGCTGATACGGACCAATCCCGTGCAGCTCACGGCGTTGCTGGATCAACAGGCGGCGCTGGTAATTCCGGCAATCGGCTCCTTTCACGGCCCGGAGGCCATTGCCATGCAATTCAATCGCTTGTTCGAAGTCGGCCTGGCCCCGCATGCCACCACGGTGGTCGAAATCAACGGCCAGTCCGGTTTGCTGTGTTACCGCAAACGCCGCGAACGCAGCGGTCTGCGCTACTATCCCACTCTGGCACTCGCGCTGATGATCACGCGGACCCCGCCGGCAGAATTCAAAATCGTTCGCATCGACATGATCACCGATCAAAAAGTCATGCGCAAGCTTGGCAAGCTCGTACCCTATCGCAAACCGGCCGCTTCCGCCGCGGGCAGCAACGGCACCAATCAACCCTGAGTACGGCACAGTGGCGAACGGTGGCATGCAATACCGGTGGGCCCAACATGAAGCAAACGGTGAAGAATTATCTGCGCGCGGTGGATCTCGGCCATCCGCCGCGCCATCCTGACAAAGTTGAAGCGGAGTTGACCCAACTGCTGTCCGAAATCCGCGGCTCCAGGGAATTTCGGGCGTTGAAAATCGTGCACGGCTATGGCAGCCACGGCCGCGGCGGTGCGACCCGCGAAACCGTGCGCGATTGGGCCTATCGCTTTCAACGCCACCTGCGCGCCGTGATCTATGGGGAGGACTACAGCATTTTTGACGATGACACGCAAGAGATGCGGGAAGAATGCGGACAAATTGATGACCCGGATCTGGGCCGGGCCAATCCCGGCATTACCATTTTGTGGATCAAGTGACTGTCTCATCTTTCATTCTTGTAATTCGGTTCTGTAAGACTGTCCTGCCAATGGCCTCCATTTTTCCATTTTCATGAAGAGTGCTTCGCGCTGCACAGCTCCCGCCTGCTGCTAAACCTCTGCCGCTACGCACATTGACGCGGGATGCCCGGCCTCGCTTTTCATCATGTGCGCTTGGGCGCCGCACTGGCACACCGGTTGCTATTCGAGAAAGCAAAGTTATTCTTGTCGCCGACAGGAGAGTTGGCGAAAGCAAACTTTGCATCCGGCTCATCACCGTGGCTGTTTACAGATGTGGCAGGACTTCCTCCTTTCCGCGGAGAGCATGACGCTCGCCGCCCCTCACGGTTGGCCGGATGCTTTCTTTTTGGGATTCATCGGAACGCCGCGTGGCGATTGACATAGATATGGCTCCCCCTCACAGCCAAGAAGGCCTGAATCACTTGATTCGGGCCTTTTTTTTGCGGCGGGCGGGAATGCCGGCAGGAAGGCACAGCGGGCAAGACGGGGCCGTCGAATGGGGGAGTGTGAAACTCAAATCGTGATGATCGCCTCCGCGCCCTGGCGAGCACGGAAATAGTTTGCCACTTGAATGTCCTTGGTGAAATAGAAAATCTGGTGGGAGTCCGCCAGCTCGGCAAAGATCGCCAGCGCTTCGCGCAGCCGCGTTTCATCGGCGTGCGCCAGGGGATCATCGAGCAGCAGCGGCATGGTTTCACCACTCCTGGCGAACAGCTCGACCACGCCCGCCCGCAACAGCAGATAAATCTGCTCGCGCGTGCCGAAACTGAGCTTTTCGAGATCGACCGGCGCCTCATACTCGCTCGGCAGCACGCGCACCGCAAACGTCGAAGGGTCGACCAGCGCGGTAAGGTATCTGCCGTTGGTGAGTTTCTGCACATGCTGGCTGAGAAACTCGTTGAGGCGCGGGGCAAAATCACGATGCAGGCGTTGGGCGGCCTGCATCATGGTTTCGTGAGCGAGTTCGAGGGCACGGCGGGCACGCTCGAAACGGGCGACATCCGCCTCGACCAGCGCGATTTCTTCCTCAAGCTCCGCGAGCAAAGGCTGGCCCTGCAGCCGTGCGGCAATGCGCTCGTGGGTCGCCGCCAGCGTCTGTTGCAGGCTGTTCCTCTCGCCCAGCAAGCTGTCGCGCTTCTCGCGCAAGGCCGCCAATCCCGCATCGGAAATTTCCACGGCTCTGGCTGCAGCCGGTGGCAGCGCCGCAAGCTGGGCTTCGAGCTGGGCGAGTTGCGCATGAATGGTCTCGACGGATTCACCTTCGAGAATTTCGCGGCTGAGCGTGCCCGCCTGTTGCTGTTGCAGCCGCAACGTTTCGAGATACTCCCGCTTCTGGCAGTTGGCCAGGAAAATCTGAAACGCCCGCTCCCCCACCGGCTCGTCGATGTGGGCGAGCTTCAGCAATTCTTCAAGCTGCCATCTTGTTTTGGCGAGGTTGGCTGAGCTTTCCGCCTGCTGCGCCAGGATTTCATTGCGGCGCTGCTGCAGCGTCCTGCCTTCACTCCACAGGCGGTGGCTTTCCTCCAGATTCTTCTCCGCCACCGGCAGGGAATCCGGGCCAACATAGCTGATACCGAGGGCGGCCATCCAGGGCTGCAGCTCGTCCTCGATCTGCTTGCGTTCGAATTCCAGCTTTTGATGGATCTGCTTAAAGCCGGCGAGCGCCTGATGCTGGGCGCGGCGCTGCGCCAGATCGGCGACGGTTTCGATGCCGAAGCGAAGCTGCAGGCTGTGGAACTCGTCGCGATTGGCCATGTACTTCTCTTCGACGCTCACCAGGTTGAAATTCAGGCTGCGGCTGCGGCTGTTCCATTGAATGTTGACCACGGCCACGATGACCAAAATGATGACGCTCAGGCCGAACACCAGCATGTTGGAGAAATCAAAGCTGGTGCTGCTGGTGGAGGCCACAACGTAGAGCATGCAAACACCGGCCACCAATCCCGCAAATGCGAGCACACGGCGCCAGTAGGCGACGTTGCGATGAAACAGATCGTACTCCTTGCGAATCCTGGTGACTTCGTCATCCGACTGCTGCACCTTGGTCTCGAGCGCCTTGTAGTTTTCGAGATCCTCATCAGTCATACTGGCGAGTGCCTGGCGGTCTTCCTCCTTCAAGCCGGCGCGGGCAAGGGCCTGATCGGCATCGCTGGCGCGATTGCCGGCCTCGATGGATTCATGGTACTTGTCCTGCCAGCGCCGGCACAACACGCGGAAATCTTCGATTGCGGAAGTCTCCCACTGTTTTTCCAGCGGCTGCATCGTCTTGCTCTTTTCCGCGAGCGCCATTAGGCGCAGTTCGACGCTGTTGGCTTCGCTGGCGAGATTGGCAAGATGCCGCTCGAGGTAGAGCAATTCATCACGCAGCTTGAAGAACTCCTCTTTGCGGCCCATGGGAAAATTTTCGAACAGCGCCAGCTCCGCGATTTGCGCACCGAGTTTGGCACGCTGCTCTTCGTTGAGCTGCCAGCGTTGCAGCCGGCGGCGCAGCAATTCCATCTGGGTGAGCAGGATCTGGCGATCAAGCGCCGCGATTTGCGCGTTCAGTTCGTCGAGATCGAGCGTGAGGCGCTCCCTCTTCTCGTAATCTTCCTGCACGGCGCGTTGTGTTGCCAGACGCAGAGCGTGGGTTTCGTGGAGATCGTCCAGGCGGGCACGGGCCATGGCCAGCAGCGTCTTTTGGGAGCGATCACTGCCCAGTTCCCGCATCTTCAGCTCCAGGCGCTCGAGCGCGCGTTCCGCAGAGGTTTCCGTCACTGCCGAATCGAGCAGCCGCAGAATGGCATCGGACACGGCGCTGGACTCGCGCGCCTGCAGGCTGCGCAACGCCCCCTGCCCGATGCAGGCGGTGGCGAGAAAAACCTCGCGCGACATACCGGCCTGCTTCTCCATGAAATCGACGCGGCCATGCCGGCCGCGGCTGAACCGGCCGGTGATCTCCTCGCCGGTGAGGCCGTCGAACAACTGGGTGGTGACCTCGTCACCGGAAAAATCCCGGTGCACGATCAAGCGGCCGCCGTCGGCGAGCTGATAGTGCAGGCTGCCGGCATAGTCGGTGCCGTTGCGCCACGGCCGAAAGCGGGCATGCGTCTCGCGTTCACGCGGCAAGGCCCGCTGGTTGTCGTAGAAGCCGTAGAGCAACGCCACAATCGCCTGCTGCAAGGTGGATTTGCCGGCTTCATTTGGGCCAAAGATGACGTTGATCCGCGGCTGAAACTGAAAATCGCGGCTGCTCAAACAGCCGAATGCTTTGAGATGCAGCTCAATGAGTTTCATCGCAGGGTGATGTCCTCATGTTCAAACGCCTGCATGCCGTAGTCCAGCGCTTCGAGACAAAGCGCGCGTTGTTCCGGCTCCTGGTCCATCGCCGCCAGCAGGTCGCGAATAAAAGCGCCGCGGACGGTGGGCTCGCTGGCGAGCGCAGCCAGGTCGATCGCCGGCCGCGTCTCGTTTTCCAGATGGAGGAAGCCAAAGCCCTTTTCAACGCGCCGGGTGATGGCTTCAAGCTCGAGGCGGAGCGCCGGCTCGGCCTCGCCGGTGAGGCGCAGCCGCACGAGTTTGTCGCGATAGTGGCCCTCGCCGGCGAGCGCCAGAATGCGCTCGATGAGCTGTTCGCGATGGCTGCAGCCGGCCACGCTCAACTCCAGGGTTTCGAAATGCAGTTTCGCCAGCGCGATGAATTCGAGCACCGGCTTTTGTTCCGGCTCCAAATGCACGAGCGTGACACCATGCTCGCCCTTGTCCTGAAAACCCAGCGGCTCGGGGCTGCCGGAGTAAACCGCAAGCACGCCCTCCTCCTGCACGACTTTGCGGGTGTGATAGTGGCCGAGCAGCGCCAGCGCAAAACCACCCTCCCGAATATCGGTCAACGTGAGCGGCGCGTGGCTGCGGCTGCCATCAAAATTCGCCGGCGTCAGGCTGGCATGCAGCAGGAGGATGGGAATGCGCCGGCCGCTGGCCGCCGGCAAGACGAAGCCGCTCAGAAAATTGTGGCGATCACTCGGACTCAGGTGCGCCGCCGACCACAAGCTGTAGGGCGGCGGCAAACGCCACTCGCTGAGCGCATGGCTGACCGCGATGCGCACGTTTTCCGGCCAGCGCCCGCGCTGATAGAGCGAAGCGGCATCGGCGGCATCGTGATTTCCCGGCGCGATGAACACGGGAATCGGCGCCAGGCGCTCGAATTCCTGCGCCAAAAAAGCGGCGGTGTCGGGGTTGAGCTTCTCGCGTTCGAACAAATCACCTGCAATCGTCACCGCATTGACGTGGCGCTGCTTGGCGAGATCAACGATGGCGCGCAGCGTCGAGCGCAACTGTTCACGGCACCGGCGGGCGATCTCCGCAGGCAGCCGGCTCGCGGCAAAGGCCGCGTCGAGATGGAGATCGGAAAAGTGGAGAATGGTGAAGGGCACGGGCGGCTCCCGCATTCGTGCTGATAAAAACCCGAAACCAACGCGCTACCACTGAAAAAACCGCGGTAAACGATAATCAATTTCTTTGTGGAAGTAAAGCTTGAAATTGGGAGGCCGGAGGGAACCACACAGGAGAATACTCAAAAAGGGCGTACCAACAGCTCTCCAAATCACGAATCAATTCCTTCCCCGGCACAAGCGTGGCACATCACCAGTCTAAATTCATCAATCCCGTGCCGTTGTTTTCCCCAGGTGGAAGGACAAACTGCACCTGCATCAGCCACAAGCAATTTCACCGCCTGGACATACAACACGATCGCACACGCGGGAAGGAGAGTCCGCCCTTGTGTCGATTCAACTGTTGTCCGCCGCGGGGCAAATATCATTGAGCGCGCAGAAAGGGCAGGCGCTGGGGCCGGGCGTGGGATGATAATCGCGCTGGCGAATGCCCGCAGCGGCAGTTTGCACGTGCTCACGAATCGTGCGCAGATAAAGCGGCTTGCGCGGCACCTCGCCAAGCATGCCGGATTCGAGAAAATACAATCGCCAGCCATCGACCGGCTGGCCAAAGCGTTCCTCATAGGCCCAGGCATAAAGCCGCAATTGCCGGCTCTTCATCGCCCGATCGCGCGCCTTGTCCGCGTCTTCAACGGCGGAGGACTTGAAATCGGTGATCACAATGCGGCCATCGGCGAGCTGGTCGATGCGATCCCAGCGGCCGCTGATGACGTTGTTTTCGAAGGTGAACTTGAACGGCTCTTCCACATACAGCGGCCGGGCCGGATCAGCCTCCTGCTGCGCGAAAAAACGGCGCAAGGCCTCCTCCCCGGCGGCGAAGCGCAGTTGTTCATGTTCGCGGCTCAGGTAGCCGTGGCTGCGCCATTTGGCCCGGTACACTGCCAGCAGTTCTTCGACAGTGACGCTTTCGCGGCGGAACTTGCGGCGATTATAAAGCTGCACCACTTCATGCAGCAGCCTGCCATAGACGATGGTATGATGCTCGGCCACCGGCACGTGCAGGACGTGAATGTATTTATACTTCAGCGGACAGGTCAGATAGTCGTCAAGTTTGCGTTGATCGAGATGCAACACCTGATCGGGCGGAATCGGGCCGGCCGCGGGTGACTGCCATGCGCCGGGCCGATCGAAGCGTGCCAACGCCTCAAAGGGCGAGGCTTTGATCACGTCATCATCGGCGTGCGCATCATCCAGCGCTTCGCGCACGAAGCTGCTGACTTTGCGCAGGCGCGCGCCGCCATAGTCGCGGCTGCTGGTGAAATAAAGCTCATTCTGCGCGCGCGTCATGCCGACATAAAACAGCCGGCGCTCTTCCTGCAGATGAAAATCCCCCTCGGGCAGAACCTCCTTGATGATCGCCTCCGGCAACTCGATGGTCGAGTTGCGGGACTGCACCGGAAAGCGGCCTTCCACCAAGCCCACCATGAACACCACCGGAAATTCCAGACCTTTGGCTTTGTGCAGCGTCATCACCTGCACCGCATCGGCATCGAGATCTGCCATGGCCGTGCCGGGGTCGTCGCCGAACTCCCGCAGCAGCTCGAGATGGTTGACGAAGAAGGGCAAATCGCCGGGAGTGGTGAAGTACGAATAGTTCTGCACCGTTTGAAAGAACTTCGTCAGGTTGCCGATCTTCTCGTCCGCAGCCGCAGTTTCGTCGCGCGCCAGGCGGCTGAGATAGCCAGACTCCTTGAGAAAGGTGTAGAGCACGGCGTAAGCCGGCGCCTGGCGGGACAATTCGAGATACCTCTCATTGTCGACAATCAGCTTCTCCGCCGTCGCCCTGCCCTCGGCCGACAGCGGCTGCTCCCACTCGAATTGTTCCGGCTCTTTGAAAATGTGAAAGAGGCTGCGATGCGTTGTGGCGTGCACCTGCAGCGCGGCCTGCAGGTCACGCATGGGCATGGCGTAGATTTCGCTCTGCGCCAGATGATAGAGATTCTGCGAATCCAGCGGATTGGCGATGCTCTTGAGAAAGCAAATCACCATGCGCACTTCTTCCCGCTGATACAGACCATAGTTGCCGGAAAAGCGATGAGGCAGGCCGGCCTCCGCAAGTGCACGCAGGAAGGGATCCGCGGCATTGTTGGAGCGCACCAGAATGCAAAAGTCCTGGTGGCGCGCCGTGCCGGCTTGCACGCGGTCGCGAACATGCTGCGCCACGGCTGCCGCTTCGTTGCTGACGGTGTCGAAATGCCAGTGCGCCACCGGCTGGCCGCCCGGCGACTTGCCGGTCAGCTTCTTGTTGATCTGCTGCCTGACCTCCAGGCGGTTGGGATCGTTGTGCCGGATCAGGCGGTAGGCGGTATCGAGAATCGCCTGGGTCGAGCGATAATTCTGTGTGAGCACGACATGGCGCGCGTGCGGGTAGGTTTGCGTGAAGTTGAGAATATTGCTGATCGCCGCGCCGCGGAATTTGTAGATCGATTGATCATCATCGGCAACTACCGTGAGATTCTGGTGGCCGGCAGCCAGTTCCTTGACCAGTTGAAACTGTGCGTAATTGGTGTCTTGAAACTCATCGACGAGAATATAGCGATAGCGTTCCTGCAGCCGGCGGCGAATGTCGGGATGCGCGCGCAACAATTCCAGCGAGTGGGTGATTTGATCGCCAAAGTCGGCGCAGCCCGTTTCCGCCAGCAATTTCTGATAGGCCTGGTAGCAGCGCGCCAGCTCCTGCTGTTTTTCTGCGGCGCGCCGGCCAGCCTCATCGTCCGCGGGTGTTTCCGCCAGCAGTTTTTCCGCGAAAGCGAGATACTCTGCCGGTGAAATGTCCTCGTCTTTCAAGCGGCTGAAATGGCGCAACAGTTCGTGCAGGAATCTGGTGGGATCACCCAGCGGGCGGTAGTGATGCAAGGGCAGGTCAAAGAGATGCTCGCGCAGAAACAAGGCTTGTTCTGCGGCGCTCAGCAGCCGGAAATCGGGGTTCAGTCCGAGGTCAACGGCGAACTCACGCACCAGCTTGTCGCCAAAGGCGTGAAACGTCGCGATGGTGAAGCCCACTTCACCGTAAGGCACCAGTGTATCGACGCGGGACTCCATTTCGGCCGCGGCTTTTTCGGTGAAGGTGAGCGCGAGGATTTGGTCGGGCCGGGCATGCTGTGCCGCCACCAGATAAGCAATGCGGCGGGTGATGACCCCGGTCTTGCCCGTGCCGGCGCCGGCAATGATCACCAGCGGGCCGGTGAGATGTTCCACGGCCGCGCGTTGCTGCGGATTGAGGGAGGCGAGAATCTCGTTGATTGAAAATTCGTGCGGCATTGCCATCCGGCAAGAGCAGCCCCGCAAGTCAGGATGGGCTGGCAGTCAGGAGGGGCGGAGCTTGCTCTCTTTCAGGTCAGAAATCCAGGAATAAAAAAAGCGCACTTCCGGCCTCGGAAGGCGCTTGGCCATCATGCAGACTGTTTCAATTGAGAAAGAAATTCTGAGGATCGACCGGCGTATCGTCCTTGTGCACTTCGAAATGGAGATGGGGGCCGGTGGTGCGGCCGGTGTTGCCGACCAGGCCGATGACGTCCCAGCGTTCAATGCGCTGGCCTTCCTTCACCCAGACCTCGGAGAGGTGGCCGTAGAGAGTTTTGTAGCCATAGCCGTGATCGATGATGACATGCCGGCCATAGCCCTGGCCCAGGCTGTAGGTTGCCTTGGCCGCCACCACCACGCCCGCGGCTGCGGCATAGACTTCGGTTCCGATCTCTGCAGAAATGTCCACGCCGTAGTGGTGCTTCACGCGCTCGATGAAGGGGTCCAGCCGTTTGCCGTATTTGTCGGTGATGCGTCCGGCTTCGACGGGGCGAATCGAGGGGGTGTGTTTAAGCTGGGCGTTGTCGTTCGCGATTTTTTCCTTCACTTCTTTGATGTTGTCGAAGTGCAGGGCGATGCGGCGTTCAAGCTCGGCGAGTGTTTGATTCACCTGCCGGGTTTCATTTCTGACGGTTTCGGGCAGCAGGTTCAAATCCACGTCGACATAGTTGCTCAGCGCGCCGCCGGTGCCGGCCTTGCGCACGTCGGGGTCGAGGCGCGGGAGTTCGGCATAGACGCGCAGGTCATCGTCATTTTGTTCGACGACTTGCATGCGGCTGTCAAGCTCAGTGACTTTGGCGCTCATGTGTTGGAGCTGCTTGGTCAGGGCCTGATTGGTTCGGTTGAGTCTGGTGATGCTTTCATCCTTGTAGAAGTCGGTGAACAGAGCAATCGAAGAACCGACCATCAACAGCATCACGACGAATGATGAGAACATAATAGATATGATCCTCTTCCACGACAAATTAACCGTTCTGACTTCCGACCCCTGAAGCGAAAATAAGATCAGCTTAATCTTCTTATCGCCCATGATTCCCTTCCTCCGTGATTGGGGACGCTGCAGTGG
>JBBIKM010000069.1:23308-26706 GCA_037445455.1 bacterium | reverse complement strand
AATGTCACGCTGGGATACGATTACAAGGGTTTTTCCGCGCGCTTCTCCTACTTGTATCAAACCGATATCAGCACCTACGTGGACGCCATCAATCCCATCTTCGACACCTTCTCGGCGGCGTATGGCCGCTTCGATTTCACCCTCAAGCAGAGGATTCGGCGGAATTTGGAGATCTTCGCCAATTTCAACAACCTGAACAACCGGGCGGATCGCAACTACCGCGGTTCGTCAACCTTTAACCCCTCATACATGGAGTTTTATGGCTTCTCCATCGATCTCGGTGCGCGTTACCGGCTTTAGAAGCCAATCAAATTACTAATCAACCCAACCACCAACTCGCGATTGGAGGCTTACGATGAAGCTGAAGTACGGAATGATGCTGTTGGCGCTGCTGGCAGGAGTCCTGCTGGCGCCGGCGCCCCCGGCCCGGGCGCAATCTCCGCTGGTCGTGGAGTGGGAGACCAGCCCCGGATCCGACATCCCCATCGTCAATGCGTTGCGCGACGCGATTGCCAATGACACCAACCGGCCGGCGGACCGCGTCTACGTGCTCAAACGCGGCGGATTCTACTGGATCACCGACCGCATTTCGAATGCCGATTTCCCGTTGCGCCTCGTCGGTGAGACCGAAGCCGCCGTCCCGCCGGGCCAGACCGATTACGGCCCTGCCATCATTCAGCGCGTGGCGCGTTCTGACGGCAGCGGCCCGGACGGCACGATGTTCGAGAGCTTTCACGACCTGACGGTGAGAAACGTCTGGATCATGGGCCAGACCGATCAGGGTGTGCTCTCCACCTATGAGCCGATCAAGCTGTTGGGCGACGGCAAACGCTATGTCTTCGACAACGTCATCTTTGACCGCAACGATTGGCACCATCTCGGCCCGGACGGCCCCAACAATGATTTCTTCATCACCAACTGCAAGTTCCGCAACATTTTTGGCCCCACCCAAATTTGGGAAGGCCTGGGCATCCGGTTTGAAGTGGGCGCGGACACCGTGGTGATCGAGAACAACACCTTCTTCAACATTGGTTTCACCCCGTTCCAATCGGAAGCGGTGCCGGTCAACTATCTGCGCTTCAATCACAACACGCTGGTGAACATCGGCCGCTCCTTCCAGGCGGGCGCGATGTGGAAGGAATGCTACGTCGTCAACAATCTGTTTGTGAACTATTTCTGGCACGGCGAGAGTGAGGCGCAATACACCGACCCGAATCGCATCGACGCGCCCGGCTTCTTCGGCATCGGCGCGCTGCCGGCGCGCTTCGGCACCAACTACGACCGCCAGATCGTACTGGCCAACAACGCCTACTGGCGCGACCCGCGCTTCGACGCCTTCGATGCCAACCATGTTCCTCCCATTCTGCCCCAGCCCTTCATCAGCGACACCACCCAGGGCTGGTTCGATGCCTGGGAAAACATGGTCATTCAAAACAACTTCAACACCAATCCCGGCCTGACCACCTACATCACCGACGATATTTTCCCGCAGATGACGCAACACATCGCGGATCTCTACGCCAGTCCCCAGGTGATTCCGGCGACGCGGTACTTCTGGGATCCCGGACGGGACGAGCAGAGCTACGTGAACAGCATCTGGCCGTTGCCCGAGAATTTCACCTATTCCAGCACGCCGCTCCAAACCGCCGGCACGGACGGCCTGCCGCTGGGCGACCTCAACTGGTATCCCAACGCGAAAGCCACGTTTGAGGCCAACAAGGCCGCGTATGTCAGGGCCATTGAAGATCTGGTTTCCGCTCCCAAGCTCGACATTCTGTTGACCGAAGAAGCGGAGAAAGTCACCATCGGCACCGGCGCAACCATCAATGTCGTGCAGGGCTTCACCTACTATCAGATGGACGGCGGCGGTTTCATTCAGTGGAAGTTCGACGTGCCGACTGCCGGCACCGCGGAATTGGTGGTGCACACGCACCTGCGCGGCAACAGCGACCGCGGCCAGCGCATCATCATCAACGGCAAACCCACGCTGCGCAACAACAACAACTACGGCGAGTATTTCTGGTCCGGCAGTCTGGGAGATCCCACCAACCAGTGGTTTGATTCCCGCATCACCCAGGCGGGCTGCATCGCGGGCACCGGCGCGGCGCTCGATCTGCCGGCCGGGCAGAACACCATCCGCATCGAACCTTCCTGGGGTTATCAGCACTTCAGCCGGATCACCGTGCTGGTGGGCGGTAACACCATCGTGCTGACCGCTCCGGATGCCGAGGTCGAAGGCGTGATTCCGCATGCGGAAGACCCCGTGGGTGTGCCCGTGCCCTGGGCCCCAAGCGGCTTCAAATCAGTCGCGCTGGCGGCCGGCGGCAGCATTTCGGTGAGTGTCAATGCGCCGTACAACGGCCAGTATATGATGCGGCTGTTCTACGCAGCCTCCGGCACCGTGCAGGGTCAGGTCGCGGTTGACGGCCAGGTCGTGGTGCCGAGCGTGCCCTTTGCCGACACCTCGGATGTGTTCACCGATCAGTTCGCCATGACCAGCGGCAACCACACCATCACCCTGTCTTCGGCCAGTGGCGGGGTGGCGATCGACTACCTGCAGGTGATTGCCTTTGTGCCCACCGGCGTTGCCGGCCGCGACAATCTGCCCGAGGGTTTCGCGCTGCATCAGAACTATCCGAACCCCTTCAACCCCACGACCAATATCGCGTTTTCGCTGGGCAAGCCGTCCAAGGTCAAGCTGTCGATCTACAATCTGCTCGGCCAGCGCGTCCTGACGCTGTTGGATAGTCCAATGGCCGAAGGTGCTCACACCGTGCAGTTCGATGCCAGGAAGTTGTCCTCCGGTGTCTATTTCTACCGCCTCGAGGCCGGCGACTTCCTGTCGCAGCGGCGCATGCTACTGATCAAGTAAGCCTCGCCACACCGGAGTGAAGTGACACAGGGCGGCCGGCATGGCAGAACCGTTTTTGCTGGTCGCCCTTCGTTTTATTCAGGGAGAGCCGGGCATGCCCCTGTGGGATGGATCCCGCGAACTGCGCAGCACCACACGCCAACAGCCGTGGCTTCTGCTGCTCATGGCCGCATTGCTGGCCGGGCAAGAGGCCAGTGGGCAGGAGTTTGTGCGGCGCACGCAGGAGGCCGGCCTGGCCGCGGTGGCCCGCACCAATGGGGTGGCCCTGGCTGATTATGATCGCGACGGTGATTTGGATGTCTACTTCGTCGTGCAGGATTCCTACCGGGCCGGCGATCCCCGCACCTGGAACCGGCTGTTTGCCAATCGCGGCGACGGCACGTTTGCCGACGTCACCACCACCGCCGGACTGGCCGGCAAAAACGCCACCACCACCGCAAATCCCAACGGCATGGGCAACAAGATGGGCGCGGCCTGGGGCGACTATGACAACGACGGTTGGCCGGATCTTTTGCTGACTCATTAT
>JBBIKM010000069.1:0-23298 GCA_037445455.1 bacterium | reverse complement strand
CTTTCACAACAACGGCGACGGCACCTTCTCCGATGTCACGGCGCAAGCCGGCATTTCCACCCGGCGGAATCAGTTGACCGGCAGCGCGCTGTGGTTCGACTATGATCGCGACGGCGATTTGGATTTGTACCTCTCAATCTACGCCGAGTTCTTCGCACAACCCAACGATCGCAGCAACCGGCTGTATGAAAACCTCGGCCATGGCCGGTTTCTCTATGTTTCAAATGCCAGCGGTGCCGCCGATGGCGGCGCGACCTGGACGACCGTGGCCCTCGACGCCAACAATGACGGCCATCTCGATCTCTATTTGGCGAATGATTTCGGCCCCAACAAGCTCTACGTCAACACCGGCAACAAGACTTTTGAAGAGCGCACCACCGCGTTCGGGCTGGAAGATGAGTTTCATGGCATGGGCCTCACCATCGCCGATTGCGACGGCAACGGCTATTTCGACCTCTATCTCACCAACATCACCCAGTCCGCCGGACTTCCGGAAACCAATCCGCTTTTTTTGAACAGCGGACAAAATCGCTTTCGCAATGGCGCGCAGGCCGCCGGCGTGGCGCTGGCAGGCTGGGGGTGGGGCACCGAGTTCTTTGATCTTGAAAACGACGGCGACGAGGATCTGGTGGTGGTGACCGGCAATTTTCAACCGGATTTTGCCAACGTAATTTTTCGCAACCTTGCGGAGCAGGACACACTGCTTTTCGAAAACATCGCGCCGGCCCTCGGGATGGCTGACAGCACCGTTGCCCGCGCCGTGGCGGTTTTTGATTATGACAACGATGGCGACTCTGATTTGTTGATTTCCAATTTCTTTGAATCTCCCTATCTTTACCAAAACACCCGGCCGCACGGCAACTGGCTCGCAGTCAAGCTCGAAGGCACGCTCTCCAACCGGGACGGATTGGGCGCGGTGGTGGAAGTGGTGGCCAACGGCGTGGCACGCCGGAAACTTCATCATGGCGCGCATTTTCTCTCGCAGAGTATTCGACCGCTGCACTTTGGCCTGGGCAGCGCGCAACAAGCGGAACGTATCACCGTGATCTGGCCCGGCGGCCACCGTGACGAGATCGGCGCGGTGCCGGCCAATCAATCCATTCGCATTCGCGAGCAAACTGGCCTGGTGAGCGGCGTGTCCCGCCCGGCAGAAAGCCCGGCAGACGTGCCCGGTGCGCTGCGCCTGCTCGGCAACCATCCGAATCCCTTTCGCGGCCTCACGCATTTTCGCTTTGTGCTCGCAGGTCCCGGCGAGGTCGAGCTGAAGATATTCAATGTGCAGGGGCAGGTGGTGCAGGCGATCCGCGCTTTTTATTCCTCCGGGGGAGAAAAGAGCCTGGCGTGGAATGGCCGCCAAACAGCAGTGGCAAGCTCAGGGATTTATTTCTATATTCTCACGCTGAAGCACACGGGTGTGAGCGTGGTGGGCAAGACGTTCTTGCTGAAATAACCACAACAGGTGCGCAACTTGAGGCTTCGACCTTTGCGCCCATTCGCAGTGGAGGAGGCATGGCGAGATCATTGCGTCCGGCTGGCAAGCCGGCATGGGCTGCCAGCGGGAAATTTCTGCTGGCATCGGCCCTGGTGATTATGACGTGCGCCGCAGTCCCGGCGGCAGCCGGGCACTCGGTGGCACGCTGCTGGAATGACGCGCAACTGCAGGCGATTCGGAAGGATTTCGCGCGGCCGCCGGTGCACGCGCGCAATCTGTTTCACGTGGCGGTGGCCATGTATGATGCCTGGGCCGCCTACGACAATGTCGCCGCGACCTACCTGCTCGGCAAAACCGTTAACGGTTTCACCTGCCCCTTTAACGGCGTCAACATCCCGGTGCAGGTTAAGGCGGCGCGGGAAGAGGCCATCAGTTATGCGGCCTATCGCCTGCTGCGCCATCGCTTTCAATTTTCTCCCAATGCCACCGCGACCCTGGCCCACTTCGATTCGCTGCTGATTGCATTGGGCTATGATCCCGCCTTCACTTCGACTGACTATGCCGCCGGCCCGCCGGCGGCATTGGGCAATTACATTGCGCAATGTCTCATCGATTACGGTTTGCAGGATGGCTCGAATGAAGCAGGCAATTATGCCTATGTTCATTACCAGCCCGTCAATCCGCCCCTGCTCACGATGTTTCCGGGCAACCCCTCCTGCCTTGATCCCAATCGCTGGCAGCCGCTGACTCTGGACGTGTTCATCGACCAGGCCGGCAACGTCATTCCGGGCAACACGCCGAAGTTTCAAAGTCCGGAGTGGGGGGCTGTGGCCCCCTTTGCGCTGACCGCCGCGGATCTCACGATTTATCAGCGTGACGGTTACGCCTATCGCGTTTATCATGATCCCGGGCCGCCACCATTCCTGGACACCACGGCGGTCGGCGGACTGTCGGAAGAATTCAAATGGTCTTTTGCGCTGGTGTCGGTTTGGCAAAGCCATCATGATCCCACCGACGGCGTGTTGTGGGACATCTCGCCGGCTGCGATCGGGAATGTTCAACACCTTCCCGAATCCGTGCGCGCCTATCGCGACTTCTACAACCTGCGACAGGGCGGCGATACCGGCAAAGGCCGCGCTGTCAATCCCCGCACCGGCCAGCCCTACACCCCGCAGATCGTGCCGCGCGGAGATTACACGCGCGTGCTGGCGGAATTCTGGGCGGACGGCCCCAACTCGGAAACGCCGCCCGGCCATTGGTTCACGATCTTGAATCAGGTTGCCGATCATCCGCTGTTTGAGAAGCGCTTCAAAGGCAGCGGCCCGGTGTTGGATGATTTGGAATGGGAGGTGAAAGCGTATCTTGCCCTGGGCGGCGCCCTGCATGACGCCGCGATTGCGGCGTGGGGCATCAAAGGGTGGTATGATTACGTCCGGCCGATCTCCGCGTTGCGCTACCTGGCGGATCACGGCCAGTGCAGCGATCCCTCACTGCCCAACTATTCCCCTGCAGGCATTCCGTTGATTGACGGCTTTATCGCAGTGGTGCAGGAGGGGGACGAGCTGGCCTATCAAGACATCAACAATCTCGGCAAGATCAAACTCTACACCTGGCGCGGCCACGACTACATCGGCGATCCGGGAACCGAGGCGGCCGGCGTGGGCTGGATCCTGGCGGAGAACTGGTTTCCCTATCAGCGGCCGACCTTTGTCACGCCGCCGTTCGCCGGTTATGTCTCCGGTCATTCCACTTATTCGCGCGCCGCCGCCGAACTCCTGACGCTGCTCACCGGCGATGAATATTTCCCCGGCGGCTTGGGTGAATTCCATTGCCGGCGGAACGAGTTCCTGGTTTTCGAAGAAGGCCCAAGCGTGGATGTGACCCTGCAGTGGGCGACATATCGCGACGCTTCCGATCAATGCAGTCTCTCCCGCATTTGGGGCGGCATTCATCCGCCCATCGACGATATTCCCGGCCGGGTGATCGGGCAAAAAATTGCGGCGGCTGCCTTTCAGCAGGCGGAGCGTTACTTCACCGGACAGGCTGCCGGCGATGAATCGCGGCCCACCACGCCTTCCGTTTATGTTTTTCCCAACCCCGTCAAAACCGGCACCGCGCTGAACGTGAGCCTGAATCAGCAGGTTGCAACCGCCGCGCTGCAACTCTACAATGTCAATGGCCAGTTGCTGCGCGAACAGGTGGCCACGGGCGGGCGAATTGCGCCCTGTGCTTCCTCGGCGAGGCGCTGGTGCGCGGACCAAACATCAACGTGCCGATGTCCCCTGACGCGAACGCGCCGGCGGTGGAGGCATTGCACAAGGCGCAGGCCCTGGCCGCCGGCATTTATTTCGTGCGTGTCAAAGGCCGCGATTGGACGGCCACCAACAAATTCGTCATTCTGCCATGAACCCCGCCGGCCTGGCAACCCCACGGCGTGACAACGTCGACAACGGAAGCGCAGCAAACCGGAACGTGAGGCCCGGAGAGCGTGCTTCCGCTTCAACCGGTCCGTTGACTCTGAATTTTGGGTGTTGAGAAGCAATGCCCTTCAGCGACGATTGAACGGCCAAAGCACGAAAGGATCGAACCGGCATGAACAGACGTGAATTTCTGCAGACCAGCGGCGCGGCACTCGGCGCCATGGCTGTTTCTGGACTTGCCGCGCCGGGCCTGGCGGAAACGACATCCGGCAAGCTCAACTTTCCGCGTTACCGCGGCTTCAATTTCCAGGCCAAATCTGATCCGCAAAATCCCCGGCGCAAGTTCGAGGAAGAAGACTTCGAGATCATGGCCACCTGGGGTTTTGATTTCGCCCGCATTCCAATGTCCTACTGGACCTGGGGCTCCAAGGACGATTGGAGCAAAATCGATGAGGCCGTGCTGGAAGACATCGATGCCGTCGTCGAACTGGGCCGGCAATACGGCATACATATCAATCTCAATTTTCACCGCCTGCCGGGTTACTGCATCAACGGCCGTCATCTCGAGCCCATGGATCTCTTCAACGACACGCCGGAAAACATGCAAAAGGCGCTGGACGCCGCGGTTTTTCATTGGCGTGTCTTTGCGCAGCGTTACAAGGGCATTCCCAGCTCGCGCCTGAGTTTTGATCTCATCAACGAGCCGCCCAAAATGTCCGATGAAACGCGCTATGTCGAAATCGTCCGGGCGCTGGTGGCGGGCATTCGTGAAATTGATCCGGAGCGCTTGATCGTCGCGGACGGCAAGGACATCGGCCGCACGCCGGTGCTGGGTCTTGTCGATCTCGGTTTGGTGCAAAGCACGCGCGGCTATGATCCCATGAGCCTGAGCCATTACACCGCCACCTGGGTGCCCAGGGATGAATTCGAAACCTTCAATCCGCCCGCCTGGCCGCTGTTGGGTGACGACGGCAAACTGTGGGACAAGGCTGCGCTCAAGGAGAAACTCATCGACCGCTGGCGGCCATTGACCGATCAGGGCGTGCCGGTTCATGTCGGCGAATGGGGCTGCTACAACAAGACCCCGCACGACATCGTGCTGCGCTGGATGAAAGACATTCTGGCGCTCTGGCGGGAGGCCGGCTGGGGACACGCCATGTGGAATCTCAAGGGCGCTTTTGGCGTGCTCAACAGCGAGCGCCGCGACGTGAAATACGAAAACTACAAAGGCCACCAACTCGACCGGAAGATGTTGGAGTTGCTCAAAGCGTACTGAGCGCTTGAACACGTCGCGCAGCCTGCCGGACAGCAGACGCCTCAAGCTGGAAAAGGACTTTGCGGACGCGCGCGGTTTTTCAGAGCCGTGCTCTGCACCTGCTTTCAAGCCAGCGCGAACCAAAACCTGCGGGCGGCAGCAAGCCCGGCTGGGACACTGTGCCTCGCGCTGAGCGTCCGCCACCGCCATCATCTGCCAAGGATGTTGTGCAGATTTGGGCGGGCTGCCGCGTCTTTCATCTCAAAAGCGCACCGCCGGGACGCGCAGAACGCGGAGAAGGACTCCCTTAATTTCGAGACTCAGCGCGCTTCGCGGCTCCGCAGTGCAAGCAGTTGCTTTGTGAGCAAAAAAACTTTCAGAGTTTTGTACTGTCGTTGAGCGCCTCATGGCGGATTCTCATCGTGACAAAAGGCCGGCTTGACGCCGACCGGCGCGCATGGAATCGCCCACGGGCAGCGCCCTGGCAACTGATGGGATTTATCGCCTCCAGCCCTGCAGGGGCGGTGTTCCTGATGTGGTTCTATCGCGCCCCGGTGGGGCTTGGTGATTTCTCCTGATTCCGGTTTTTCCAGGGCGTTGCCCTTCGCTGTCACATTGCGCCCCCCTCGGGGCTGGTTGTCTGCGAATCAGAATTCGACCCAACGTTCCATGCCAGATTTCAGCGAAGCTGAAACGTGAAGTCTGCGGGCAGCAATGAAGTCTGATTCATTTCCTGTTGTCTCGCACGAGGTCTCCAACACCGCCGTCATCCAGAAAGGATCTTGTGAAGATTGAGGCACACGCCCGCGCGATTTACCTCAAAAACTCACCGCCGGGACGCGGACAAGAACTCTCTTGATTCCAGGATTCTCTGCACTCCGCCTCTCCACGGCTCGAGTGTTTGCCTGGTGGTGAAGAATCTTTTGGAATCTTGTTTTGATGTTGCGCGCCCTGTGATACAACGCGGACGAGCCGCATCCCAAAAGATCATCTCCAGCAGCGAGAAGAACTCGACTGAAAAGTCTCATCCGTTGGAAAAAAGTTGGAATCCTTTTCCAGGCTTGAACAGCCCATCATCGAACGGCCCGATCATGCCCACCCTTGCGAAAACGCTGCGCGTTTCCCTGCTGACTGTGCTGGCCCTCCTGCCGGCGGCCGCGAGTTTTGCCGGCGACGGCGCTTCGGAACGCCAGCGTCTGCGCGAGCGGATGGCGCATTCCCTGCGCCACGAGTTGCTGCAGGTCTGGTATCCGCGGTCGCTTGATACGCTCGCCGGCGGCTTTCTCTGTGATTTCTCCCATGATTGGCAGCCGGCCGGCCCGCAGCTCAAGATGATCGTGACGCAGACGCGCCACGTGTGGACTGCTTCCCAGGCCGCGATGTTCCTGGCGGATGATTACTATCGCAGCATCGCTGCGCACGGTTTCCGCTTCTTGCGCGACAAGCTCTGGGATCACGAATACGGCGGCTTCTACATGCTGCGGAATCGTGCCGGCGACCCGGTGAATTTTTCTTATCGGGAGGAAAAGCGGGCGTACGGCAATGCCTTTGCCATTTATGCGCTGGCGGCTTATTACAAAATGTCCGGCGATCCCGCAGCGCTGCAGCTCGCGCAAAAGACTTTTCACTGGCTCGAACAGCACAGCCATGATCCCGTGCAGCGCGGTTATTGCGAGCATCTCGCGCGCAACGGTGATCGCCTGCGCCGGGGGGAGAGCTCCACCCAAGCCTGGGATGCACCCAGCATCGGCTGGAAGGATCAGAACTCTTCGATTCACTTGCTCGAAGGCTTCACCGCTCTGTATCAGGTGTGGCCGGACTCGCTGCTGCGCCGGCGCCTGGAGGAGATGCTGATGCTGGTGCGCGATGTCATCGTCGAGCCGCGCGGCTTTCTCATTCTCTATTTCCAGGACGGTTGGCGGCCGGTGTCGTTTCGGGATTCCAGCGCCGCGGTGCGGCAGGCCAACTTTCGATTCGATCACATCTCCTTCGGCCATGATGTTGAAACCGCCTACCTGCTGCTGGAGGCGGCTGAGGCCTTGGGCATGCCCGCTGACCCGCGAACGCTGGCCGTGGCCAAACGCCTGGTCGATCACGCCCTCGCCCACGGCTGGGATGAAAGCAACGGCGGTTTGTACGACCGGGGATATTATTTCCCCGGTTCGGATACCCTCACCATCATCAGCAAGGCGAAGGTTTGGTGGGTGCAGGCGGAAGCGCTCAACGCCCTGCTGTTGATGGCGCAACTCTTTCCGCAGGAGGCCGGGTATCGCCGCGCTTTCCTGCAGCAATGGGCCTACATTGACAAGTTCCTCATCGATCACGAACATGGGGAATGGTATGAAGAGGGCCTGGACTACAGTCCGGAACAAGTACACGCTCCCAAAGCGCGGGACTGGAAGGTCAATTATCATAACGCCCGCGCGTTGATGAATTGCATCAAGCTGCTGCAGGCAGAGCAGGAGGCCGGGCCGCATATCCGTTGATCGCCGTGCCGGAAAGCGTTGATTGCGGCGGCGGGCACAGCTCGTTCCAAGCCGGGCGCCAGACGCGAACAGTGACCGGGCTTGATTTCAAATGTTTTTCTTTCGATGAAAAGAACATGCCACGCCTCCGGTGTTTTGATGACCGGGTGGACCAATCGCCATGAGCATTTCACTCCTGCCGGAGTTGCTCACCGAATAGTCGTGCAAAAAGAATCTTTGCACCACCAGGCGGATGGCTCGCAATACGCTGGCAACCGAGCCGGCCGGGTTTGCACAATTCTTGCAGGCTTGCTGTGGTGTGGACTCTTCGCGTTCGGCTGTGCGCAGCAGAAACCCCCATCCAGGTTCACGCAGTACCGTTTCGAAGTGCAGGGCGAAAGCTACCGTCTGCGCTCGCTACACCTGGAGGATCATTCCGCCTCCTACAACGAACTGGTCGGCGCCGACGTGGTGGCCGTTGATTTCGATCAGGACCGTGTCATCGACCGGATCATGCTCGGCGAGATGAGCCTGAGCCGCGCACAGGAAATCTACACCTACGGCCTGGACCTGCTGGCGCGCAAGAACCGCCTGGCGGTGCGGACGCCGAACCTGCAGCGGTATCTCCACGAGAGCAACGGCCATCACATCGAAATCAGAAGCTTTCGCCCGGCCAACGTGCCGCCCTTCAATGAATTCATCATCGCCAACAACCGGCCCCTGGTCTGCCCGGAGCTGATCATCCTCATGGATCAAAACGCAGACGGCACGCTGGAGGAAGTGTTGCAGGGCGAGATCTCTCTGGCTGAAGCGCAAGCGCGTTACACCGCGGCGCTGCGCGCCGGCCTGCAAAAGGGCCAGTTGATCGAAGCCAACGGGACCATTCTGGTGAAGGAAAAATGACACGCCCGCTGGGCACAATGCCGGGTTTTGGTGCAGCGGTTGTCTTGGAGGAGGTGAAGCACGTAGGCGGCGCGTGCCGGTCGAAAGGCCGCGCTGCCGCCGGCACCGCCAGGAACTGGCCGCCGGTGGGCTGAGAATTGTGATTGTCTGCCGCGCGCCGGCCGGTGCAGATATTGAATCCAATTGTCGTGCGTGAGATTGTGAAACGATGAGCGAAGGGCGCAGGCATGCGAAGAACACTGCTGGTGCTGGCCGTCTTGGTGGGCGTGACGTTGCTGCTGAATTCCCGCCTGCACCTGTATGAGCGCTGGTTTCATCCCTCCCGGTTCTATTTTGTCACGGTGCGGGGAACTGAATTCCATCTGGAAGGCGAACCTTTTCGTTTCCTGGGCGCCAACACCCGCCTGGTTCACGGCGAGAAGGAGCGCGGCATGGTTGCGGAAGCCCTGCAGCATGCGCAAGCCCATGGCATTCGCGTCGTGCGGCAATGGGCGATTGGCGAATGCGAGAATGATTCCGTCGCCAACCACCATCCGATCCCGAAGTATTACTTTCAGGCCGGCCCGAACAATTGGGTGGAGGAATCGTTCGTTCAGCTTGATTCGGTGCTGGCCGCGGCCGGCCGCCTCGGTCTCAAGGTCATGATCACCCTGATCAACAACTGGCAGGACTATGGCGGCGTGCCGATGTATCTCAAGTGGCGCGGACTGCAGGGCGATTCCTTGATTGCAGCACAGCATGATTCCTTCTACACCGACCCCCAAATCGAAATCTGGGTTAAGGGTTTCATTCACCAACTCGTCACCCGCCAAAACACTGTCACCGGCAGACGCTATCGCGACGATCCCACGATCTTTTCCTGGGAGTTGGTCAACGAGGCGCGTGCCCGGCTCGACAAATATCCCCAAATGATCGACTGGACGCGGCGCATGGCGGAATATGTCAAACAACTCGACCCGCATCATCTCGTCAGCCTCAGCCTGGTGCTGGTCGACAATCGCCTGGAACGCGATCATATGAGGAATGTCTTCCGCTTAAGCGCGCTCGACTACGTGGATCTTCACATGTATCCCGCCGAACATTGGTGGGAGAACATGCTGAGCGGGAAGAACTCGCTGCGGCAACTGGTGGACGACTACACGCAGACCGCCCATTACGTCCTGCGCAAGCCGCTGGTTATCGGCGAGTTTGGTTTTCGGCGCGGCGCGCGCTGGCTCGAGCAGAGCCGGGAACAGCTCTTCGCCGCGGTCTTCGAGCAGTCGCTCAACAACGGTGTGGCCGGCGTCATGGTGTGGAGCTACTCCGATCCGGAATGGGAGGACGTCTACGAAATCAACTGGCGCAAGCCCGAGCATGCCGCCCTCTGTTCGCTGATGACCGTCTACGGCGCGAAATTTCGCGAGAACAAGGCCGCGATTGTGCCCAATCCCAACCTCGGGCCGCAGCACGGCGATTCCTGGCGCATTCAATTCACAGAACGGACCTTCGCCAGCGATACGCTCTTTGCCGTTGAAACTGCCGGCCGGCTGGTCTACGATATTCCGGTGCGCGCCTATGACCGGGCAAAGTGGCCCAATTTCAATTACCGCAACAATGAGCCCGGATTCGCCTTCATGTTCGGCGTGGACGAGGGCTACTTCGAGTATCCGTTCTTCACCAGCCAGGCAGAAACCGTGGCGGCGGTGGACTTGCGCGCACGCCTCTCGACTTCATTTCCGCCGGTGCCGGGCGCGGATACACTCGGCATTTCCGAAGTGACGATTTCCCTGAATGAGTATGAGCTGGGGACGCTGCGCGTCCGGCCCCAGCAATATTTCGGCACGATCTACGCCGTGCATTACGCGCGCGACCACGGCCGCAGCCTGCTGGTGTTGCCGGCCGGCCGGAACGTGTTGCGCTTCGAAGTCCGCGAACAGGCAACCCGGCGCAACGGTTTGTTGCTGATGGGGGAGGCCACTTCCGCGCGCTACCGCGCGGGGCAAATGCCCATTCGCCTGGAATTCACCCGGGCGAGCAGGTGAGACCAAGTCAGGCTTGCCGCCCGCGAGGGCCGAAGACTCAACGTTTGTCGAGAAATAAAGAAACCGCCCGGCCGCCTGGCCGCGAAGCGGGCACAAGTCGAATAAAACTTCTTCCCCTTCATGACGAAGCACCCGGGCGGTGGTGTTCTTGAACGGACACAAATGAGTTCTTGGTTGTGCTGTTTTGAGGAGGAACTTCTTCAAACCCCAAGGGAGATGATTATGAGCGCTTTGATTCAGGGTCCGGGATTGCCCAATCTGCCATGGGAGGACAAACCAAAAGGCCTGCGGGAGGTGGTGTGGCGTTACAGCAAGAATCCCATCATCAGTTGGAATCCCATTCCCAATGGCGCGCGCGCGTTCAACAGCGCGGTGATTCCTTATCAGGAGGCGTTTGTCGGCGTCTTTCGCATCGATCACCGCAACAGCCGGCCCCTGCTGCATTTCGGCCGCAGCCCGGATGGCGTGAACTGGATGCTGGAGCCGGAAGCGATCCACTGGGTGGATGAACAGGGCAATCCCGCGCCCACCAGTTACGCCTACGACCCGCGCCTGGTCAAGATTGACGACCACTACTACATTACCTGGTGCGATGATTTTCCCGGAGCCTCCATCGGCCTGGGACGGACGCGCGACTTCAAAACCTTCATCCGCATGGAAAATCCCACCATGCCCTTCAATCGCAACGGCGTGCTGTTCCCGCGCAAGATCAACGGCCTGTATGCCATGCTCAGCCGGCCGAGTGACAGCGGCCATACGCCCTTCGGCGACATCGTGCTCAGCTACAGCCCGGACCTGACCTATTGGGGCAGGCATCGCCACGTGATGTCGAGCGGCGGCCGGAACTGGTGGCAGGCGACCAAGATCGGCGCCGGCCCGGTGCCGATCGAAACCAAAGAAGGCTGGTTGCTCATCTATCACGGCGTCACGACCACGTGCAACGGCTTCGTGTACAGCATGGGCGCAGCATTGCTCGCTCTCGACGATCCCAGCCGCGTGCTCTATCGCACCAGAGATTACATTCTCACGCCGGAAAAGGACTATGAAGTCAGCGGCTTCGTTCCCAATGTCGTATTTCCGTGCGCGACCCTGGTCGATGCCCCCACCGGCCGGATTGCGATCTACTACGGCGCGGCCGACACCCACACCGGCATCGCCTTCACGCAGGCCGACGACCTGCTGGCCTATTTGAAGAGCAATTCGGAGATGTCCTGAGTGCTGGCGCCGCAGTTCGCGGCCGTCCGCCATGGTTGCGGCACCACGCGAAGCTGCGGAGACCCCGGCGCAGCAGGGCATGCATTGGGGGACAGAAACGATTGGCCAGTTACGTTGATGCGCGACAGCCGTCTTGCGACATGTCACGCGGAGGCGTCTTGTGAAAGACTCGGCACGATGCTTAAAGCCTCGCAAGATCCCTGCAGCATGACACTGTTGGTGACATGGCTCTCGCGGCAGCAATGCATTCGTTGTGCGCTTGACACTTAACCAACGCGGGCGGCGACCGGCGGCAGCGTGATCACGCCGGCCCGGCCGCCCGCCACCTTTCCAACGGCTGCTCAGCCAGAAAGCCTCTTTTATGAAAACATTCCCGCCTGGTTTTGTCTGGGGCGCCGCCACTTCGAGCTATCAGATCGAAGGCGCCTGGCTCACGGGCGGCAAGGGCCTCTCGATTTGGGACGCCTTCTGCCATACCCCCGGCAAGATTCACCGCAATGAAACCGGCGACGTTGCCTGTGACCACTATCATCGCTTCAAAGAAGATATCAAATTGATGGCTGAAATGGGGCTGCCGGCCTATCGCTTCTCGCTGTCCTGGCCGCGCATTCAACCCAGCGGCAGCGGCCAGCCCAATGCCGCGGGCCTTCGCTTTTATTCCGAACTCATCGACACGCTACTCGCCCACAACATCACCCCGTGGATTACGCTGTATCATTGGGATTTGCCCCTGGCCCTGCAAATCGAACACGACGGCTGGTTGAATCCCCAAATCGCCACGTTGTTTGCCGACTATGCCGCGATTTGTTTTGCCGCATTCGGCGATCGCGTCAAGCATTGGCTCACGCTCAACGAGCCGTGGTGCAGCGCGGTGCTTGGCCACGGCCTGGGCGTGCATGCGCCGGGCCGTGTTTCCCGCGATGAGCCTTATCGCGCCGGCCACCACCTCTTGCGCGCGCATGCCCTGGCCGTGGCAAAGTATCGCAGCGAGTTTCAACCCGTGCAAAAGGGCGTGATTGCCCTCACCAACAACTGTGACTGGCGTGCGCCGCTCACTGACCGCGAGGCCGACCGGCAGGCGGCACAACGGGCGGTGGAGTTTTTCCTGGGCTGGTTCGCTGATCCCATCTTCCTGGGGGATTATCCCGCCGTCATGCGCGAACGCCTGGGCGACCGGCTGCCGCATTTCACCGACGAAGAACAAGCGCTGCTCAAAGGCTCCGCGGATTTCTTCGGTTTGAATCACTACTCCACCATGTATGCTGCGGACGCCGGCGCCGTGCCGGCCGGCCACACCCCACACGACAACAGCGGCCTGGCGGAGGATCAGGGCGTGGTGCTCAGCTCGGACCCCGCCTGGCAAAAAACAGAAGTGCAGTGGAATATCGTGCCATGGGGCTTTCGCAAACTGCTGCTGTGGATCCGTGATCGCTATGATTCCCCGGCGATCTATGTCACCGAGAACGGCTGCGCCCTGGCAGACGTGCCGGCCAACGGCGAAGTGCACGACACCGGCCGCATCGAATTTCTCAACGCTTATCTCACGGCGGCGCATGAAGCCCTGAGCGCGCAGGTCGACCTGCGCGGCTATTTTGCCTGGTCGTTCATGGACAATTTCGAATGGGCGGAGGGCTATTCCAAACGTTTCGGGCTGCACTATGTGGATTACGCCACTGGCCACCGTTTTCCCAAAGCCTCGGCGAAGTGGTATGCCGGCGTTATCACACGCAACGGATTGAATGATTAAGGGAAAACGACCATGCAAAACTTCAGAGCGGGTTTGTTCAGGGGCATTGCCGCAGTGTTGCTGGGTTGCGCTGTGAATCTCGGCGCGGTGGGATTGATCGACCGGCCCACCGAGGGGCGGCAATATGAAACGCTTCGCTTTCGCTTCGAGGAGAGCCTGGGCTTCGCCAATCCCTTTGACTTGGAAACGAATCGCGTGGAGTTGCTGATTGAGCAGCCCGACTTCACGCGCCGCACCCTCTCCTTTTTTTATGACGGCCAGAACGCCGGGGGCGTGGAGCAGTGGGAAGCGCGTTTTGCGCCCAAACAAGCGGGCCGGCATCGCTTCCGCGTTCGGATCAACGGCAACTCCGAGGCGCCGTTCGAAGTGATGGTCAAGGCCAATCCCGGAAAGGCGGGAGGCCTGCGGCGTGCGCCGCAGTTGGGGATTTTCGAACTCGAAAACGGCGGGCCGTTTCGCGGCCTCGGCCTCAATGTTTGCTGGGCGGATGACTACGAATACTACTTCAGGAAAATGCAGGCCGCCGGGCTCAATCTCACCCGCCTCTGGATGTGCCCCTGGCATCTTTCCTTCGAGTGGAAGGAAACCGGATTGGGCCGCTACAATCTGGACTCGGCGCGGCGTCTCGACAGGCTGCTGGCGCTGGCAGAACAATACGGCATCTATGTCATTCTGTGCATGGACTATCACGGCATTGCCCGCAAAGGCCTGGGTTTCTTCAAGGAGAATCGCTGGCTGGAAAATCCCTACAATCAAGCCAACGGCGGTCCATGCGCCACCGATGCCGAACTTTTCACCAATACGGCGGCGCGGGAATTCTTCAAGCGCAAGTACAAATACCTGGTTTCACGTTTTGGCCACAGCGCGCGTCTCGCCACCTGGGAATTTTACAATGAAGCGGATCTCATGGCGGGCCAGTCCATTCCGGTGAATCGCTGGCATGTGGAAATGGCCGAGTACGTCCAGGCGATCGACGTGCATGACCGCCTGGTGTCGAGCAGCTCGACGCGTTCCTATCCGGAGAAATTGGTGGACGCCTTCAAGTCGCCGGCGCTGGATTACGTCATGTTTCACGATTACAATTCGGTCAACCTCGCGCCACACTTCATCGATTTGCATGAGGCGACGATCGAATACTATCACAAGCCGGTGGTGCTGGGTGAGTTCGGCGTCGAGTTCCGCGGCGCCGATCGTACCTTTGCGGTTGATCCGCAACACATCGGCTTGCACAACGGCATCTGGTCGGGCTGGTTCAGCGAAACGCCGATTATTCCCTTGAGCTGGTGGTGGGACAATTACATCGATCCCCACGATCTCTGGCGCGAGTTTGCGAGCCTGTCACGTTTCGCGCAGGCGCTGCCCATTGACCGGCAGCACCTCGTGTTCAAGACGCTGGCAGCGGGCCGGCTCACGGACCAGCCCGGGGAGCAGGCCGCCTGCCTGGTGCGGATCATCTACAGCGGCGAGCACTGCGCCCTGTGGTTCAAGAACATGGACTACCAATGGTCGCTTGTGCAGGAGGGCCGGCAGCCCGGCGCAGTGGGTGCCTTCACGCAAATCATTCCCGATCTCCCGCCCGGTCGTTTCACCGTGGCGTGGTATGATCCGCAGACCGGCGCCTTCACGGGAAAGCCGCTCGTAATGGAGACCGGGGCCGACGGCACGCTGGTGCTGCCGGTGCCCTCGTTGGTGAAGGATCTGGCCGTTGTGCTGACGCGCCGGCGCTAATCCGCCAGCCGCCAACCAAATGCTGTCAACCGGAAGGGAGAGCGCATGCCGTTGCATTGGATCGATATCAGCATCATCTTTTTGTATATCACGCTGACCCTGCTCATCGGCTTTTGGGTGGCGAAACGGGCGACGCGCGACCTCAAGTCCTATTTTCTCGGCGGCAACGTGCTGCCGTGGTACGTGCTGGGCGTTTCCGACGCCTCGGGCATGTTCGATGTGACCGGCACCATGTGGCTGGTCTACGTCACCTTCGTTTATGGCTTGAAGGGCGTCTTCATTCCCTGGCTCTGGCCCGTTTTCAATCAAATCTTTCTGATGGTTTTTCTCTCCACCTGGCTGCGGCGTTCGAATGCCATGACCGGCGCCGAATGGCTGAAGACGCGCTTCGGCACCGGCAGGGGCGCCACCCTGAGCCACTTCATCATCGTTGTGTTTGCGATGGTGAGCGTGATCGGCTTTCTCGCGTATGATTTCAAGGGCATCGGCAAGTTTGCCGCCACGTTTCTGCCCTGGCAGCTTTCGCCCGACACCTATGCCGTGATTCTAATGGGCATCACCACGATTTATGTCATCAAGGGCGGGATGTTCAGCGTGGTGCTCACCGAGCTGGTGCAGTTCGGCATCATGGTTCTTGCCTCGCTTGCCGTCGGCGTGATTGCCATCAACCGGGTCGATCCCGCGATGCTCACCAACGTGCTGCCCGCCGGCTGGAAGAGCATTTTCTTCGGCTGGCATCTCAACCTGGATTGGAGCGGCATTCTGGATTCGGTGAATGCGAAGATCGCGGCGGACGGCTATTCCCTGTTTGCGATCTTTTGGGGCATGATGGTGTTCAAGGGCACGCTGGTGAGCCTGGCCGGGCCGGCGCCCAACTATGACATGCAACGCATTCTCTCGACGCGCTCGCCGAAGGAGGCGGCCAAGATGAACGCGTTTGTTTCGGTGGTGCTGTTCTTTCCGCGTTACATGTTGATTGCCGGCCTGACCGTGCTGGCGCTCGCCTATTTCATGCCGCAATTGCGCAACATGGGCGCAGACATCGATTTCGAGCTGATCCTGCCCTACGCGCTGGGAAACTTCGTGCCCATCGGCCTGCTCGGCATCCTGATGGCCGGGCTGCTGGCGGCGTTCATGTCGACCTTTGCGGCCACGGTCAATGCCGCACCCGCCTATCTCGTCAATGACATTTACAAGCGCTTCATCAATCCCACCGCCGATTCCAAGACCCTCATTCGCATGAGTTACCTGTGCTCGTTCGGCGTGGTGGTGGTGGGCGTCAGCTTCGGCTTCTTCGTGGAATCGATCAACTCGGTGACGCAGTGGATCGTGAATGCGCTGTGGGGCGGTTACACCGCGGCCAATGTGCTCAAATGGTATTGGTGGCGCTTCAACGGCTACGGCTATTTCTGGGGCATGTTGACCGGCATCGCGGCCTCGCTGATCACGCCGCTGGTGGCGCCGCTGTCGCCGACCATCTATCAATTCCCCCTCATCTTTGCCGCCTCGCTGGCCGGTTGCTTCCTCGCGACTTTCGCCACCCCGCCCGATGACATGGAAGTGCTCAAGAGCTTCTACAAGCAAGTCCGGCCCTGGGGCTTCTGGAAACCGGTGCATGAGCTGGTGGTGGCGGAGCATCCCGATTTCAAAGCAAACCGCAATTTCAAACGCGACATGTTCAACGTCGTGATCGGCATCATCTGGCAAACCAGCCTGGTCGCGCTTCCCATTTGCCTGGTCGTCCAGGAGAAGATGTTCGTGCTGTACGATGCAATTGTCCTGATCACCACCAGCTTGATTTTGAAGCTGAACTGGTACGACAAGCTGGAGGATTGACGCGGCGGCGCAAAGGCAAAGAAGGAGGAAGGGATTTGCGAGTCCTGTTTATTGGCGGCACCGGTGTCATCAGCTCGGCTTGCGCGCAGCTTGCGGTGGAGCGCGGCCTCGAGCTGGTCGTGCTCAATCGCGGCCGCAGCGAACGCCGCCTGCCCGCCGCGGTGGAAGTGGTGCAGGCCGACATGCGCGATGCCGCTGCGGTGCGTCAGGCGCTGTCCGGCAGGGCTTTCGACGCAGTGGTGGAATGGATCGCGTTCACGCCCGAGCACATCGAAGTGGATGTGGAGTTGTTTCGCGGCCGCACCGCGCAATATGTCTTCATCAGCTCGGCCTCGGTCTATCAAACGCCGCCCGCGCTGCTGCCCGTCACCGAATCCACGCCGCTGCACAATCCTTATTGGGCTTATTCCCGCAACAAGATCGCCTGCGAAGAACGGCTGCGCCGCGCGCAGCAGGAGGAGAATTTTCCCCTCACGATTGTGCGGCCCTCGCACACCTATGATTGCACGCTGCTGCCCATGCACGGCCAGTACACCGTGGTCGATCGTATGCGCACCGGCCGCAAAGTCGTCGTGCACGGCGACGGCACTTCCTTGTGGACGTTGACCCACCATCGCGATTTTGCCCGGGGCTTCGTCGGGCTGCTCGGCAATCCGCACGCGATTGGCGAAGTTTTTCACCTCACCTCCGATGAGATCCTCACCTGGAATCAGATTTTCGAGATCGTCGGCCGGGCCGCGGGCGTGTCTCCCCGCCTTGTGCATGTGCCTTCCGAACTGATTGCCGCTTACGCCCCGGAGTGGGGCGCCAGCCTGCTGGGCGACAAAGCCCACAGCATGATCTTCGATAATGCCAAAATCAAGCGCGTGGTGCCCGACTTTCACGCCACCATTCCCTTCGCCGCCGGTGCGCGCGAGATCCTGGCCTGGTTTGATGCCGTGCCGGCCCGCAAAGTTGTAAACGAAGCAACCAATCAATTGATGGATCGCCTCATTGCCGCCTATGAATCTGCCTGGCCGCAGAGAGATTGAGCGGCCGTGCGGTAACGCCCCAACGTTGGAGAGGAAATCATGTTCTGCAAAATGCTTCACGCCCGCCTGCTTCTGCTGCTGCTCCTGTTCGTCACGGCCATGGCGGCCGGGCAGGATGCCATCCGTTTGAATCAAATCGGCTTCCATCCCGCCGGCCCGAAATTCGCCGTTGCCGTTGCTGCGGCGGGCAACGTGTTCTACGTGACCACGCGCGACCAAGCCGATACTCTGCTCACCGGCACCCTGGGCGCAGCGCGCCTGTGGCCGCATTCCGGCGAGACGGTGAAGTTGATCGACTTCACCCCGTTGCAGCAGCCGGGAGAATACACCATCGTGGTGCCGGGTTTGGGAATCTCGCATCCTTTCACCATCGGCAACTATGTTCATCAAACCGTGACCGTCATGGCGTTGAAGTCATACTATTTCTTGCGCGCCTCGACGGCACTGGTCGATCCCTTTGCCGGAAAATGGAAACGGGCGGCCGGCCATCCGGACACGCAGGTGTGGGTGCATGCTTCGGCCGCCAGCACCGCGCGGCCGGCGAACACCATCATCGCCTCGCCCAAGGGCTGGTATGACGCGGGCGATTACAACAAGTACATCGTCAACTCCGGCATCACCACCTACACGCTGCTGGCGGCCTACGAACATTTTCCCGCGTATTTCCGCGAACTGGCGGTCAACCTTCCGGAGAGCGGCAACAACCTGCCTGACCTTCTCGACGAGGCGCTGTGGAATCTCACCTGGATGCTGACCATGCAGGATCCCAATGATGGCGGCGTCTATCATAAGCTCACCACCGCCAACTTCAGCGGCTTCGTCATGCCACAGCAAGACACGGCGCGGCGCTACGTCGTGCAGAAGAGCACCACCGCAACGCTTGATTTTGCCGCGGTGCTGGCGCAGGCCAGCCGCATCTTCGCCGGGTTCAATGCCGAGATGCCGGGCTTCGCGCAAACCTGTCTGGAGGCCAGCCTGGCAGCCTGGCGCTGGGCACGCCGGAATCCCAACGTGCGCTATGATCAACGCGCCCTCAACGCCGCGTATGATCCCGACATCACCACCGGCGAGTATGGCGATGGCAGCGCCACCGACGAATTGCGTTGGGCCGCCGCGGAGTTGTTCATCACCACCAAAGCCGACAGCTTTCTGGCGGCCGCCAATCCGCTGGCGGGACCGTTTGGCGTGCCCGCGTGGCCGTCGGTCAACACGCTGGGCGTGTATTCGCTGGCATTTCACCGTGCCCACCTCGGCCCTGCGCTTGACTCCACCGCGGTCAAGACTGTCTTGTTGAATCTCGCCGGCAGCTTGCGCAGTGCCGCCAACGCTTCCGCCTATCGCGTTGCGATGGGCATCGCGAACGGCGATTTTGTGTGGGGCAGCAACGGCGTTGCCGCCAATCAGGGCATGGCGCTGGTGCAAGCTTACCGCCTCACCGGCGACGCCACGTATCTGGAGGCAGCCATACACAACCTCGATTACCTGCTGGGCCGCAATGCCACCGGCTATTGTTTCGTGACCGGGCTGGGCGAGAAATCTCCCCTGCATCCGCATCATCGCCAGTCACAAGCGGACGGCATCGCTGAGCCGGTCCCCGGCCTGCTGGCGGGCGGACCCAACGCCAATGCGCGCAGTGACGACGGCGGCAATTGCTCCGGCTATCTCGGCAGCGAGCGGGCGCGCGCGTACGTCGACAACGTGTGCAGCTATGCCTCGAATGAAAACGCCATCAACTGGAATGCGCCGCTGGTTTATCTTGCCGGCGCGATCGAAGCCTCGCTTTCGCCCACCGGCAAGCCCAATCCCACCAGTGTGGCAGAACCGCAAGAAGGCGCGCTGCCGCGCGGCTTTGGTTTACAGCAGAACTATCCGAATCCGTTCAACCCTTCCACCCAGATTGCCTATGCCTTGCCGGCGCCGGGCGAGGTCGACCTCGGCATCTACAATGCCGCCGGCCAGTTGATTCGCCGGCTGCAGCAATCGCTGCTGCCCGCGGGATATTACACCACGACGTGGAACGCGGAGACGGATGACGGGAACCGGGTCGCCAGCGGCGTTTATCTCGCCCGCCTGCGCCTGCACGCCAACGGCCGCGCCTGGCAGGATTCGATGAAGATGCTCGTGCTGCGCTGAGCGGACGGCCGCTGCAATCGAGCTCAGGAGAGCGCAAATCCTGCGGCACTTGCCGCGACGCCGTGCTGCAAGCATCCGGTGAAGAGGCAAGTCCCGCGTCAAGTGTCTCGCAGAATTTCCCGGCATGACAGATTGAAGAGGTGACTCAATATTGTGGTACTTCACAGCGCGACCCAACCGGAGGAGAACCCCGTGAGCAATGAACGAATGAAGCTTTCCGTGCGGGAAAAGATCGGCTATGGTTTGGGGGATTTGGCCTCGGTTTTGTATTGGCAAACGATCTCCGCCTATTTACTCTACTTTTACACCGATGTGTTCGGCCTCACCGCCGCGGCCGCCGGCACCATGATTCTGCTCAGCCGGTTGTGGGATGGCGTCAATGATCCGATGATGGGAATGGTGGCGGACCGCACCAACACCCGCTGGGGCAAGTTCCGGCCTTATCTGTTGTGGATGGCGGTTCCACTGGCAGTGGTGGGCGTGTTGACGTTTTCGACACCGGATTTCAGCCCGACCGGAAAGCTGATCTACGCTTACGTCACGTTCATTCTCCTGATGATGCTGTACACCGCCATCAACATTCCCTATTCCTCGCTGTTGGGCGTGATCACGCCGGATCCCATCGAGCGCACCAGCGTCTCCTCCTACAAATACGTCTTTGCCTATCTCAGCGGCACGATTGTCTCCGCTTTTGCGCTGCCGTTGACCGAGTATTTCGGCAAGGGTGACGACGCGCGCGGCTGGCAAGTGACGATGATGGTGTTTGGCGCGGCGGCCATCGTCTTTTTTCTGATCACGTTTCTCTCCACGCGCGAACGCGTGCAGCCGCCCAAGACGCAGAAATCATCCATCACGCAGGACCTGAAGGATCTCCTTGCCAACAAGCCCTGGGTGCTGTTGCTTTTCACCACGCTGCTGTTCATTCTCTTCGTCGCCACCCGCATGAGCGTGACCGCGCATTATTTCAAGTACTATGTCGGTGACCAACAACTGACGCTCTTCGGCAAAACCTACACCTTGGGCTTCATTGCGCTCACTTCGGCCTTCAATGCCATCGGCCAGTGGCTGGCGATTCTCGGCGTCATCTTCACCAACTTCTTTGCCCAAAAGGTGGGGAAGAAGCGCGCCTTTCTGCTGCTCTTCATCACTGCCACGGTTTGCACGTCGGCGTTCTTTGTGCTGCAGCCGCATCATGTCCTTCCCATGTTCATTCTGCAGATCATCGGTTCCTTTGCCGGCGGCCCGCTGTCGCCGCTGATTTGGGCGATGTACGCCGATTCGGCGGACTATTCCGAATGGAGGACCGGCCGGCGTGCCACCGGGCTGGTATTTTCGGCCTCCACCATGTCGCAAAAGTTTGGCTGGGCGATCGGCACTTTTGTCGCAGGCGTGCTACTCTCGGCCTTCGGTTTTCAGGCCAATATCGCCCAGAATGCCGAAGTGCTGTTCGGCTTGAAAGCGCTGATGAGCGTGATTCCAGCGGTGGCCGGCGTGGTGGCGATTGTCCTGATCCTGTTCTACAAACTGGATGAGCAGACGATGCGTCACATCGAATCCGAGTTGACGGCGCGGCGCGGCGCCGCGGCGGAGTGAGGCCCGATGCCACTGGCTTTGCCGCGAGGCGCTTTCCACGCTCAGGCGGTGAATGCGATCCAGTCAAGTCAAGAGAACTTCAGTCTCTTCTTTCGAGTTTGAAACGCCAAGCGGGTGAGGCCGGCGCGGCCATGCCGGTCACGCCCGCGGCAACACCATGGTGTTTGCCGCACCGCAATTCATTCCGTCCAACTCGTGAGTTCCAAATGAACTGGCTGCTGCTTTTGTCGCAAGTCGTCTTGTCATTCTCTCCCGGCCATCGCGATACGCTTTCCGCTTTGAATTTCATTCCGGCCAATCATCCCCACCTGCAGCTTTTCGGCAGATGGGATCTGAGCGATGCCCGGCGTCCCCGGCATTCCTGGCCGGGCGTGCAGATCTACGCCGAGTTCACCGGCACCCGCATCGGCGTGCGCATGGCTGACGGCGAGCACGACTACAACGTCTACCTTGATGGCGCATGGCAGCGCATTTTTCGCGGCGACCAAAGCGCAGAGGCAGATTACCTGTTGGCGCAGGGCCTTGCCAACACCCGCCACACGCTGCGCTTGACCAAGCGCAATTGCGTCCAAAACAAAGTCTTTTCGTTTTCCGGACTGCTGCTCGATCCCGGCGCAGAGCTGCTGCCGCCGCCGCCGAAACCCGCCAGCAAAATCGAATTCCTGGGCGACTCGTTTACCGTCGCCGAGGGCAATGAAGCAACGGTGCCGAGCATGCCGTGGGAAGAGACTTTTCCGGTGACCAACATCGACAAGGGATTTGCGTGGCTCATCACCCGGCATTTTCAGGCGCAATATCACGTAACCGCCCGCTCCGGCATCGGCATGGTGTGCGACTGGACCGGCGACCGCAGCCTCAATCTGCCCGATCGTTTCGACCGCGCGCTGATGGACGCCGCCGAACCGAAATGGGACTTTCAGCAGTGGCTTCCCCATCTCGTGGTCATTTGTCTGGGGTTGAATGATTATTCCGGATTGCAGGACAAGGAGGGCAACGTCTCACCGGAAAACTCGCTGCTTTACCGGCAGCGCTATCATGCGCTGCTGGCGCGGCTGCGCCAGGTTTATCCGGGCGTGGCGCTGCTGGCCACGGCGGCGCATCCCGAGTGGATGCGCGCGAATGTGCGGCAGGTGGTGGCGGAAGAACAGGCGGCGGGCCGGCAGGATGTCCATTTCGCCCAGTTCGATCATTTCGCGGGCGGATACGTGGCCAACGGCCATCCCAGCGTTGCCTCGCATGAGAAAATCGCCGGCCAACTGAGCGCGGCAATCACCGCCCTGCAACTGCTGCCGACACGTTAATACTACAGCGTTAATCTCTCACAAGTGATATTTGTGCAAAAAAAGCCAAGACGTTTCCAATGGATGGAAAAATCCGACCGATAAGGCTTTTCAGTTGGGTTCTTCCATCCATTGGAGATTATCTTTTTGGTTGCGGCTTGTCCGCGTTGGGTCGAATTCTACTGCAAATCCAACCAGCCCCAACGGGGCGAAAGGTGATAGCGAAGGGCAACGCCCTG
>JBBIKM010000068.1:24847-26813 GCA_037445455.1 bacterium | reverse complement strand
GGCATCACAACCTCTGGCTCGATCTGCCACGGCTGCGCCGTGGCATCATGACGCCGGGCCGCCGTCGCGAAAAGCAACGGTGCAACCGTTGCTGATCAAAGTGAGAGATCGGACATTGGTGGGACTGATCCGCCACGGCTGTGCCGTGGCATCATGATGCCCAGCCATCGGCGCGAAAAGCAACGGTGCAACCGTTGCTGATCAACATGAGAGAGCGGACATTGGTGGGGTTGATCCGCCACGGCTGCGCCGTGGCATCACAACCTCTGGCTCGATCCACCACGGCTGTGCCGTGGCATCATGATACCCGGGCCGCCGGCGCGAAAAGCAACGGTGCAACCGTTGCTGATCAACATGAGAGATCGGACATTGGTGGGGTTGATCCGCCACGGCTGCGCCGTGGCATCACAACCTCCGGCTCGATCTGCCACGGCTGTGCCGTGGCATCATGATGCCCAGCCACCGGCGCGAAAAGCAACGGTGCAACCGTTGCTGATCAACATCAGAGATCGGACATTGGTGGGACTGATCCGCCACGGCTGCGCCGTGGCATCACAACCTCCGGCTCGACCGCCACGGCTGCGCCGTGGCAACACAACCTTTGGCTCGATCCGCCACGGCTGCGCTGTGGCATCACAACCTCTGGCTCGATCCGCCACGGTTGCGCCGTGGCATCACAACCTCAGGCTCGATCTGCCACGGCTGTGCCGTGGCATCATGATGCCCGGCCGCCGTCGCGAAAAGCAACGGTGCAACCGTTGCTGATCAATACGCCCCCGTCGCTCGCGGAGGCATCACGGTTTCAGCCAAAAACACCTTGACACACCGCAGCGGCCATGCTATATTGCGTCACATCATTTTAACGGATCCGCGGCTGCCTGCGAGTACTCGCTCTTCGATCCTGATGATCTCCAGCTCAACTGCTTTCCAGCCCATCTCACGCCGCAGGTTTTGCCGGCAAATCGCCGGCTTGGCCCTGCTCACTGCCTGCTCTCCCTCGCACAAATATCTGGCTGCACCGCCGCAGCGCCGGCGACGGCTGCGCGATTTGGGCATCGTTATTGGTACGCTGCCCACCGGCGCTGGTAATGCCATCACGGATGTGAACGGCGTGAAAGTCGGGCACTGCACCCGCATTGCCGGCAGCGGCGCCCTGGTCGTGGGCCAGGGGCCAATCCGCACCGGCGTGACCGTCATCATGCCGGGTGATGACGTTGTGGTTGAGCATGTCACAGCAGCACGCTTTGTCATGAATGGCAATGGAGAAATGACCGGCCTGGGTGCGGTCGATCAAACCGGTTTGCTGCGAACACCAATCTTTCTCACCGATACCTCGAACGTTGGCCGCGTGATGAACGGCGCGCTCACCTGGCTGCTGCAAACCCATCCTGAAATCGGTGATACTGCTCCGGTGCCGGTGCCGGTGGTGGCGGAGACCTGGGCCGCGTTTTTGCATGATGCCGAAGGCCGGCATCTCGAAGATGAACACGTGCAGGCGGCCATCGCGGCGGCAAAGGCCGGTCCGGTGGTTGAAGGCGCGGTGGGCGGCGGTACCGGCATGGTGTGCTTCGATTTCAAAGGCGGCATTGGCACGGCCTCGCGCGTGTTGCCGGCGGCGCTCGGCGGCTACACGTTTGGTGTGCTGGTGCAGGCTAATTTCGGCGAGCGCGAGCAACTCACCATCAACGGCGTGCCGGTGGGCAGGGAAATCACGGATCTCATGCCGATTGCCGGCCGCAAGGCAAAATCCCTGATCTTGATCGGTGCCACGGATGCGCCGATGATTCCGGCGCAATTGCAGCGCTTGTGCAAGCGCATGATTTTGGGCATGGCACGCACCGGCGGCCAGTCGAGTCATGGCTCGGGAGAGCTCGCGCTTTTCTTTTCCACCGGTATCAAGATTCGTCCGGGCGCCGCATTCACCGACATTCAAATTTTCAATGATGAATGGCTGAGCCGCGCGCAT
>JBBIKM010000068.1:0-24837 GCA_037445455.1 bacterium | reverse complement strand
GCCGGCTAAGCCACGGAAGAGGCGATCTTGAATGCATTGTGCGGCGCCGAAACCACGGTGGGAATCGACGGCAACACCGCCTTTGCCCTGCCGCTGGAAAGATTGCCGGCCATCATGAGGAAATATGGGCGCTGATTCGCGTGCGGCCTCGCACCATTCTTCCGGCAGGGAGGGAGAGTGGGCCGGCACGCAGCAAAGCCGGCCGAATTCCATCACGGCGGTGCCGGGCGTCAGCGTCGGCCACTTGACCCTCGCCGAAGGCGAGGTGCAAACCGGCGTCACCGTGATCCTGCCCTATCCATTGGCCGTCAGAAATCGCAAGCTTTTCATCGGCAGTTTCGCCGCCGGCAATTGGAATGAATGGACCGGCTTGCACGTTGCGCAGGATTTCGGCACGTTTTCCTCCCCGATTGTGCTGTGTAACGTGACAGCGCTGGGAACCGTCTATGATGCGCTGATCACGTTCGGACATCAGCGCCACGCCGAGCTTCCCATCGACAACGCCTGGCCGCCGCTCGTCATCGGTGTGGATGATGGCTACCTCAACAATCTGCGCGAGCGCCGCCTCACCAGCGCGCAGGTGCTTGCGACGATTCACGCTGCCGCGCAGGCGCCGGCGTGCGGCAGTGTCGGCATCGGCCGGGGTTTGTGCGCTTTTGGCGGGAAGGGAGGAGTCGGTGAAGCGGCACGCTCACTGGTGGTGGCAGACCAGCAGTTCATCGTGGGCGCGCTGCTGGCCGCGAATGGCGGCCGGTTTGCGCATCAACGGGAGGCCGAACTGCCAGCCTCACTCACGCCGAGCTTCGTGTTGATCCTGGCCACCAGTGCGCCGCTGCTGCCGCTGCAATTGTGCCAACTCGCGGAAGCCGGCATGCGCGGCCTGGACCGCCTCGGCCTGTGCCTGCAAAACGAACAGCGGCTGGCGCTGGCATTCTCCACCACCAACACGGTGGATGGCGCCTTCGAGGAGGAATTCCAGCTCTTCCGCGAGCGCTGGCACGGCGCGGAAACCATTGCGATGCTGTCGCAGGCCGCAGCCGAAGCTGCGGCGCAGGCCTGGCAGCGGGCGCTGCAGCAAACCGAAGTGATCACTGGCAGAAAGGGCCGGCAGCTCCAGCCGGTTGATTTGACCCATCTTGCATTTGAGTGAGCGCGCTTCTCGCGGTTGAAAATATCAGCCTGGCAGAAAGGTTTTCCGGCATCAGCAGAAATCGCGTGCCGGAAAAGATGCCGGACCGGTTGACAATCCTGCCGGTTGAATCAACCTGACGCAGATAAGCCGCAACTCGAAGGAAATCGCCATTGGATTGAAAAAAAACAGCGAACAGGAATGATCTGCTGTTTTTTTCAATCCGTTGAAGCCGCGCGCAGGGCTGCGGTCCTCCGCTTGTCTGAAAAACCGTTTTAGGCGATAAGCTCTTCAAACTTGGAAAAAAATTCTGACTTTTCTCCAACCGATGGAAGAATCCAACTGACAAGCATGCTTCATCAGTTGGGTTCTTCTACCGGCTGGAGATTTCTTGTGCTGCCCGAAGGGCCAGGTTCTCAGCTTGCCTGAAAGCTTGCGCAGATGATTATTCGTCCTCGTTGGATGGTTGTCCCGTGGTTTAGCTCAACGCGGACAAGCCGCAAGCAAAAAGATGATCTCCGTTGGGTTTTTCCATCCGCTGGAAAAGTCTTTGCCGTTCTTGCAAAGATATCACTTGTAAGGGACGAATATTGTCAATCTAGAATTTCACCGGCAGTGAAGTCACGGGGATTGGTTCAATGCAGAGAAAAGAAGCGCGCGCGGCCTGGCAGGGACTGCTTGCGGCCATGGTGTTGATCGCTCCGCTCATGATCTCCGGTCAGGAGCTGGACGCCACGGAACAAATGCTGCGCGATCTCAGCGAAGCACCGGGCGTGTCCGGCTACGAAGAGCCGGCCGCGCAAGTGTTCATGAAATACCTTGCCCCGCACGTTGACAGGCTGCAACGGGACCATCTCGGTGGCGTGATTGGCAGCAAGCAGGGCAGTGCGCCCTCGCCCCGCGTGCTGCTGGACGCGCATCTCGATGAAATCGGATTCATGGTCAAGCGCATCGATGAAAATGGCTTCGTCAAGTTTTTCCCGCTTGGCTGGAATTTTTCCCAGCAGTTGCTCGATCGGCGTGTTCTCATTCACACGCGCAGCGGTGCGGTTCTCGGTGTGCTCAACACCGGTCCCGACATTCGGGAGGACAAGCTCATTCCCCGGGAAGAGATGTGGATCGATGTCGGCGTTGCCAGCCGCGCGGAAGCCGAGGCCCTCGGCATTGCGCCGGGCGATCCCATCACTCACCAGAGCAGCTTTGCGCGCCTGGCGAATCCCAAGTTTCTCCTGGGCAAGGCCTGGGATGATCGTGTCGGGCTGGCGGTGATCATTGGCGTGATGAAAAACCTGGCGCAGGCGCCGCATCCCAACACCGTCTTTGCCACCGCTGCCGTGCAGGAAGAAATCACGCTTGCGGGCGCGCAGACCGTGGTGGCGGCGGTGCAGCCGGACATTGCCCTCACACTCGACATCGACGTCACCAGCGATTTGCCCGCGAACGCCAGCGCGGATTATGCCCAGCCCGTGCTCGGCAGGGGCGTGGTCATCATTCTGCACACCGCGGAAATGCTGCCGCATGTCAAACTGCGGCAGTGGGTGCAGAGTGTTGCGGATGAGCTTAAAATTCCTTATCAATTCATGCTGGAAGAAGGCGGCGGCACGGATGCCGGCCCGATTCACAAGTGGAATTTGGGTGTCCCCACGCTCGACCTGGTGATCCCGCAGCGGTACTATCACAGCGCCAACGGCATCATTCACCGCGATGATTTCGACAGCGCCGTGCAGTTGATTACGGCAGTGATCAAAAGGCTGGATCACAAGAAGGTGGAGGAGTTGCGTTTCAAAGCGCGCTAGCGCGACTTCATTTCGAAGACGCCTCCACCATTGTTCTCATCCAGCCCTGCTGTCATCCTGGCAGGGACTCTGTGAAGATTCTGGACCTGCGGCGATTGCCATTCCTGCGTTTGACATGTCCAGTGTGTTTTTCGAACAAGTGAGAACAACCACCCGCAGGGGCCCGGTTTCTTGTTGTTCGCCGGGCAACTCGTAGATGCAGGCAGAGATGATCCTCGCAGTCTCATTGACCTTCATGCTGATCCTGGCGATGCTTTTACCGCACCTGCCTGGTCGGTATGACGCCTCGGCTACGACTCTCTCGTTCGTTGCCCAAGTCGCCAGTTATGCCAGCCTGTCACTGGTGCCCGTGGGCTTGGCGTGGTTTGCCAGCCGGCAGAGAGCCAGACTATGGCACAGGCTCGCTTTGGTGCTTGCGGGATTCGTTGCGATCGTGAGCGCCGTCGCCGCCGCGGCGGTGAATCAGCTTGCCCTCGGCGTGATGCTCGGGCTGGCCACCATCCTTGGTATTCGGGCTGCATACCGCCGGACCCTGGCGGACCTTCCAGGCGGCGAGGGCCGCCTTGCTTTCCTCCCCCCCGTGCTCGTGTGTGTTCCTGTCGTTCTCGTCGGGTTCGTCGTCATTGCGATGCCACGTGCGGCGGAGTGGAGTCGCGACCGCGTCGTCCAGCACAGTGCCATTCTCATTGCAGAAATCGAGTCGTTCAAAGAGCGTCGCGGCCACTACCCGCTCTCTCTGCAAGCGCTGCATCGTGACGTTCCGACCGGCGTCATCGGAGTCGAACGGTTTCAGTATGAGCCGAACGGCGAAGGCTACAACCTGTTCTTCGTGCGGCCGGCAGTTTCGCTCGACGCCGAGGAGGTGGTCATGTTTAATCGGCGTGGCGAGCACCGCTTCACCTCACACGAGTTGGACATTCTACAGTTCGAGGGCGAGCAGCTTGACCGGCGCCGTGGCGATCGGCGGCGTACTCCGCTGGGCCAGGCACATTGGATCTCGATCCTCTTCGAGTGAAATGCCAGCCGTGCTACTCCGCGGCGGCCGGCCTGACCGGCGCGCTTTGATTTGTAATGAGTGATCTCGAGTGTAATTCAGAAGGAAGTCTGAGAGGCATCTGGCGCCGTGCGCAAGTCGTCCCAGGCGCCTCGCAGGACGACATGAATGGTGGCCATGCATTTCAAAGTAACGGACCACCAGGGGCTGTTTCGTTAATTCGCAAGAGTCGCCCTCGAAATGTCATTCATATCAATCTTGTGAAGGATCTGGCCTGGCGCCTGCAACTCCACTATTTCCCTTCTGGATGACATGCCGGGGGGAAACACTTCGCAAGATCACAGTGCACTCGTGACGGAGCCGGCGAGCAGGCGGGAGCGAGCAAAGACGTACTCTGAAACCGAATCCGCCTGAGCAGACGGCCTGCTCTTGAAAGTAGGAGCCGACAGAGCATGAATTCCAATGTTCGGTTTTGCCATCCCCACGGCAACGTGCTTTACCGCAAGCTGCGCCATGAATTCCCCATGATGGTGCGCGGCGAGGGCGTCTATCTTTATGATGCCGGCGGCAAGCGCTATCTTGATGCTTCCGGCGGCGCAATCGTCGCCAACCTCGGCCACGGCAATCAAGTCGTGGCTGAGGCCATCGGCCGGCAGGCAGCGCGATTGGGTTATGTCAGCGGACTGCAATTTACCCATGAACCGGTGGAGGAACTTGCCCGCGCCTTGTGCAGTGTTGCGCCCCAGGGATTAACCAAGGCGTTCTTTCTTTCCGGCGGCACGGAGGCCACCGAGGCCGCCATGAAACTGGCCCGGCAGTACTGGATGGCCAGAGGCGTCACCACGAAATATAAGATCATCAGCCGCCTGCCCAGCTATCACGGCAACACCTTCGGCGCGATGGGCGTGAGTGGCCGGCAAGCCTATCGCGTGCAGTTTGAGCATATGTACGTCGATCACCCCAAGATCCCGCCGCCCATTTGTTACCGCTGCGCTTGGGGCAAGAGCTTTCCGCACTGCGACTATGAATGCGCGGCCGAGTTGGAGTTGGCGATACAACGCGAGGGGCCGGAGACGGTCGCGGCATTTCTGGCGGAGCCGGTGCTGGGCACCACCGGCAGTGGCATGGTGCCGCCGGCAGAATACTACCCGCGTGTGGTCGAGATTTGCCGCAAGTATAACCTGCTGTTCATCGCTGATGAAATCCTGTGTGGCATGGGCCGTACCGGCGATTGGTTTGCGATTACGGTCACCGGCGTCACGCCCGACATCATGCTCGCCGGCAAAGGTCTGACCGGCGGCTATGTTCCGCTCTCGGCCATGCTGGCGCGCGGCGAACTGGTCGAGGCGATCTACGCCAGCGGCAGTGATTTCCTGCACGCGCAGACGTTTGCTCATCATCCGGTGGCCTGCGCCGCTGCGCTGGCAACGATTCGCTATCTGCAGGAACACCGGCTCATCGAGCGCTGCCGCGAGATGGGCGCCGTTTTGCATGCGCGGCTGCAACGCCTGCGCGCGCATCCTTTGGTTGGCGATCTCCGCGGCCGAGGCCTGCTGGCGGGCATCGAGCTGGCCGCCGACAAGAGCACGCGCGCGCCCTTTGCCCGCAGCCTGAAGATCGTCGAGAAGATCGCCGCCGAAGCGTTGCAGCGCGGCTTGATCATTTGGACCAACGCCGGCCACGTGGACGGCAACAATGGCGACGGCATTCTGCTCGCGCCGCCGTTCATCGTGACTCAGGAACAGATCGAGGAGATCGTGACGCTGCTGGAGCAAAGCCTGGATGCCGTGGCTGCAGCATTGCGTTCACCGCAAGTCGTCAGTTGAGAACGCCGCCCGTGTCGGCAGGCCGTTTGGTTTTGTGGCGAGCAATTCTCCGGGCGAATGTTTCTCCAGGAAAATCGCCTTACCGGCAAGCATGTGATCATTTGAAGGACCGGCCGGGCAGTGAGTTTCTTCAACTGGCTAAACACTTACTCTTACCGCAATGACTTTTTGCGTGAAGCGATATTTCATTTTCGCTGACACCGCGGTGAGTTGTTGCGGCTTGCCCGCCGGCGCACAGGTTGAACCAGGAGGTGGCATGGCAGTGGCGATGGCGCTGCACGAAGAAGCGCTGGAGACTCGAATCCAGTCAATCCTGTTTCATCCTGTCGAAAAGGCCGGAGGTTTACCTCCGGCATCGTCGTCACGCCAGCAGAGCAAACCGCCAATGGCTCCTGCGACAGGAGGTGCAGGCTTGACACGACGACAGCGCTCTTCGCCGGCGTCAAGGTTGAACCGGCAGGCGGCAGGCCAAAGCCGACGATTCTTTATGCAAATGAAAATCACTGTAACGCAAGACTGTGCCGCTGTTCCGGCGCAGCTTGCAACCGACCATGCGTCTGCCGCTTGTTGCTGCGCCTTGCCGGCGCCGGCGCGCAAACCAATTCCATGAAATTCACTTGAGAGAGGAGAGTGGGCATGGCAGCGAAGAAGCAGTTTAAAATCACCTACGCCACCCTGGGCGCGGACATGGACAAGTTTCATCGTGATTTCGATCGCGCGCTGGTACAGGTGCGCGAGAAGATTGGCCAGCAGTATCCGCACGTGATCAACAACCAGCCGGTGCCGGGCGCCGGCGAAACATTTGCCAGCGTCAGTCCGGTGGACACGCGCGTGGAATTGGCCTATTTCAAAGCCGCGACCAATGATGAAATTGAGGCGGCCGTGACCGCGGCGCGCGAGGCCTTCCCCAAATGGGCGGCCACCGATTACCGCAAGCGCGCGAAGATCCTGCAAAAGGCTGCCAGCCTGGTGCGCAAGAATCGCTTCGAGCTGGCCGCCATCATGTCGCTGGAGGTGGGCAAGAACCGCCTCGAATCCATGGGCGACGTCGAGGAATCAGCCGACCTGATGGACTATTATGCCAAGCAACTGCTCGATGCCAGGGGGTTCACGGTGCCTCTCGCCCGGCTGTCGCGCAAGGAAGACACGCGCTCGGTGCTGCGGCCTTACGGCGTGTGGGCCATGGTCGCGCCCTTCAACTTTCCGCTGGCACTGCCCGCGGGGATGAGCGCCGGCGCCATTCTCGCCGGCAACACCGTGGTGTGCAAGCCTTCCGTGGATACGCCGTGGATCACCAGCCGGCTGCAGGAAATTTACATGCAGGCCGGCATGCCGCCCGGCGTGGTGAATTTTCTCGCCGGTGACCGCCGCATGGGCGATGTTCTGATTCATCACCCGCAACTGGACGGCATTGTCTTCACCGGCTCCAAAGCCGTGGGCATGAAAATCTTCCGGGAATTCAGCCGCGACTTCATCAAGCCCGTGATTCTCGAAATGGGCGGAAAGAATCCCGCCATCGTCATGCCCAGCGCGGATCTGGAGACCGCCGCCGAAGGCGTCATGCGTTCCGCCTTCGGATTGCAGGGCCAGAAATGCAGCGCCTGCTCGCGGGTCTATGTTCATCGCCAGGTGAAGGACAAGTTTCTTGATCTGTTGCTGCGCAAGACTGCGGCCCTGCGCATCGGCGACCCCGTTGAAAAAGACGTGTTCATGGGGCCGGTCATCAACCGTAAGGCTTATGACAAATTCCAGGCGGTGATGGAGGAAGCGCGGCGCGACGGCACCATCTTGACCGGCGGCAATGTTCTGCGTGAGGGCGCTTTTGCCAACGGTTATTTTGTTGAACCCACGATTGTCACCGGCCTGCCGCCCTCGCATCGCCTGGTGAAAGAGGAGCTCTTTCTGCCGATCCTCATCGTGGATGTCGCGGACTCTCTGGAAGAGGCGGTTCGGCTCAGCAACGACGTCGAGTACGGTCTGACCGCCGGCATCTACACCAAGCGCAAACGCGAGTTGGATTACTTTTTCGATCACATCGAAGCGGGCGTCACTTATGCCAATCGCCGCAGCGGTGCGACCACCGGGGCCTGGCCCGGGGTGAATTCGTTCTGCGGCTGGAAAGGCTCGGGCAGCAGCGGCAAAGGCGGCTGCGGGCCCTATTACGTGCAGCAATTCATGCGCGAGCAAAGCCGGACGATTATGTACTAGTGCTCTGTTACTTTGATTTGTATGAGTGATTCCGAGTATCCTTCAGAAGGAATCTTGCGAGACCTCTGGCACTGTGCTCAAAGCTTTGCAGGGTCCCTACAGGATGACAGGGATGATGGCTGTACCTTTCAAGGTAACAGACCAATAGCTCACGGTTGCCGCCGGCGGGAACATTCATGCCTGACAATCCGCCGCGTGGTTGCTGGTGGCCTGCCGGCCATCGGCAACGCGCGGCGTGCGATAGATTTTCTCTTCAAGCTTGGAAAGCGCATTCGCTATGACCACATCCACTTCCAAAGTCATGTCCATGGCCGAGGCCATCCGGCAGCACGTGCGCCCCGGCGATACCATCACGATCGAAGGCTTCACCCATTTGATTTGCTTTGCCGCCGGCCACGAGATCATCCGGCAGGGACTCACCGATCTGACGGTTTGCCGATTGACGCCGGATTTGATCTATGATCAAATGATCGCGGCCGGCTGCGTCAAGAAGATGATCTTCTCCTGGGCGGGTAATCCCGGCGTCGGGCCGCTGCATGCCCTGCGCCGCGCCGTGGAAAAGGGCAGACCCAAACCCCTCGAGTTGGAAGAGTATTCGCACTTCGGCATGGCGCAGCGTCTGGCCGCCGGGGCCTCTCATCTTCCTTTCCTGCCGCTGCGCAGCTACAAGGGCACGGATTTGCCCAGGGTCAATCCCCTGATCCGCACCGTGACGTGCCCTTACACCGGCGAGGAGCTGCATGTCGTGCCGGCGCTCAATCCCGATGTCGCCATTGTCCATGCACAGCGCGCCGACGCCGCCGGCAACACGCAAATCTGGGGCTTGTATGGCGTCCAAAAGGAGGCGGCCTTTGCCTCGCGCCGCGTGATCGTGGTGGTGGAGGAGCTGGTCGATGAAAGCGTCATTCGCCGCGATCCCAACCGCACTGTGATTCCCGGCATGATTGTGTCGGCGGTGGTGGTCGAACCTTATGGCGCGCACCCCAGCTTTGCCCAGGGCTATTACGATCGCGACAACGATTTCTACTTGGCGTGGGACGAGATTTCGAAGGATGAAGCGCGGCTGGCGGATTATCTCAAGGAATGGATCTATGATTTGCCCGATCGCGCTGCCTACTGGCAGAAGCTCGGTCCGGAGGTGCATGCGCGGCTGGCCGTGCGACAACGCCTGAGCGGGGAGGTCAACTACGGCTTTTAGAACCGGGAGGAACAGCGAAGCCGTCTCGTGCTGTCGAACCCCCTGAGGGCAGCCATCCGCCCGGATTCACCGGAGCCGGAGAATTTGGGAGGTGGCATGAAGTCCGCATAAACACAGGTCGAAATGGCATTCAATGAACGAGTCTTTGCCCGAGGTGCATGTGAACGCTGACCGTCATCTGCATGTTTTGAAAACGGCGATGCGCCTGCCGTTGCCCGTGGCCCGCGTGTTTCCCTTCTTTGCGGAGGCCGCCAATCTCGGCCGCATCACCCCGCCGGAGATGCACTTTCACATTCTCACGCCCCAGCCCATTGTCATGCGAGCAGGCACGATCATCGATTATCGCATCCGGCTGCTCGGCATCCCCATGCGCTGGCAATCGCTGATTTCGGAATGGCATCCGCCCCACGTTTTTGTCGATGAGCAATTGCGCGGCCCATACGCGGTGTGGATTCACACGCATCGCTTTCGTGAACAGGCAGGGGAGACCATCATCGAGGACGAGGTGAAGTACCGCCTGCCGCTGGCGCCCTTCGGTGAGGTGGCGTTGCCGCTGGTAAAGCGGCAGCTTGCCAGAATTTTTCAGTACCGCCAGCAGGTGGTTGAGCGAATCTTGATGGCCGGGGCCGCGCAGCCCGCGCAACACTAACCTTCGGCGATCGGCTGAAGCCGGCCGGCAGAATTTGGTTGCTGCCATGACAGGGGGTCCTCGCCGCGCCGCCGCAGAATGGCCAAACCCGCGGCATAGGCGGCAAACGCCAGCAGAATGCCCACCAGTGGATCAACCGCATGATGATAGCCGAGATAAACCGTGGCCGCAGAAACGCCGAGCGCCAGCGGCAGCAGGACGTAACTCACGCGGCGGTTGAAGCGCCAGGTGGTGAGCGCCCAAGCCATCGCGCCGGAAACATGCGTGGAAGGAAAACAGCCGCCGGCAATCGCGCCTTGCGACTGCAAATGCTGGGTCAGCGGCCCGAAGAAGTAGCCGGTGTATTCCGTGGTGCGCAGGGCATTGAGCGAATCGATCATGCGCGGGCAAAGCGAAGGGAAGGCATAGAACAGCACAAAGTTGGCGCAATAGGACAAGGTCACGATCGAGAAGGCAGCCATCGTTTCCGGCCATTTGCCACGCAGAAAAAGCGGCAGCGTGGCCAGCGGCAGGAACAGGTAGTACGAGACATAAAACACATTCATCAGCTCGTCCAGCCAGGGGCGGTAGAACTGTTGCGCCCAAATGGTGGGGTGCACGCCGAACAGCAGCTTGTCGAGCTGCACCAGCGGATCCATGGCCCAATAGTTTCCCGTGAACATGCGATTCATGTGATTCATCTCGAAGTAGCCATAGAACATCACCACCAGCGGGTAGAACGTGCGCAAGAACCAGAGGGCGCGCCGCTGCGGATGGTTTTCGCCGGCGCGAATGATCTCCAGAAACAACACCACCAGCACGAGGTGAATGGCAGCATCGTGCGGCCAGTTGGGAACATGATGATGGAAGAAGGGGAGCAACACAGCCAGGAGGGCGAGATAGCCAATTGCCAGCACATCCATGAGCCGAAAGTGGAGGCCGCCGTAGCGCTGCCGCCACCAACGCCTGAGCGAGGTCATAACGGACACGTTGTCTCCTTGAGCAAGTGAGTTGACGCGGCAATATAGCGAATCGCCCGTTGACTTTCAAATCGAAGCTTGACTTTGAAAGCGAATTCTTTATCTTCTGCCCATTCGAACGGCATCCACAACCACTTTCCTGCCATTTGAGGGACATGGCTGAGAATCCCAAGCCCGTCTACTATTCCGATTACCTGCAACTCGACCGCTTGCTCACCTGCCAGTCACCCAGGAGCGCGGAGTCCGGCACGCCAGCGCACGATGAGATGCTGTTCATCATCGTGCATCAAGTCTTTGAGCTGTGGTTCAAGCAGATTCTGCACGAGTTGGATGCCGTGCTCGCCCAGTTCAAGAGCGAGTATGTCGATGAACGGCAGATCGGCGTGGTCACCTCGCGGCTGTTGCGCATCATCGAAATCCAGAAACTCATCAACAACCAGTTCCGCGTGCTCGAAACCATGACGCCGCTGGATTTTCTGGAGTTTCGCGGAAAATTGGCGCCGGCCTCGGGCTTTCAGAGCGTGCAGTTTCGCCTCATTGAAAACAAGCTCGGCCTGCCGCCGCAGCGCCGCCTGCAGTTCGACAAAGCGGCCTACACCTCGCACCTCTCGCCCGAACATCGCGCCCTTATTCTCGCCTCCGAAGCCGAAGCCCCGCTGGTGTTGCTCGTCGAGCGCTGGCTGGAACGCACGCCCTTCCTCGACTTCAATGGCTTCAACTTTTGGGCCGCTTATCGCCAGGCCGTCGAGCGCATGCTGCAGCACGATCGCGACAACATCCAAAACAATCCCCACCTCTCCGCCGGGGAGAAAGCGAAACAGCTCGAGAGTTGGACGGCCAACGTCGAAAGTTTCAATGCGCTGTTCGATGAAACCATGCACCGCCAACTCATGGCCAAGGGCAAACGCCAGTTTTCCTACCAGGCAACCCAGGCAGTGCTGTTGATTCAACTCTACCGCGATGAGCCGATCCTGCATTTGCCCTTTCGCCTGCTCACCGCGCTGGTGGAAATCGATGAGCTGTTCACCACCTGGCGCTACCAGCATGCGCTGATGGTGCATCGCATGATCGGCAACAAAATTGGCACCGGCGGTTCCGCGGGGTACCACTATTTGAAGGCGACGGTCGACAAGCACAAGCTCTTTCCGGATTTGTTCGATTTGTCCACGTTTCTAATTCCCCGCTCGGAACTGCCGGAGTTGCCCGAAGAAATCCGCCGGAATTTGGGATTCTATTACTCCGCCCACTCGCCGTTGCCGTGATGAGTCGGTTTTTCGCCGCGATCGTCCTGCCCGCGGCCGGTCAGGGCTGGGGCGGTGTGCCAGATGCTTCACGGGATTTTTCCGCAGACACTGCGTGGCATGGAAGAAATCAAAAACTACATCAACGGGGAATTGCTCCCGGCCGTGAGCGGCCGCCGGCTCGAGAACTTCGCGCCGGCAACCGGTGAAGTCTATTCACACCTGCCGGATTCCGGGGAGCAGGAGGTGGCAGCGGCGATTGCGGCTGCACAGACAGCCTTTCCGCAATGGTCAAGCCTGCTGGCGGAGGAGCGCAGTCGCTACTTGTTCCGCCTCGCCGATCTGATCGAACAGCGTGCCGAGGAGCTGGCGCTGGTGGAGTCCATCGACACCGGCAAACCGGTGGCCCTGGCAAGAGCTGTGGACATCCCGCGCGCGGTGAGCAACTTTCGTTTTTTTGCGGCGGCGGCCACGCAGTTTGCCAGTGAGAGTCACGCCACCGGCAATCAAGCAATCAACTACACCTTGCGCCAGCCCGTGGGCCTTGCGGGTTGCATCTCGCCGTGGAATTTGCCGCTTTACTTGTTCACCTGGAAAATCGCGCCCGCCCTGGCCGCGGGCAATTGTGTTGTGGGCAAGCCTTCCGAGCTTGCGCCCATGACGGCTTACCGGTTGGCTGAGATTTGCCGCGCGGCGGAATTGCCGCCGGGCGTGTTGAACATCATTCACGGCACGGGCGAACGTGCCGGCGCCGCGCTGGTTGCTGCACCACAAATCGCCGCGATTTCCTTTACCGGCGGCACCAGGACCGGCGCCGCGATCGCAGCGGTGGCGGCGCCCCGGTTCAAGAAACTTTCGCTGGAGCTGGGCGGCAAGAATCCCGTGCTGATCTTCGCTGATTGCGATTATCCTGCCATGTTGCGCACCACGCTGCAGTCGTCCTTTTCCAATCAGGGTGAGATTTGTTTGTGCGGCGCGCGGCTGCTGGTGGAAGCCTCGCTCTACGATCGGTTCCAGAAGGATTTTGTCGCGGCTGCCGCCGCCCTGCAGGTGGGCGATCCCCTGCTGGCGGAGTCGCAACTCGGCGCGGTGATTTCGCGCCAGCACCTGGAAAAGATACTCTCCTACGTTGATCTCGCGCAGCGCGAAGGCGGCCGCGTGTTGTGTGGCGGCCATCCCGTGAAAGTGGCGGGGCGGTGCGCACACGGATGGTTTATGGCACCGACGGTCATCGCAGACTTGCCGCCGGCGTGCCGCACGAATCAGGAGGAGATCTTCGGACCGGTGGTGAGCCTGGCGCGGTTCGAATCGGAAGAAGAAGCGCTGCAACTCGCCAACAATGTGCCCTACGGCCTGGCCGCGATCGTTTGGACCGAGAATCTGACGCGCGCGCACCGCCTGGCGCACGGCCTGCAAGCGGGAATTGTGTGGATCAATTGCTGGATGCTGCGCGATCTGCGCACGCCCTTTGGCGGCATGAAAAGTTCGGGCCTGGGCCGCGAAGGTGGCTGGGAGGCGCTGCGCTTTTTCACTGAACCCAAGAACATCTGCGTGAAATTGCGTGAATCGCCCTAGTGGTCTGTTACCTTGAAATGTACAGCCATCATCCCTGTCATCCTGTAAGGATCTTGCAAAGCTTTGAGCACGGTGCCAGGTGTCTCGCAAGATTCCTGCTGAATGATGCTCAGAATCACTCATACAAATCAAAGTAACAGCGCACTAGTTTGGGTAACTGACAAACCATGACCGAAGCCATTCTGTCGTCGCGCGCGCCTGCGCCGGTTGGGCCCTATCCCCATGCCCGCCGTGCGGGCCATTTGCTGTTTCTCTCGGGTATCGGGCCGCGCCAGGCCGGCAGCGCGGAGATTCCCGGCGTCGAGCTGGATGAAAGCGGTGAAGTGGTTTCCTACGATTTCGCGCTGCAATGCCACGCCGTCTTCCGCAATATCAAAGCCGTTCTGGCAGAGGCGGGTGCGAGCTGGAACCAGATCGTTGACGTCACGGCGTTCCTGACCGATATGAAGAAAGACTTCGCGACTTTCAACCGCATCTATGCCGAGTATTTCACTGATCACCAGCCGTGCCGCACCACGGTTGAAGTCAATCGCCTGCCCACGCCCATTGCCATTGAATTGAAAGTGATTGCCACGATGGAGTGAAGCGGGCGGCGGCAGGGAGGAAGGTGCCGTCGCAAACCAGTGCAGCAGTCGTGAACCCCAATCACCGGGAGGGTGTCATGGATATTCGCGCCGCGCAGAAGCCGCTCGAGCCGTTCAGCCTGATGGGTTGGATCGAGCAGAACAAGGATCGCCTGTTGCCGCCGGTCGCCAACGAAACCATCTTCAAAGGCAATGACAACTTCATCGTCATGGTTTCAGGCGGGCCGAATGCGCGCAAAGATTACCATTACAATGAAAGCGAAGAACTCTTCCTGCAGCTCAAGGGTGACATCAAGATCAAACTCTATCAGGAGGGCCGGCACTGGGAGGTGACGCTGCGGGAAGGGGAGATGCTGCTCATTCCGCCAAAGGTGCCGCATTCGCCGCAGCGCTTTGCCGGCACCTACGGCCTGATTATCGAGAAGCACCGGGTGAAAGGCGAGCAGGACGGGTTTCTTTACTTCTGTGAGAAGTGCGGGAATCTGCTGTATGCCGAGTATTTCTTTCTGGAGGATATCGTCAAGCAATTTCCCATGGTCATGCGCAATTTTTACTCTTCGCTCGAGCGCCGCACCTGCAAGAAATGCGGCCACCTCATGGAGCTGCCACCCAATTGGGAGGAAAGCATTGCCCGCCGCAGTGCGAACAATGAATATGCCGAAGATCCCTATGCGCAAGTGCACGGCAAATCCTGGTGAGCGGCAAACCAGGCGCAATCACGCGGCCCGGCGTGCCGGCGCAGCAGTCTGGAGCGGCCGCGGCCACCGGTCAACCTGCAGGCATGCGATATGAAAAATACGTTGGTCATTGTGACCGTCCTGCTGCTGGCTGCACTCAGCTTTGGCCAAAGCACTTACAAGACGCCGCCGCGCGAAGTGGTCGACATCCTTGATGCACCGCCAACGCCGATGGTGGAAATGAGTCCGCGCCAGGATGCGCTCCTGTTGGTGGATTTCCGGCCGCATCCTGCGCTCGAATTGCTGGCACAGCCCATTCTGAAACTCGCGGGCGTGCGCATCAATCCGGGCCTCGGCAGCCGGCAGCGGCTGTCGCAGTACACCCGGCTTTCCGTGAACTGGCTGCTGCGCGGCAGAACGGTGGTGCTGGACGCGCCTGCGGATGGCCGCATCGGCATGCCGCAATGGTCGTTCGACGGCGCCCGCCTCGCTTTCACGCATGACCTCACTGACGGCGTGGAACTGTGGATTGCCGAGGCCGTAACCGGCAAGGCCTGGGCGCTGCCGCGCGTGCGGCTCTGCGATGTTTTGACTGCGCCGTTTCGCTGGACGAGTGACAACGCGCATCTGCTCGTCCTGCTCGTGCCGGCTGACCGCGGCGCGCCGCCGCAGGCGCCGCTGGTTCCCGCCGGGCCCATCATCGAAGAAACCGCCGGCAAATTCGCGAAGGTCATGACCTTCCAGGATCTGCTGCGTAATGCGCATGACGAGTTGCTGTTCGAACATTTCGCCACCACGCAGTTGGCGCTGGTGCATGCCGTGACCGGCGAAATCACTGCCATAGGCGCGCCGGCCATGATTATGAGTGCGGAGTTTTCGCCGGATGAGAGATTTCTGCTGGTGACCAAGCTCAAGCGGCCGTTCTCCTATCGTGTGCCCTATTTCCGTTTCACCCGCTCAATCGAAGTGTGGGATCGCACCGGCAATTTGATTGCGACGGTCGCGGATTTGCCGATCGCGGATGAAATCCCCACGCAGGGAGTGCCGGTCGGGCCGCGCGAGGTGGAATGGCAGCCGCTGCATCCCGCCAAGCTGCTGTGGGTCGAGGCGCTCGACGATGGTGATCCGCGCAAAAAGGTCCCGCACCGCGACAAACTCATGGCCCTGGCTGCGCCTTTCACGGCGGCGCCAACGGAAGTCATGCTGATTCAGCATCGTTTCGCCGGATTCGACTGGATGGCGAAGCGTGATGCCGTGCTGCTGACTGAATATGACCGTGACCGGCGCTGGCGCACGACGGCCTTTGTCGATCTCGCGAAGCCGGCAGCGAGCCGTAAAGTCCTCTTCGATCTCAGCGTCAATGATGACTACGGCGATCCCGGCCGTCCGGTTTACGAAACGCGCAAGACCGGCGAATCCGTTGTGCTGCAGGACGGCAATTGGATCTACCTGAATGCGCGCGGCGCTTCACCGGAAGGTGCCCGGCCCCGCCTCGATCGTTTGAACACGAAAACGCTGGCCAAAGAAACGCTGTTTCAATCGCGAGGCAATTCCTTCGAGCCGTTCCTTTCCTTTGTCGGTGGCAACCGCAACACCATCCTCACACGCTATGAATCACAAAGAGAACCGCCCAACTATTTTCTCGTCGATTTGAAAAAGAAGACGCGAACCACCCTTACCGATTTCAAAGATCCGGCGCCGCAGCTCGCTGGCTTGCGAAAAGAGCTGGTGAAATACCACCGGCCTGATGGTGTGCCGCTCTCCGGCACGCTCTATTTGCCGCCCGGCTATCAAAGCGGCACGCGCCTGCCGCTGCTGATCTGGGCCTATCCGCTGGAGTATTCCGACCCCGGCACCGCCGGCCAGGTGCGCGGCTCACCGCATTCCTTCACCTTTCTGCGCGGCGCTTCACCGCTGTTCTTTCTGACCCGGGGCTACGCCGTTTTGCTGGACGCCACCATGCCGGTGGTGGGGGATCCCGAAACCATGAACGACACGTTCGTGGAGCAGATCGTCGCCGCGGGCCGCGCTGCCATCGACAAGCTCGATTCCATGGGCGTGGTCGACCGCAAGCGCGTGTGCGTGGCCGGCCACAGCTATGGCGCTTTCATGGCGGCCAATCTGCTGGCGCATTCCGATGATTTTGCCGCCGGCATTGCGCGCAGCGGCGCCTACAATCGCACACTCACGCCTTTTGGGTTTCAGAGCGAGCGGCGCTCGTTTTGGGAGGCGCCCGAGGTTTATCTGAAAGTTTCGCCATTCACCCACGCCAACAAGATCAACGAGCCGCTGCTGCTCATTCATGGCGAGGCGGACAACAACCCCGGCACGCACACCATGCAATCGGAGCGGCTGTTTCAAGCCATAAAAGGCAATGGCGGCACCGCGCGGCTGGTGTTGCTGCCGCATGAAGGCCACGGCTATGTTGCGCGCGAGTCGGTGCTGCATGCGCTGGCGGAGATGTTCGAGTGGTGTGACCGATTTCTTGACAACCGAGACGCCGGCCCGAACCGCGAAACGCCGCCGCAGTGAGGCCGCACGGCCGCGCCGGCCTGCGCCTTTTGCGAAGCTCACAGACGGCCCATGTCATCGCAACCGCTTCTGAAAATCGACATTCACACGCACATCCTGCCGGCATCCTGGCCGGATCTCAAGGAGAAATACGGCTACGGTGGCTTTGTGCAATTGCACCATCATCAGCCCGGCTGTGGCCGGCTGATGATCGACGGCAGGCTGTTTCGTGAGGTGAGCGCCAATACCTGGGATCCGCAGGCGCGCCTGCGCGATTGTGACGCCAGCGGTGTGGCGGTGCAGGTTCTGTCAACCGTGCCGGTGATGTTCAGTTACTGGGCGAAGCCGCAAGACGCGCTCGATCTCAGCCGTCTGCTGAATGATCACCTCGCCGGCGTGGTGGCGCAATTTCCGCGGCGCTTTGTTGGTTTGGGAACAGTGCCGCTGCAGGCGCCCGAGCTGGCCATCAAGGAAATGAGTCGCTGCAAAAACGAGCTTGGACTGGCCGGGATCGAAATCGGCACGCATGTGAATGACTGGAATCTCAACGACGAGCATCTCTTTCCCGTTTTTCAGGCGGCGGAAGAGCTGGGTCTCGCGGTCTTTGTTCATCCCTGGGACATGATGGGCAAGGAGAGGATGCCGAAGTATTGGCTGCCCTGGCTGGTGGGCATGCCCGCGGAAGTTTCACTCGCGATTTGCTCGATGATTTTTGGAGGCGTGTTTCGGCGCCTGCCCCGGCTGCGCGTTGCGTTTGCGCACGGCGGCGGCGCGTTTCCCGGCACCCTTGGCCGCATCGAACACGGCTTCAACGTGCGGCCTGATTTGTGCGCCGTTGACAACGACGAGCCGCCCCGCGCTTATCTAGGGCGATTCTATCTGGATTCTCTGGTGCACGACGCGCAACTCCTGCAATACCTCATCAATTTGATTGGCGCCCACCGCATTGCGCTGGGCTCGGACTATCCCTTTCCGCTCGGCGAAGCCCGGCCCGGCGCATTGATCGAAGCGATGCCGCAACTCGACCACGCCACCAGGATGAGATTGCTCCGCGGCACCGCACTGGAGTGGTTGGGATTGAACGAAAACGAATTTCTGCCGTGAAACTCGAATTTCACCTCGCCGAACAGGCGTACGCCGTCAATCTCGCCGCGCCGATAGATCTGGCCATTCCGCTGCATTTCAACGGCGCGCAGCCCTGCTTTTTCGAGGCGCCGCCCGCCACGGCACAACCGTTCGCCAGCGGCGGTTTCATCGGCGACACACGGCAGGGCGGAAGCAGCAATGTTGCCACCGTGACCCTCACGCCGCATTGCAACGGCACTCACACCGAATGCGTGGGCCACCTCGCCAATCAACGCATCTCGCTGGAAAGCGTGCTGCGTGAGGCGTTCATTCCCGCGACGCTGATCACCGTGACGCCCCAACCCGCTGCCACGTGCCGCGATACGTATCTGCCGCCCCTGCGAAAAGAAGACTTGCTTATCACCCACGACCATTTATCTTCTGCCTTGCCGCGCAATGCCGGCCCGTTCCTGCGCGGCCTGATTCTGCGCACGCGGCCAAATACGCCGGCGAAAATCACCCGGCGCTACGCGCAACACGTGCCGGCTTTTTTTTCCATCGAAGCCATGCAGTTGGTGACCCGGCTGGGCGTGCAGCATTTGCTGGTGGATTTGCCCTCGGTCGACCGCATGTTCGATGAAGGCCGGCTGACCAGCCATCGCCTCTTTTGGGAAGTTCCGCCGGAGAGCCACGAGGTCGACCCCGCCCGTCATTCCGTGAAGACGATCACCGAAATGATCTATGTCGACGCGGCCGTGCCCGATGGCTTCTATTTGCTCAATCTGCAGATTCCCAGATTCGTGGCAGAAGCTGCGCCCAGCCGTCCGCTGATTTTCGCGATCACGGCACAATGAATGTTGCCTGCAAGCGCGGCGATGAGCTGACAGACTTCACAGAAGGCGTCTGGTTTTACCCGGGGTTTTCCCGAGCACCGCATGAAGGCGGCAAGTTTTTCTGGTTCGAAAGCTGGCAAAGATTGCCTCCCGGGAAAGGAATCGTGCGCGACTGCGCATCTTTCCCGCCTGGTTTGGTTGACAATCCCGCAGGCCGGGTGGCGCACTGTGCAAGGCAATATCACCTCCAACCTCTTGATGCTGACGAATGATTGATTATCAAGCCAACCGCCATTTTGCCCTGGCGATGGATGCCGAGGATCAACTGGCGGAATTTCGCAATCGCTTTCACCTTCCCAAAACCAGAAGCGGCGAAGATTGTGTTTATCTCTGCGGCAATTCTCTCGGCCCGATGCCGAAGGCGGCCCGGGCGCACGTGGAGCAGGAGCTGAGCGACTGGGAGCGGCTGGCAGTCGATGGTCATGTCAAGGCGAAGAATCCCTGGACGACGTATCATGAACGGTTCACGCACCAGCTCGCGGGCCTGGTGGGCGCCAAACCCGTGGAAGTCGTGGCGATGAACACGCTCACCGTCAACCTGCATTTGATGCTGGTGTCCTTTTACCGGCCGACGCCGGAGCGCCACAAGATCGTGATGGAAGCCAACGCGTTTCCCTCCGATCTGTATGCCGTCAAATCACATATTGCCTTTCACGGGTATGACCCGGCAACGACGCTGGTGGAGCTGCAACCGCGGCCCGGGGAGACCACGCTGCGAATGGAGGACATGGAGGCGTATCTGCACGAACACGGCGGGAGCGTTGCGCTGGTGCTGCTCGGCGTGGTGAATTATTACACGGGCCAGGCCTTCAACATGCAGCGGTTGACGCAGGCGGCGCATGCGCGGGGCTGCCTGATCGGTTTCGATCTTGCGCATGCGGTGGGAAATCTTTTGCTGCGGCTGCATGATTGGCAGGTTGATTTCGCGGTGTGGTGCTCCTACAAATACCTGAATGCCGGCCCGGGCGCAGTCGCCGGCTGCTTTGTGCACGAACGCCACGGCGACGCGCGCGATTTGCCGCGTTTCGCGGGCTGGTGGGGGCATGATCAGAGCCGGCGATTCTTGATGGAGCCGGCATTTCAACCGATTTTCGGTGCCGCAGGCTGGCAGCTCAGCAATCCGCCCATCCTGTCTCTGGCGCCGCTGAAAGCCGCGCTCGATCTGTTCGATGAAGTCGGCATGCCGCGCTTGCGCGCCAAGAGTGAACTGCTCACCGGTTATTTGGAATTCCTGCTTAATCAGTTTGGCGGCGACATGCTCACCATCATCACGCCGGCGGACAAGGCGCAGCGCGGGGCGCAACTTTCCCTGCGTGTGCGCAACAACGGCCGCGCGCTGTTTCAGGCCCTGCTGGCGCGCCATTTCATCTGTGATTGGCGTGAGCCGGATGTCATTCGCGTGGCGCCCGCGCCGCTGTTTAACACGTTCCTCGATGTCTATCGCTTTGCCGGCGCCGTGCGCGGCAGCCTGCTTTGAGAAATCCATCACAGGAATGCCGGCATGCGAGCAACCCCTGCTTCCTCCACCGTCACGTTGATTGGCGCCGGCCTGGCCGGGCCGCTGCTGGCCATCTCTCTCGCCCGGCGGGGCTTTGCCGTCGAGGTTTACGAGCGCCGGCCGGATTTTCGCCAGGTCGCCTTGCGTGCAGGCCGTTCGATCAACCTCGCGCTTTCGGTGCGCGGTTTTCATGCGCTGGCGGAAGTCGGCATCTCCGACAACATCAGGAGGATTGCCGTGCCGATGCGCGGCCGCATGATGCACGCGATCAGCGGCGAGCTGACTTTTCAACCCTACGGCAAGGACGAGACGGAAGTCATCTACTCGGTCTCACGCGCCACTCTCAATCACACTCTGGTCAATGAAGCCGAGAAGCTCGGCAATGTCAAATTTCACTTCGCGCAGCGCTGCCTGGGCATGGATTTCAAAAAAAGCGAAGTGAAGTTGCGTCATGAGCCTTCCGGCAGTGAAACCCTGCTGCCGGCTCAGCCGGTGATCGCCACCGACGGTTCCGCCTCCGCCATCCGGCTGGATATGCTGCGCTGGGGCCGCTTCAACTATTCGCAACAGTATCTCGAATATGGCTACAAGGAGTTGACCATTCCCGCCGGGCCGGGCGGCCTCTACCGCCTGGAGAAAAACGCCCTGCATATCTGGCCGCGCCGCACCTACATGCTGATTGCCCTGCCCAACCTCGACGGCAGCTTCACCTGCATTTTCTTTTTTCCCTTTCAGGGCGAGCCGAGCTTCGCAAGCCTGAGCACGCCGGACAAGGTGAAGGAATTCTTCGATACACAGTTTCCGGATGCGGCCGCGTTGATGCCCGATCTCCTGCACGAATATTTCGCCAATCCCACTGGCAGCATGGTCACGATCAAATGCGACCCCTGGCATGTCGAAGGCAAGATGACCCTCCTGGGAGATGCGGCGCATGCCATCGTGCCGTTTTTCGGGCAGGGCGTGAATTGCGCCTTCGAAGATTGCACTTACTTGAATCAATGCCTGTCGCAATACGGACCGGACTGGCCGCGTGTGTTCGCCGAGCATCAACGCCTGCGCAAGGCCAACACCGATGCCATCGCCGAGCTGGCCCTGGAGAATTACATCGAGATGCGCGACCTGGTCGCCGATGAAAGCTTTCTGCTGCGCAAGAAAGTCGAGCAAGCGCTGGAGAAGAAGTATCCGGACACTTTCGTGCCGAAATATTCGATGGTTACTTTTCGCCGTGTGCCCTATGCCGTGGCCCTGGCGCGCGGAAAGGTGCAGGATGAAATCCTGCTGGAATTGTGCCGCGCCATCACTCAGGTCGCGGAAGTCGATTGGGAGCGCGCCGATGATTTGATTCGCCGCCGGCTTTCACCCTTAACCTGAACGGCAATGTCCTGGGATAAAGTCAACCTGCGGCGTGTGGAGGAAATTCTGGCCCAGGCGCTGGCAGAAGATCTCGGCCGCGGCGACGTGACGTGTGCGGCGGCGTTGTCGCCGGCTGCGACCGCGCGGGCCGAAATTATCAGCAAAGACACCGGCATTATTGCCGGCCTGCCGCTGGCAGAACGCGTGTTTCGCAGGCTGGATCACCGCATGGCGGTGAGCACGCTCTGTTGCGATGGTGATCGCGTCAGCCCGGGCGCGACCGTGATGCGGCTGCACGGCCTGGCCGCAGCGATGCTGAGCGCCGAACGCACGGCCTTGAATCTGCTCGGCCGCTGTTCGGGCATTGCCACATTAACCGCGCAGTTTGTGGCGGCCGTGCGCGCATACCCCGTCAAGATTCTCGACACGCGTAAAACCGCGCCGCTGCTGCGTGAGCTGGACCGCTATGCCGTCCGCCTCGGCGGCGGCGAGAATCACCGCATGGGGCTTGATGACATGATTTTGCTCAAGGAAAATCATCTCAAACAGGCGGGCGGCATTGCCAGCGCGCTGCAACGCGTGTTGCGCTGGCGCGAGCAGACAGGGTCTGCGGCCCAGATCGAAATCGAAGTGACCAGCCTTCGTGAACTGCAGGCCGCGCTCGCGTTCCCCGTAGATCGCATCATGCTGGACAACTTCCCGCTCGAAGGGATGGTGCAGGGCGTGAAGCTGGCTGCCGGCCGCGTTGAATTGGAAGCCTCCGGCGGCGTGACGCTGCAGAACGTCGAGAAGATCGCAGCCACCGGCGTGCAGTACATTTCCGTCGGTGCCCTGACACATTCGGTGAAGAATCTTGATCTCACCCTGCTGATTGGCTAGGCGCCACTCTGGCAACGAGGGAATTCGTGGTTCAAGCAGGCGGACAAAGTGGGGGATGAGAGGTAACGCGGCAGTGATGACCTCACCTGGCGGGCGGCGGCCCGATTGCCATCTGATTCAACTTGAAGCTGTGCCATCTCTGCGGCGATCATCCTCGCCGCATTGCAACAACCGGCGGCCTCACGGGTCTCGGATTTTGGGAGACGGCCTGCTGTGGCCGTGATGCGGCAGCCATCGCAGCGGCCATGCATTACGCCGCAGAGCTCGCGGGCGATGATCACGTTGGCCTGGGTTCTGAATGCGACGGCACCGTGACCCTCCCCCTCGATGCCAGCGGCATGGCGCAACTGACCGACGGGCTGCTGCAGGAGGGATTCAATGGTGGAGAAACTTACGAAGTGCTGGCCGGAAACCGCCAGGAGCCGTTGCCCACCTGCCTGCCGGACAGCTCATGAATCCGCGCCGGTGACCGGCCCGCTTCAATGACCCTGCCTCACAAAGCCGAGCTGACCAGGTTGGCGTTGGTTTGCCGAACCAGATGGAAGCGGCCGTCCCCCTGCTCATCGTAAAACACGAACTCGCGGGCGGGATCCTCGTAGCGCCAGATTTCTATCGTGCGGCCGTAGCGATCATACTGCCGGGCAATTTCATCCGGCTGGCCGTAGATGACGTAAACCCTGCCGCGATCGGTGGTCCACCCCTGGCTTTTTCCCCACGGATAACGCGAGTTGGCCTCTCCAACACGCCAGTAGAACTCTTCTTCCAACAAATTGGCGCTGGCTTCCGGATTGGGGTTGCGTTCCTGCCAGAACTGGTCCAGCAGGCGGCGCTGCTCCTCCGGCGCAGCATTCTTGATCTTCTTCCACTGATCACCGGTCATGATCAGGCGCAGGGGCTCAATATAGTCATCGAAGGCCCTGTTGTTCGCCGCCACCGCGGGACGGTTGGCCCAGCGCACCAACAGGCTGCGCTTGGAGACCGCCGTGTGACCATCGGAAGTCACCGTCATGCTGATCTCCAAAGGTCCCAAACCGAGTTGCGTCGGAGGAATGGGAAAGATTATGTTGACGGTTTCCTGGCTGGCGGTGGTGTCGATGTCGGCGCGATTGCTGTTGCCGCTTTCCTCGTGGCCGATGCGCAGCACCGCCTGCAGCCGGCCGCCGGCCCGCACATGCCGGGCTTGCGCAAAGGCATAGATCACCTTGTTGAATCGTTGGCGAAAAGAGGGAATCACCTGCTCCTGCCGGGGGAATTCGCGGGGCGGGCTGTCGAGCAGAATCACGTCGCTCAACGTCAGGTCTTCGGCGAAAAGATTGCGAATCACCACCGGCACCACCATGAAGCCGCGGCCTTTGGAGACACGGTCGGTCACCATGACTTCCAGCTTGTATTCCCCCGGCGGCGCGTCGAGGAAGTAGGCCATGCGCTGATAGAGCGAGTCCGGTTGCGTGCTCTCATAGCTCTCAACAGTGACGGAGCGGGAATCATCAATGAGCTGGACGGCATGACCGCGATCGTCGCGCAGCGCCAGGGTCAGCTCGAACTGCGCGACGAAGTTGGGCGTTTGGCGTTCGAACTGCAGGCTGCGATGCGGCACATCCAGGATGGTCCACAAGCGGTTTTGCCGCGACGGGTCGATAATGTTGGCGGTCTGCACGCCGAATTTCAACACACCGATTGACTGTTGGCGGCCACCCAAGCGATGCGGCTGGCTGGCGCATCCCAGGAGAATGACAAGCGAAAGGCTGAGCCAAGTGTATTTCATGGAGTCGTGTCCTTCTTAGAAGTCGGTGCCGAGCGAG
>JBBIKM010000067.1:0-26853 GCA_037445455.1 bacterium | reverse complement strand
CCCATGCAGGCGTCCCGCAAGGAAGTCCGCAACGTCGCGATCATCGCGCACGTCGATCACGGCAAGACCACCTTGCTCGATGGATTGCTGCGCCAGACGGGCGCGCTTCCGCCCAAGGTGGCCGCGGTCGAGCGCGTGATGCTCTACCGCACCGCCAAATTCTGGGTGCTCGCCGGTCTCGGTGTGCTCATCATCGCGCTGTTTCTGCTGGCCGTGACCCTGGGTCCCATTCTCGACACCGGCGCGCCCGGCGAATTCCTGCTCACCGGCACGGATGCGTTCCTGGCAATCTATTTCTTCAGCTTCGTGCAGGCGGTTTTGATCATCTTCGTGGCCGGTGATTTTCGCAAGGCGGAGGAAAAAGCCCGCCTCGATCAAGTCATGCTCTCGCGGCCCATGACCACAGCCAACTGGGTGGTGGGCAAATACCTCGGCATCGTCAGCGGGCTGATTTACCTTAATCTCTTCCTGCTCGGGCTGGCGGCCATCGCCCGCATTTTCAAAGTCATTTTTGCCGGGGCGGAGTTCAAGATTCTGCCCTTTCTCACCTACGCGTTGATTGCCGCGGTGCCCGCGATTCTGTTCATGACCGCGCTGGTGTTCTTTCTCGTCAGCCTGCTGCGTTCGCAAGCGCTCGCCATCATTCTGCCGCTCGGCTACGTTGCCGCCCTCCTGTTCCATTTCCATTTCAAATTTGACGGCCTGCTCGACTATGGCGCCTTCTTCGCACCTTTGTTTCACAGCGATCTCATCGGTTTTGGTGATCTCACGCCCATCCTGTGGCAGCGCCTCTTCTTCACCCTGCTCGCCTGCGGCTTGCTGAGCTTTTCCGTCGTGCTCTATCCGAGGCTGGAGCAGTCGCCGTGGTCGCGGCGCATCACCTTCGTTTCCGGCTTCACCTGTTTGCTGGCCGCGGTGATGATCGCCTGCAACCTGCGCACAGAAAGCCAGGCCCGGCTGGCGTCACGCGCTGCCGATTTCAAGCAGCAGGAGCAATGGCTCACGCACCCGCTGGCACAAGTGCGCCACTATGATTTGGAAGTTTGGCTGCACGACAATGCCACGCCGCTGCGCGTCAAGGCGCGGCTCGCGGTGGTCAATCCCCACAACGTTCCGCTCGGCCGGCTGGTGTTTGCATTGAATGGCCGCCTGCGCGTCAGCGAGGTGAGCCGGCACGGTCAGGTTGCAGTGCCGTTTCAGCAAGCCGCGCAACTGCTGGTGGTGGATTTGGGCGCGGCGGCGTTGCCGCCCGGCGCGCGCGACACGCTCTTCGTCGCGTATGCCGGCAGCATCGAGGCCGACGGCTTCATGCTCGATCGCATGCCGGAGGCCACCAAATTGGTCCGTCGCGATGACGGTCCGTGGGTCAAAGGCAACATTTCGGCCTGGCTCAGCGAAGCGTGCGTGGTTTTGCCGGCGCAATGCGGTTGGTATCCGGTGCCGGGCGCCGCGGCCGGTTATGCTTTCGAAACGCCGCGGCCGCAGAATTTCGCCACCGCGCGGCTGCGCGTGCACACGCCGGCGCGGCTCAGCGTGATCAGCCAGGGCCGCCGGCTCTCTGAAACCCGCACGGCAGGCGGCAGAGAAACCGTGTTTGAAGTTGTGACGCCTGTGCCGGCCCTCTCGTTGAATGCGGGTGAATATCAACGCCTGGCGCGGGACTTCAAAGACATCGCGATCGAGATCTATTTCCGTGAGAATCATCTGCGCGATGTGGAGCTGTTCACGGAGGTGGCCGACACCTGCTATGAAGCGGTCACGCGCATGCTCGACATTTTCGAAGAAGTCGCGGGCGTGCCCTACCCCTTCGAGCGGCTGGCACTGGTGGAGGTGCCGCTGCAGATGCAGGTCTACATGGGCCGGCACGGCGTGGAGAATGTCCTGCTGCAACCCGGCATCGTCATGCTTGAGGAAGTGAGCCTGGCCGGCAAGCGCTTCAAACGCGAGGTGGAAGAGCGCACCAAGGAAGCCCGGCGCCGCGGCCGCGACGATTCACCCGGCCGCGTCAAACGCGATGTCTTCATCGAAGCGGTGCTCGATCTTCTGCTTCCCGACAACTACTGGGGCGGCGATGGCACGCTGCGTTCACCGCTGCGCAACTACCTGCACGCGCAATTGGACATTGCCGATCCCGTGCTCAACCGCGGCCTGGAGCTGCAGCTCCATGAAGAATGCGAGCGCCGCGTGCGCGACACTTTCTACCCCGATCGCTGGAGCGCCGCGCTCAGCAGCTTCGACCGCCTGCGCCAGATGGACGGCGAATGGGCCGTGCGGCGCCGCTATGACGTGGAGGTGGATTCGGTTTTGGAAAAACTCACCAGGACGCCGCTCGCCAACCTGCGGCCGCAGGGCAACGGCAACCTCTATCGCGCCTGCGTCGATTTCAAGGCACCGCCGATTCTGCAGATGCTGCGCGAACGCCTCGGCGAAAAGAACTATGCCGCCGTGCTGCGCCGGCTGGTGGTGGAACACCGCTATCAGCAAGTCAACCGCGATACTCTGTCCCGCCTCATTCAAGCCGTTACCCAAAGCGATCAGAGCGACTTCTTGGAGCAGTGGTTCGAGCATGCCACGTTTCCGGGCTATCGCCTCACGCTCGCCGAGGCCGACAAACTCGACACCGGCAAAATGCGGGTGATGCACCAGGTGCGCGTGCGCGTGCAAAACGGCGAGAAGGGCGAAGGATTCGTGCGCGTGGTGTGTGAAACGGAAAACGACAAGATTCGCCGCTCGCTGGCGCTGGGCAGTTATGAAGAGAAGGAAATGCAGCTCGCCGTCATCGAGTCTCCCAAAAACGTGCGCGTCCTTCCCTATTTTTCACGCAACCGCGGCGAGATCAGGAAGCCGGTGACGCTCAACCATCGCATTCGCCGCGGCGCGCCGCGCGATACGGTTTTCACCACCGTCTCATCGGGCGATTCGCTGGCGTTTGTGCTGGATGATCAGGACGAGGGCTTTTTCACACCGGTGAGCGCCGAGGCCAGGTATCTGCGCCCGCCCTCCCGAGGCCAAAGCTGGTGGGAAGACACCGACCCGCTGGCGTACGGCAAGTACTATTTGGGCTGGCGCATGAAGCGCGGCGGCAGAGGCGACTACCCCGCGCGCTGGGAAACCAAAGTGCCGCGCACCGGCGATTACGAATTGAGTTTTCATTTACCGATGGCCCGCAGTTGGTGGTCGCGCAATCTCAGCCGCACGTTTCAAATCACGGTGACCAGCGCCGAAGGCAGGAGCCGGCTGGAGCTGCAGCCGCAGGAAACCGCCGAGGGCTGGCTGGCGCTCGGTCGCTATCATTTCAAGACGGACCAGCCTGCTGTCATCGAACTGTCCGATGCCGGCAGCGGCTTTGTAATTGCCGATGCCGTGCGCTGGGAGTTCGTCGAGTGAGGCGCGGCCGCCCGCGCCAAAGTGAAAACGGGAACCTTGCAGCTTGTCACTGTGCGTTGAGCAGGTTGTTCTCCGGCCCGTCCTTCAAAACAGAATTGCCATGAACCGAAAGCACTTCCAATCGATGAAGCACAATGCCGTCGTTGTTCTCCTGGCGCTGGCCAGCCTGCTGCTGGCCGGCGCGACCAACAGCCCGGCCCAAGTGATGCACCGGCTCACCCTGGAGCAAAGCCTTGCCATCGCGTTGAACCGCAGCCAGCAGGCCAGGCAGCTCGAACAGTCATTGCTCAATTCGCGCATGAGTTTGAGAGCCGCGGAGGCCAGCTTCAAGAGTTTTGGCGAGCTGGTGTTTTCCAGCCTGCCCAATCTCCGCCAGGGCATCAGCCAGACGCAAATCGGCACCGGCGAATTTGTCTTTCCCCGGCAGAACTTTGTGGACATGCAGGCGGAGCTGTTCATCAATCAACCGCTGGCCATCAGCGACGGCGTGATTTCGCTGGTGGGTGTGATGCAGCGCTTTCATCAATCAGTCACCACTTCGATCGAAGTGGGTGGCACGCCGTTCGAGCAGCGGACTTCTTCCACCACCTACCTGCCGCAACTGCGGCTGCAATTCCGCCAGCCGCTGTTCACGCTCAACCGCCTGAAGACGAACTATCGCAAGGCCGATTTGAACCTCGAAAACACGCTGCAGACTTACAGCCGCAGCCAGCTCGACATCATCTACAATGTCACCAGCGCCTTCTACAATCTCTTTCGCCTGCAGCAACAACTGGCCATCGATCAGGCGCAGGCGCAACAGTCCGAAAACGTCCTTCATCTCGCGCGCTTGAAGCAGCAGGCCGGGCTGTTTCCGGAGCTGGAGGTGTTGCGGCTGGAGGTCGAAATGGCAAACGCGCACAACACCCTGGCCAACAGCCGCGCCAATCTGCAGCGCACCGAGGACGGCTTCAAGCTGCTCATCGGCCTGCCGATGGAAGATTCGGTGCGGGTGGTCACGGAACTCACCCATCGCCCGATTCAGGTGGCGCTGGAACGCGCGCTGGCCGAGGCCCTGCAGCGCCGCACCGAGTTGCGCGCCGACGAAATTGCCGTGCAATTGAGCGAAATCAGCGTGGCCGAAACCGACGCCGCCAGCGAAATCACCGGAGAGCTGTATGCGAGCTACGGCCTGCTGAATGAGGAAAAAAAACTGCGCGACGCATTTCAGCGCTTCGACACCGATCGCAGCGTCAAGCTCTCCCTGTCGGTGCCGTTGTGGGATTGGGGCAAAAACGGCGCGCAGGTGCAGGCGGCCCGCGCGCAACTGCAAAGCAACCGTTTGACGCAGCAAAATCGCACCGAGGCCATCAAACAGGAAATTCGCGACGCCGTGCGCAATCTCGAATCTGCGCAACAACGCCTGGAAATCACCCGCCGCAGTGAAGAATTGGCGGAGAAGAGTTATCGCATCAGCCTGCTCAAATTCGAAAGCGGAGACCTCAGTTCGCAAGACCTGGCGCTGGAGCAAAACCGCCTGACCCAGGCGCGCACCAATTCCCTCAACGCGATCATCGACTACAAGCAGGCGCTCGCTGATTTGCGGCGCAAAACGTTGTGGGATTTCGAACGGGAGGCGCCGGTGCAGGTCACCGCGCCGCCGGCACGGTGACCCGGGGCGGCCTCCCCTCACCATGCGTCGAACGAGCATGAGCCAAAGAAGGCAAACGCGACCGCCAGGGCGCAAAGTCACGCCAGGAAAAGACGCCAGTCTGATCTTTCATGATCGCCGGTAAGAAATGATTGGGAAATCTCTGCGGCTTTGTGTCTCTGCGTGAATTCTTTCGCCCAGGGCGGAAAAAGTCGGAGACTTGCAGAATTGATACAAAACCCGCATCACTGCAGGCTGAGAAAGCAGCCACGACACGAATCTTAGTTTTTTTGCAGCGAGTTTACTCTTCAGTGCTTAAGGGCAAATGGCAGTGATCACCAAGAGCTATGCAAAAGGGCCAGTACATGACTTGCAAGAGATGCAGCACGCGATTTCTGCCCGTGGCATTGCTGCTGTGGGCGTGCAATCCCGGTGAGGACAAGTCCGCGGCGGACTTGACCATTCCGGTGGTGGTGGAAAAAGTCAAACGCGGGCCGATCGCCGCCTATGTTTCCGCGACCGGCACGCTGCGGGCGCAGCGGGAAGAGCGGGTGATCGCGGAAGTCGACGGCATTCTGCGTCTCGCCAAACACAACGGCGTCAGCCTCGCTGCCGGCATGCGCGTGCAGGCCGGGCAACTGCTCGCGGAAATCGAAAATCAGGAATACCTGCTCACCGTGCGCGTGGAGTCGCAAAAACTGGCCATGGCCAACGCCGAGCGCGAGCTGCAAAAACAGGAAGCCCTGTTCCGCGAAGGCGGTGTCACCGAGAAGGAGCTGGAATTGGCGCGGCGCAATGCCCTGGACGCGCGCTTGAACTTCGAAGCGGCGCAGCTCAAGGCGGGTAAACTGCGGCTGACTGCGCCGCTGACCGGCTATGTTGCCAACTTGCAGAGCAATGCCGTGGGCACGCGCGTGCCGGCCGGCTTCCGGCTGTGCACGATCATGGACTATGCCACGGCGCTCGTGCCCGTCAACCTGCCGAATACTGATCTCGACCGCGTGCAAATCGGCCAGGAGGTGGTGGTGAGCAACTATGCGCTGACGGATCAAACTTTCAAGGGCCGCGTGACGGCAATTGATCCAACGATTGATCCGCAAACGCGCACATTCACCGCCACGATTACGGTGGAAAACGGCCAGCTCCTGCTGCGGCCGGGCATGTTCGTCAAGGCGGAGATCGTCGTCCAAAACCGGCCGGAGGCCATTGTCATTCCCAAAACCGCTCTGCAGACGCGCGACAACCGGCCGTTCGCCTTCGTGGTGGAAGGCGCGAGCGCGGAGTTGCGCGAGGTGAGCACCGGCATCGAGACGCGCGAAGAAATCGAGATTCTCGAAGGCTTGAATGAGGGCGAACGTCTGGTGGTGAGAGGGCAGGAGACGCTGCGCGACAAATCGAAAGTCCGCGTAACGGAATAGCAGAACCCGCGCGATCGGCGCGAAACCACACCGGATCTTCTCCGGCACGCGCGCCGTGTCGAGACGGTTTCCGGCGGCCATGGCCGGACCGCAAACTCGTTTCCAAACCAAGTGAGCCATGAACCTTCCGCAATTCTCCGTCCGCTATCCCGTCACCATCGCCATGCTCATGCTGGGCATCGCGATTCTCGGCGTGATTTCGTTCAACCGGCTGGGCACGGATCTGCTGCCGGCGATCTACAATCCCCGCATCGTGGTGGAAATCCAGTCGGGTGAGCGTTCGCCGCAGGAAATGGAACAGCGTTTCGCCCGCCGGCTGGAAGGCGAGCTGGGCACGGTGAGCCGGGTCGTGGACGTGCGCACCATTTGCGGCCTCGGCCGCGTGCAGGCCACAGCCACGTTCAGTTGGGGAACCGACATGGATTTCGCCCTGCTCGACGTGCAGAAGAAAACCGCCGCCTATGAATCCGACCCCGAAGTCAGCCGCGTCACCATCGCGCGCTTTGATCCGCAGGAAGAGCCGATCATGGTCTATGCGCTGCAAAGCAGCGGCGAGCGCGACCTCGACGAACTGCGCCGGATCGGCGAGAACGTCATCAAACACACGCTGGAGAGACTGGACGGTGTGGCGCGCGTGCAAGTGTATGGCGGCCTCACCCACGAAGTGCGCGTCGAGCTTGAACCCTACCGGCTGGCGGCCTTTGGTCTGACGCCCGCCGGCCTCGCCGCCAAGATCCGCCAGGCCAACGCCAATGCTTCTGGCGGCCGGCTGGTGCAACAGGACAAGGCGTATTTGATCAAAGGCCTGGGCGCTTACACCAGTGTGGAAGACGTCGCTGCCACGGTGGTCGGTTACCAGGCAGCAGCCAACGGCGGCAGTGCGGACAGCACGCTGCCCGGCAGCCAGCAAATCGGCAGCCAGTATGCGCCCGATAAAGTGCCGATCTACCTTTCCGAAGTGGCGCGCGTCAGCCTCGCGCCCGAAGAGCGCACCGATCTCGTCCGGCTTAATGGTGAGGAAGGCATCGGTTTCTACATTTACAAAGAAGCGAAAGACAACACCGTGCGGGTCGCGGCACAAATCCGTGAGGCGGTGGCGCGTACGCAGGCCGAATCCCCGGATCTGCGCTTCACGTTGATCTCCAGCCAGGCGGATTTCATCGATCAGGCCATCGGGGAAGTGAAATCCTCGGCGCTGATCGGCGTGGTGCTGGCCGTGCTGGTGCTGTACTTCTTTCTGCGGCATTGGGGCGCAACGTTGATCATCGCGCTCGCCATTCCGCTGTCGATCCTGGCGACCTTCACGCTGATGTACTTTCAACATCTCACTTTGAACATGATGACGCTGGGCGGTTTGGCGCTGGGCGCCGGCATGCTGGTGGACAATGCCATCGTTGTAATCGAAAACATCTTTCGCCGCCGCCAGAGCGGAGAAAATGCCGCCGCCGCCGCGATTCACGGCGCCAGCGAAGTGGGCGTGGCGATTTTCGCCTCGACAATCACGACCATCGTCGTGTTCCTGCCGATTGTGTACGTGCAGGGCATTGCCGCAGAATTGTTCAAAGATCAGGCCTGGGTGGTGGCCTATGCCCTGCTCGCCTCGCTGGTGGTGGCTTTCTTGCTGATTCCGCCGCTTGCTGCCCGGCTGCTCGCGCCAGAACGGCAGGCCTTTCAGCATCGCCGGCTGCAGGCGCCGCTCTACGAGCGCAGCCTGGCTTGGGCGCTGCAACATCGCGGTGCCGTGGTGGGCCTTGCGCTGCTGCTGATGGCGGTCGCGGCGGCATTGCTGCCGCTGGTCGGATCGGAATTCGTGCCGCGCAGCAGTGAGAACCAGGTGCAAATCGAACTCGATTTGCCGCCGGGCACACCCCTGGAGAAAACTGCAGCAGTACTGGCCGGCGCGGAAACGCAGGTGCGCCAGGTGCTGGGTGAGCAGGTGAGCAGCCTGTACGCCACCGTGAATGTGGCTTCGGCGCAGGCGCTGTTTGCGGGCATGAACGAAGGCGAGCATCGCGCTGCGATCACGATCAATCTCGCGGCCGATAAAGCCGCGAATCCGGCGACAGTCATCCGCCGGCTGCGGCCGCACTTGCATTTGCCGGAGGTGCAGGCCACCTTTCACATGCGCGCGACCAGCCTGCAGCAGACCATCGGCACCGGCAGTGCGCCCATCGTGGTGGAAGTGCGCGGCAGTGAGCTGGCCATGCTGCAGCAAATCAGCGAACAGGTGGCAGCGGCGCTGCGGCCGATCAGCGGCCTGCAAAATATCGCAACCAGCTTTCAAAGCGGCCGGCCGGAGATCAATCTCCGCATCGATCGGCTGCTGGCTGCGAGCTTCGGTCTGGACGTGCAACAAATCGGCGAGCGCGTGAAAGAAAGGCTGGCCGGCGAAGTCGTTTCCGATTTCTACAGCGCCGGGGAAGACCGCAATATTCGCCTGGCCTACTCACCGGCAACCCTGGCTGAGTTGGCCGAGATGCCGATTCAGGCGCCCACCGGCGCGGTGCTGCGGCTGCGCGACCTCTCGCAACTGGTGCCGGGCGAAGGTCCAAAGGAAATCCAGCGCCACAATCAATCCCGCATTGCGCATGTCACGGCGCAGCTCGAGAAGGGTGTGACTTTGAGCCGCGCCGTGGCCGCGGTGCAGGCCGCGCTGCGTACCATACCCCTGCCGCCCGAATACGACCTGCGCTTTGCCGGCGAAGAGGCGGCGCGCGCGGAATCCTTCACCCAAATGAAATTCGCGCTGCTGTTGTCGATCGTGCTGGTCTACATGGTCATGGCCGCCTCCTTTGAAAGCCTGCTGCACCCCTTTACCATCCTGTTGACGTTGCCCTTTGCCGGCGTCGGCGTGGTGTTTGCCCTGTTGCTGGCGCGCGAGCCGCTCAGTGTCATGGCCTACATCGGCGCGATTCTGCTGGCGGGCATCGCAGTCAACAATGCGATCGTGTTGATTGATTACATCAACCGCCTCAGGGCACAGGGCTGGCCGCGCCGCGAGGCGGTTCTGCAGGCGGGCCGGGATCGTCTGCGCCCCATCTTGATGACCACCGGCACGACGATTTTGGCACTCGCGCCGCTCGCCCTCGGTTGGGGCGAAGGCGCGCGCCTGCGTGCCCCCATGGCCATCGCCGTGATCGGCGGACTGCTCACCTCCACCGTGCTCACGCTGGTGGTAATTCCAGTGGTGTATGAACTGATCGATGACCTGCGCCGAGCGCCCAACCAGGCGTGACAGCGGCCGGCAGCCGTGAAAGCGATTGACAAAAGAAAGACGATTTCGTATATAGGGAGCGATTGCAGCGTTCATTGACCAGGGGGTGGCATGCTTTCAAAAGTCTTGAGTGCGGCAGTGCTCGGCATCGATGCCTATCTGGTGACGGTGGAAACCCACCTGGAGGGCCAGTTGCCGGCCATTGCAACCGTCGGCTTGCCGGACGGCGCGGTGCGGGAATCGAAAGAGCGAATCATGGCGGCGGTGAAGAATTCCGGTTTCACCTTTCCGCAGAAACGCATCACCATCAATCTCGCTCCCGCCGATGTGAGAAAAGAAGGCTCCGCCTTCGACCTGCCGATGGCCATCGGCATTCTCAGCGCCGCCGGCCTGGTGAGTGCGGCTCGGCTCGAAGACTATGTTGTGCTCGGCGAGCTTTCGCTGGACGGTGCGCTGCAGCCCATTCGCGGCGCTCTGCCCATCGCCCTTGCCGTGCAGCAACAGGGCAAACGCGGCTTGATTGTGCCGGCGCAGAATTCCCGGGAAGCCGCGCTGGTCAAGGAAATTGACGTGCGCGCCGCCAACTCGCTCAGCGAGGTGGTGACCTTTCTTGACGGCAAGAACGAGTTGCCACGCTGCGGCTTGAATGTGGAAGAAGTGTTTTCCACCCATGGCAAATATGCCGTGGATTTGAGCGACGTGCGCGGCCAGGAGCATGTCAAGCGCGCCATGGAAGTCGCGGCCGCCGGCGGGCACAATCTCATCATGATCGGGCCGCCCGGCTCGGGCAAAACCATGCTGGCAAAGCGCTTTCCGACCATCCTGCCGGATATGACGCTGGCCGAGGCCCTGGAGACCACCAAGATTCATTCGGTGGCAGGCATCTTGCCGCCCGACGCCGCGCTGGTGGCCACCCGGCCGTTTCGCGCGCCGCATCACACCGCGAGTTATGCCGGTTTGATTGGCGGCGGCCACGTTCCCCGGCCGGGGGAAGTCAGCATCGCGCACAATGGCGTGCTCTTCCTGGATGAGCTGCCGGAATTCGAGCGCAATGTTTTGGAAGTGTTGCGGCAGCCGGTGGAAGACGGGAAAGTGACGATTTCACGGGCTTCGCTTTCGCTGACTTATCCGGCGCAGTTCATGTTGATCGCCGCGATGAACCCCTGCCCATGCGGCTACGCCACAGATCCGAGCCATGCCTGCTCCTGCACGCCGTTGCAGGTGCAGAAGTATTTGGCCAGAGTGTCCGGCCCGCTGCTGGACCGCATCGACATTCATATCGAGGTGCCGGCAGTGAAGTTTGCCGAGCTGGCTGGCGAAGCCACCGGCGAAAGCTCCGCCCGCATCCGCACGCGCGTGGAAGCGGCGCGCCAGCGCCAGTTGCACCGTTTCCGCTCGCGGCCGCATTTGTTCTGCAACGCGCGCATGGAATCCAAAGACATTCGCAACTTCTGCCGGGTCGAGGCCAAGGGTGAAGCGCTGCTAAAGACGGCGATTACCAAGCTTGGACTGTCGGCGCGCGCCTACGACCGCATCTTGAAAGTGTCGCGTACGATTGCCGATCTCGAGGGCAGCGAAGCGATTTTGCCGGAATACGTGAGTGAAGCCATTCAATACCGTTCGTTGGACCGTCAGCTCGGCGGCCAAGCGTGAACGCCCGGGCGACGGCCCAGGGGAAAGGACAATCTGGTGAACTTCATCACGTCGGAATTTGCCAGTTACTATCTGCTGCTGTTCTTTTTCACGATTCTGTTCGTGCTGCAGATTTGGGCGCTCATCAGAATCAAGAAAATGATCCGGCACATCCTTGAGATCTATCAAAAGCTGGAGCAAAGCCGGGCCGCCGTGCCGGCGGCCGCCCGGGGCAGACGCCGCGAGCCGCCGCGCATTTGCCAGAACTGCCGCTACCGTGAGACTTTTCTCACGCCGGCCGGCAACGCGACGTTTGTCTATCGCTGCGCCTGGCACCAGCAAAAGATCAAGCTCAGCGACTTCTGCAGCAAGTTCGAGATGGACGCCCAAAATGCGGACATCTGATGGTTTGCCCGGGCAGTCAGCGCGCTGCCGGGCCGGGCAGGACGGGCATCAATCCGATCGAGCCGGAGCAAACATGTCAACCTTCACAACCATTCTTGTGCGTCAGGAAGGGGAGATCACCGTAATCGAGGCACTGCCGCGGCGGATTTATCTGCAGGTGGTGGAGGCCTTTCGCGCGGAATTGCAGGAGGTCATCGCGCACAGCCGCGGCGAGGTGCTGATCGACCTGGGCAGGGTCAGCGTCATGAACAGCGCCGGCTTGGGAGTGCTGATCGCGGTGCATGATCACCTGCAGCGGCAAAACCGCCGGCTGGTGATCTGCAATCTGCTGCCGGTGATGATGGAGATTTTCAGCCGGATGAAACTCGAGACGTTGATTCCCGTGGCCAAATCGCAGGAGGAAGGCATCAAACTCTTGCAGGCAGGCCCCAAATAGAAATCCCTGCTTCCGAGATATGGGCCTTCAAAGAACCGTGTTGCACACGGTGGGTGCCGCCTTCTCGTTTTTTACTTCCACTAGATCCCGCCGAAACGGGATGAGGCATGTAATACACGAGAGAGAGCTAAGTTCCCAGTTTGAAGGTGTTGGCTCTTTGATTGTTACCCACACTACGGAACGCAGGGATTTTCAAACTTGCAACACATTCATGAGTGCTTTCAAATTCCAGCGGCTAATCTAAGAGAATCGTTACAAAAGTCAAGCACAAAATCTTGCGGTCAGGCGCGCTTGCCGCCTGCACGTGATTTCAACCGCATTTTGACTGCCTTTCCGCAGGATGATGGCGCGAAGGATTTTCTTTCGGCCCAGTGACTCCGCCCTATGCAAGATCTCGGACGCCTGCTGCTTCTGCTCGGCACGCTGCTCCTGCTCGCCGGTTGGGCTCTGATGTACGGCAAATCGCTGCCGTGGTTGGGCAAACTGCCGGGCGACTTCCTCATTCGCAAAGGCAATTTCACATTCTATTTTCCCTTGATGACCGCGATCGTGCTGAGCCTGGTGCTCACGCTGTTGATGTATTTGCTCAGGAAACGCTGACATGAAACCAAGCCATACATTCCTTCCCCGCCTGTTGGCAGGTGCCGTGGTGCTGGCCGCTGCCTGCTGGAGGCCGGCAAGCGGCACAGCGGAAGCGCCGGCAACCGTGGCCGTGATTCGCATCAACGGCGCCATCAATTCGCTGGCCGCCGAATATATTGTCGATGCCATCGCGAAGGCGGCTGAGGAAAACCGCCGCTGCCTGATCATCGAGTTGGACACACCCGGCGGTCTGATGGAATCGACACGCCACATCACCAAGGCCATGCTGGCCAGCGAGGTGCCGGTGGTGGTTTATGTGTCGCCCACCGGCGCCCGCGCCGCCTCGGCGGGCGTGTTCCTTGCCTATGCCGCGCACGTGGCGGCGATGGCGCCCACCAGCAACATCGGCGCCGCGCATCCGGTCAATCTCAGCGGCGAGGGCGGCAGGGCCGACTCCGCCAACACCATGATGGAGAAAGTGACCAACGATGCCGTCGCCCAGCTCAAGGCGGTGGCGGAGAAGCGCGGCCGCAACGCGCAATGGGCGGAAGAGGCCATCCGCAAGAGCGTGTCGATCACGGCGAAAGAAGCGCTGGCGCTCAACGTCATCGATGTGATTGCGCCGAGCGTGGACAGTTTGCTGACCCTCATCGACGGTCGATCCGTGGAACTGGTCAATCGCGCGGACACGCTGCGCACCGCCGGCGCCCAAATCGTGGTGCAGGAGATGAACTGGCGGCACAAGCTGCTCGACCGCATCTCCGATCCCAACATCGCCTACATCTTCATGCTGCTGGGCATCTACGGCCTGTTCTTCGAGCTGTCCAATCCCGGCGCGGTCTTGCCGGGGGTGTTGGGCGGCATTTTCCTGATTCTCGGGCTGTACGCGCTGCAGACCCTGCCGGTGAATTGGGCCGGCGTGTTGTTGATCTTGTTCGGCGTCATACTCTTCATCATCGAGGTCAAAGTGACGAGCTATGGTGTGCTCACGATTGGCGGCATCGTGGCAATGTTCCTGGGTTCGCTGATGCTGTTCAAGGAGCCGACCACGGATTTCGAGCCGGTTGCCAGGCTGTCGCTGCAGGTGATTCTGGCGGCGACGCTCGCCACCGCCGCCTTCTTCGTGTTTGCCGTGGGCATGGTGGTGCGCTCACAGCGCCGGCCGGCGGTGACCGGCGCGGAGGGCATGATCGGTGAAATCGGAGAAGCCCTCACGCCGATTGCGCCGATCGGCCGGGTGAAAGTTCACGGCGAGATTTGGAAGGCCAAAAGCGCCACGCCGATTGCAGCGGGCGACGCCGTCCGGGTTGTCGCCCTTGAGGGCTTGATGGTCTCGGTTGAGAAAGTGGAGTGAGTCAAAGAATCTCACCGCTGGTGAAGGAGGAGTAAGATGGGTTTGCCAATCTGGATGATTTTTCTGATCGTGTTCGGCATCATGCTGCTGGCGATGGCGATCCAGGTGGTGCGCGAATACGAGCGGCTGGTGGTCTTTCGTCTCGGCAAGCATGTGGGCGCGCGCGGTCCCGGCCTGGTGTTGATCATTCCGTTTGTCGAGCGCTTCATCAAGGTCAGCACGCGCACCATCGCGATGGACATTCCGCCGCAGGATGTGATCACACGCGACAACGTCTCCATCAAGGTCAATGCCGTGCTCTATTTTCGCGTGATCGATCCGAATCGCGCCGTGCTGGAAGTGGAGGATTACTTGTTTGCCACGTCGCAGCTTGCCCAAACCACCTTGCGCAGCGTGCTGGGGCAGGCGGAGCTGGACGAGTTGCTCGCCCAGCGCGAGAAGATCAACAACGAGCTGCAAAACATCATCGACACCCACACCGACCCCTGGGGCGTCAAAGTCAGCATGGTGGAGGTCAAACACGTCGATTTGCCGCCGGAGATGCAGCGTGCCATGGCACGCCAGGCCGAAGCCGAACGCGAACGCCGCGCCAAGGTCATCCACGCCGAGGGCGAATTGCAGGCCTCCTCCAAGCTCGCCGAAGCCGCACAAGTCATGAGCGCCAACCCGATTTCCGTGCAATTGCGTTATCTGCAGACGCTGACCGAAGTCGCCTCGGAGCACAACTCCACCACGATTTTCCCGGTACCGATCGATCTGGTGAAGATGTTTCTGGATCGCACAGAGACGGGCGCGAAATAGCGTCTGTCCAGAAAACGGGAAGCGCGCGCTTCCCGTTTTCTGCGCCGAGCGGTTGCTGTGCCCTTCTCTTGCCTCCTTCCCCGGGATACCTCTCTGCCGTTTGCAGTGCCAGGCCGTCAGCGCCCTGCCGACCCCGGGCACTGCGCCGAGGTGGCGGAAGACTTTATACAAAAAGGCATTCGCCGGCTTGTCCCTCATCAATACTTGTGCGGTTCTGTGCGCCTTTGAAATTTTTCTTTGATCTTCAAAGATTCCTTCTTCATATTTACCCTGCGTAACGAATTCCCACCCTCCCACTCCAAACCGTTTCGCTTCGAACCCGACAGCCAGTGAAAGAGGCGAGCGATGAGGCTGTTCAAGACACGTCGCGATGAAGCGTATCTGGCAACCCTGCGCGAGCGCCTCAGCATTTCCGGACCGCACGGTCTGCAGCAGCGGGCCGTCAGAATGTCACGCGTAGTGGAAGCGGACGGCAGACAATTCACCCGTTGCTGTCGCATCGATTTTCTCGGTCTTGCGGCCAGCAATCTGCTCGATGCCGGCGGCGAATACGTTCCCACCAGTGTGGCGGACTGCCTCGAGCAGGTTTTCAAGCAGACCCATCTCCTAAACGACGCGGGTTGTCTGGTCAAGATGCGTTTTCTGTTTTGCTATCCCTACTCCGCCTATGCCATCTCCCGCATCCAGGCGGAATCCACGCGCAATCGTTCTGCCATCGACGAGCCGCGGTATGTGCGCGATTTCAAACTGATCGAACAAGTCAACGAAACGACGTTTTTGCAATCCGCCCTGGTGCGCAATCAGACCAACGGCCTCGAGCAGATTCAGATTTGGGTTGACAAATATGGATGGGGGCCCCATTCGGCGAACAAGGTCATCGTGCGTTTCACGCCGATGAGCCCGGATCTTTGTGTGTTGATCGTTAATGACACCGCTTTCTGTGATGCTTACCTGAGCGCCAAGAAAATCTGTCTGGCCAAGCGGGCCGCAATCGTGGCGCCGTTGATCCAAATCGAGTGTGAAGAGAATCGCAGTGCCTTCGAAGGCCTCGAAGATCACTTCCGCTATTTGTGGGATCATGACACCACGCTGGACTGCGAAGACGCAACCTATTACCAGCCGGGCGTGCCCAACAGCCTGATGCAAATCCGGCCGCCACGCCAATTCGACTTTTCGAAGAAGGCGGCGCGGCTGCAGCGCCGCAACAAGCACGTCAGCGAGGAAGAGCTGAATCATTGGCGCTTCGTGGTCACGCGGATTTTTGACCGCTTTTGCATCGATCCCATCCCGGCACCCAGCTCCGAATCACTGTTTATTGCCTGCAGTTGGGAGAAGAGCAAAGACCAGCGCCATGTTCCCAATCGTTCAGCCCGGCAGGTCTTCGAATATCTCGAGGAGGATTTTGGGTTCGGCATTGAGAAGCCACTGCTCGAAATCAACATCATGGAGGCAGCCACCGGCGATTTCCTCACGCGCCAGCTTTACGCCAGACTGCAGCAGGCAACACTGGCGATCATCCTGCTGACAATGGACATCAGCGGCACCACGGGCGAACGCTTCACCCGGCCGAATGTCTATCATGAACTCGGTTACTTGATGCGCCATCTCGAATCCCAGCGCCTGCTGGTACTCTGCGAGGAGGGCGTCAATGTGCCGTCCAACATCCATGACCTCGTGCGGGTTGACTTTCCAACCGGTAAGCTCGCGCTGTGCTATCGTGACATTCTCGACTGGCTTGCTCATGCCACCACCTTCGTACCCAAGCCCACCATTGCGCAGGCCTGCAAACACCACCTGAAACGGCTCGATCTGCTGGTGGAGAAAACGTGGTTGCCGGCGGACGAAGCCGAAGTGGCGAAGCAACGCCTGCAGCACGACATCGACAGGCTCAGGAGATTTTGAGCGTCCGGCTTCCAAACGCCTCTTGACACTCTGGCAAGGATTTTTATTTTGAGGCATTATTTTGCAGCCTGATGCCGGCACAAGCCGGCCTTTGCCCCACCTTCGCCATCTCTCGCGGCCCGCAGACTCCTGCCGTCTCGCCCAGCATCGCCGCGGGGATTGGTCCGCAGACGACGCTGTGCTTGATCATATCCAGACGCAAAGAGGTTCCGGCGGCCCGTGGCCGCGGTCATGTCAATTGCCAAAGAAGACAGAGGTACCCAGAGAATCATTTCCGCCAAGCGGGCGTGAGTGGGCCCCGGCTCCGTCACCGCATGCCGACTTGCCGGTCTGGCTGCCGCGCACGTTTCCGGCCTTGACTCCAAGCTCCGTCAAAAAGCGTTGCCCCTTTCACCCTTTCTTGCGGAGGTCAATATGAAAAAAGCCTTCCTTTCCCTTCTCCTCCTGCTGCTGCCGCTGGCACTGAGCGCCGGCACAGTCGGCAAGATTTCCGGCCGCGTCGCTGATCGGGAAACCAAGGAAGCACTGCTGGGAGCCAGCATCTTGCTTGAAGGCACGAGCCTGGGCGCTGCCACCGACGTGAAGGGCGTGTACTACATCCTGAACGTGCCGCCCGGCCAATACACGCTGGTGGCGCGCATGATGGGCTATGCCGAGCAGCGAATCACCAACGTGCGGGTCAACGCCGATCTCACCACTGAAATCGATTTCGCCCTGAGCGCGACTGTGCTGGAGCTGGGTGAAGGCGTCGAAGTAGTGGCGGAGCGGCCGTTGCTGCAGAAGGACGTGACCGCGACGCAGAACATCGTGCGCGGGGAGGAAATCACCGCCGCCGCGATCAACTCCTTCACCGGCGCGATGGTGCAGACCGCAGGGTTCGTGGTGACCGGGGTGGGTGAAGGCGGCGCCGTGAATGACTCGGAGGGCGGCGGCATTCACGTGCGCGGTGGCCGCGGCGGACAGCTCGGGTACATGATCGACGGCTTCTACGTGGAAGATGCGCTCTACGGCGGGCTGGGCTCGGACGTGACGCGCAACGGGATTCAGGAACTTTCCGTGCTCACCGGCACCTTCAATGCCGAATACGGCGAGGCACTCTCCGGGGTGGTCAACCTGGTGACCAAAGAGGGCGGCCAAAAGTTTGAAGGCCTGTTGCGCTACGCCACCGATGAGCTGATGATCGGCAAACTCGGTGACATCAAACACAACAACTGGCACACGCGCCGCCAGGAGTTTTCGCTCGGCGGGCCAGTGCCGATGCTCGGCAACAAATTCCGCTTCTACACCTCCTTCGATCACCACGTCACCAACACCTACCTCAATGTCACCAAGAGCGTGCTGCCGGAGGATGCCCGGGTGTTTGGCCGGCCCGATTCGCTGGCGATTCTCTATCTTGACGAAGACGGCTTTGTGCAATTGCCGGAATACTACCTCGAAGTCGTCAATGGCGTGCCGCTGCTGCGCGAGCGTGCCGCGCCCGGCACCACGCCGCAGGTGCAGAGGGCCGGCGCGGTGCACTATCACAACAACAACACCTTCAACTTTCAATATCGCGGCAACGCCAAGCTCACGTTCACGCCCACCACGACCACGAAACTGATTCTCGGCGTGGCGCTCACCGATCAGCGCTACAAAAATTACAGCCATCTCTTCAAAGCGCTGCCCAACAACGCCGGCCGCATTCACACGCAGAGCGCGCTCACCAGCCTGACCTGGAACCACACGCTCTCCACCAGCACCTTTTACACCGTGCGCCTGGGCGATTTCCGCTTGTGGGAACGTGAAGGCCCGGGCAAACCCTATGATCAACTGGTTGTGCCGCGCGCGGTGAGCGACGCCTTCGGCGGTCAATCCAATTATGAATTCTACGGTGCCTATATCGACTACACCGCCGCGGGCGACACGGTGGTGGTGCTCTCTGATGACGATTTCACCCAGGGCTACCGTTCCTGGACGCAGAGCCTTAACTTCGACATGACCTCGCAGGTCTCAGCGCATCATCAGCTCAAATTCGGCACGGAATTCAAACGCCTGGATTTGCGCAACCACATCGTCAGCAGCCTCAACACCTACGACATCACCACCTACTACCGCTTCAAGCCGCTGCAGGCCGCCATCTATCTGCAGGACAAGATGGAATTCCAGGACATGGTGATCAACCTGGGGCTGCGCTGGGATTATCTGGATCCCAAGAGCGACTATGTCGAGTCCAAGCGCGATCTCACCGCCAACCGGGTGATCGAGAAGGCCAGGAAGAAAATTCACTTCAGCCCGCGCCTGGGTTTCGGCTACCCCGTCACTGACCGCGCCGTGCTGCACTTTGCCTACGGCCAGTTCACACAAAATCCCGATTACAATTTCTTCTACCGCGGCTTGAACTTTGGCGTGTCCACCGCCGTGCCTGATATCGCCGATCATTTCATCGTGGGCAATCCCAACCTCAAGCCGGAGCGCTCGACGGTTTATGAACTCGGCAGCAAGGTGAGAATCGCGGATGATCTCGCCGGCGATGTGACGGTCTACTATAAAGACATCTTCGACTATGTCTCGACCATTTACTTCGCCGATGCCACCCCGCAGGACTATTTCACCTTCGTGAATGAGGACTATGCCAACGCCCGCGGCATCGAAGTGACGCTCGAAAAGCGCTTCAGCCACAACTTCTCCGGCCGTTTGGCCTATACCTTCTCGCGCGCCGAAGGCAACTCAGCCAGCGAGTTCACCCACTACAACGAGTACATCAACCAATCCGTGCTGCAGGAGATCCCACCGAAGAAATCGATCACCATGGATTGGGATCAGCCGCATACACTCAGCTTCGTGGTGGATATTCGCCGGCCGCGCAATTGGGGCGTGAACATTTACGGCCGTTTCGGCAGCGGCCTGCCTTATTCGCCGGTGGATGCCCGCGGCCGCCTGCTCGACGAGAGCAACAGCGCCCGCAAGCCCTGGACCGGCACTGTGGACGTGCGGCTGTCCAAAGAGTTCTTCTGGCAGAATCTCCATTTTGAGCTGTTCTCCGACATCACCAATGTGTTCGACAAGCGCAACGTCATCAACGTCTTTCAAACCACCGGCACGCCCAACCAAAGCACGGTGCCCGGCATCAGTGTGGAAAACGAAGAACGGCCGCACTTCTTTGGGCCGCCGCGCCACGTCGAGCTGGGATTGCAGGTGGAATTCTGAGGGCCCGAGGGCGGGACTTCGGCAAAACCGCAGGAAAGCAGGGAGCAGCCGCTGCTTTCCTGCCACAAGTGTTTCGACCAGGCTTTAAGAGAGGGTGCCATGAATCTCAAGAAATACCGTCTGATTCTGCTGCTGTTCACCGTGCTGTGGCCGCTGGCCGTACCGCCGGCGCACGCGCAAGCACCCGGCATGACCAAGCGCGAGTTTTTCGAGCAAGTGCTCGCGCCGGCGCGCGGGCTGCGCCGCCTGCCCACCCTGGCAAAGCCGGAAGCGTTCATCGACCGCAAACGCAGCGTGATGGACGTCGGCAAGCTGGTGGTGCGTCTCTCCAACGGCGCGGTGCTGGGCTATGACCGCTGGGGCCTGAACCATCTGTGGCCGGCGGGCGGCGATTTGACCTACTACTGGACGCTGGCGCCGATGGTGGGCGGCCGCACGCCGCGCGGCCTGAGCGTGGCGATCGGCACGCGTGGCGCGGCACGCGATCATGAGGAAGAATACCAACCCCTGCCGGGCTATGACGCCGGCAAGGTTATCGACGAAGAAAACCTCGGCATCGCGATGAGCGATGTGCCGCAAAGCTGGCCGGCAATTTGGCCGCGCGATCCGTACACCGACGGCATCACCAAGTTGAGTTTCAACCTCGAGCAGCCGCTCGACCAGGATCACCCCGAAGGACGGGGCCTGCGTTTTCCCGGCTCGTTCAACGGCAAAGTCGTCGCCGATCGCGAATGCTATTTCGTGGTGACCGACAACGACCCCACCGACGGCAACATCGCCAGCGCCAATGACGGCGTCGGCCCGCTCAACATTCGCGTGGATCTCTGGGGCCTGCAGTGGAGCGATGTGTTGAATGAAGATTTCATCATCTGGAAGCAGATCGTCACCAACATCGGCCCCGACACGCTGAAGGAGGTCTACATCGGCATGCACGGCGATCCCGATACGCCCGAGCAGGGCACCAACGAATGGACGGATGACTTTGCCCTGTTCATTCCGCCCAATTCTACCGCTTATGACCCGTTGTTGTGGAACACGGTTTTGGTGTGGGATGGCGATGACCGGGCGCAGGGCTTCATCGAGAAGAATGTGCCGTGGATCGCGATGAAGGTGTTGGAGACGCCGGTGGATCCAGCCACCGGACGGCAGCGCGGCCTGACCACGATGTACTTGTTCGACTACAGTTCGGCAGCACAAAGCGACCGCGCTGCCTACGCCGAGCTCAGCTTCGGCATTCAACCGCCCGACAATATCAATCCGCACCCCGATGATTTCACGCAAACGCCCAACTCCTACGGCCCTGACATCACCTTCGTTTTCGCCTCCGGCCCTTTTGATTTGCCGCCCGGCGGGAGCCTGACCTTTGTGTTGGCGGATATTCTGGGCGCCAACCGCGCCGACGTGCTCAACAATGCCGTGCTCGCACAGGTGTTGTACAACAACGATTACAAAGCCGCCGAGCCGCCCAAAGAGCCGTGGCTGCGCGCTGTGCCCGGCGACGGCAGCGTGACGCTCTATTGGGATGCCGAGCCGAGCGAGAGCAGCAGTGATCGCCTCACCAAGAACAACCGGTTTCAGGGCTATCGCATCTTCCGCAGCGATGACCGCGGCCGCACCTGGGGCACGCCCATCACCGACGTCAACGGCACGGTGGTCGCGTATGTGCCGCTGGCGCAGTTCGACTTGAATGACGACATCACCGGCATCGACCCGCTGTCGCCCTATTTGCATCTCGGCACGAACACCGGTTTGGCGCACAAATACGTCGACAACAACGTCATCAACGGCTATGAGTACTGGTATGCCGTGACGGCCTACGATTCGCGCGACGAATTCAAAGTCAATCCCAATGATCCGGCCGGCATTCCGGTGCCGCCGCTGGAGAATTCGCGCAAGAACAATCCCAATTTCCCGGGTGACAACACCGTGGCAGTGGTGCCGCTGCCGCGGGTGGCCGGTTTCAAACCCGGGCAACTCACCGGCCCGGAGCGCGTGAGCGGCCACGGCACCGGCGACCTGCTGCTGGAATTGATCAACGAGGTGGCCGTGGTCTCGGAAGCGTACACGCTGCAGTTCGAACGCACGGCCGGCGGCTTGCGGTTCAACCTCACCAACCAGGCCGGCGAAACCGTGCTCAGCAACATCACCGCCGTCAACGGCGAAGAGACTATTCCGGTGTTCAACGGCATTCGTTTGCGCGTGCTGAATGATCCCGACAATGTTCTGAACACCCGGCTGGCCGGCTTTTTCGTGGGCAACACCGATCAGCGTGCGGCGACCAATTACACAATCAGTATGCGGCCGCAGCAGGCCATCAATGAGGGCGATTATGAAGTGCGCTTCACGGCTGCCGGCGACACTTCCCTGCAGCTCGGCACCAATCCCGCCATTGCGGTGCCCTTTGAAATTTGGAATGTGTATGACCGCGCCGCGCCAGTCAAGGTGGATTTCTTTCTCTCGCAGGCGAGCAGCGATTCGACCCCGGAAATGCGCCGGCAATGGACGAGCGGCGATGAGATGACCATCCGCGAGAAGGTGGCCGGCCGCGACCGCTTCACCTGGAAGATCACGCTGAGTGCACCCGCCGAGGGCAAGGCGATTCCGCCGCAAACCGGTGAGGTGGCGCGCGCCTATTTGACCCACCCGTTCCAAAGCGAAGATGTTTTCAGAATCACCACCCAGGCCGCCCGCGCGCAGGCCACCGCGGCCGATTTGGCGGCGGTGCGCGTCGTGCCCAATCCCTATCGCGTCGCTTCGGTGTTCGAAACGACTTTGATCAACAAGGAAATTCAGTTCCGCCACCTGCCGGCGCAATGCACCATTCGCATCTACAACCTCGCCGGCGAGTTGGTCAAGACCATCGCGCACACCAACGGCACCTCGATGGAGCCGTGGAACCTGCGCACCTACAACGATCAAGAGATCTCGTTCGGCATCTACTTTTATCACATCACCCTGCCGAACGGCCAGCAGTCGATGGGCAAGTTTGCCGTGGTGAAATGAAGCAGGCGGGCGCGGCCCTGCCGCGGCGTTTTCTCAACAGAAAAACGCTGCGCCTGACCGGCGGTTTGGAATTCTTGCTCTGGAGAACGTGCATATGAAATACCGATCCTGGTTCATGACTCTCGTGCTGCTGCCGGCGCTGGCACTGGCGCAATTCGACAATGCCGGCACCTCGGCGGCGAATTTCTTGAAGATTGGGGTGGGCAGCCGGGCGGAGGCCATGGCCGGCGCCTACGTGGCGCAGGCCAGTGACATTTCTACGATTTTTTGGAACGTTGCGGGGCTGGCGGACCTGCGCCAGCGCGAGTTGATGGTCGCCCGCACCGATTGGATCCTCGACGTCAATCTCATTTCCGTGGCCGCCAACCTGCCGCTGCGGGAAAACACCACGCTGGCGGTGAGCGTGAATGCCTTGAGCATGGGCGACCTCGAAGAAACCACGCCGGAAGCGCCGGACGGCACCGGCATCAGCTTCGGCGGCAGCAATCTCGCGGTGGGGCTGGCCTATGCGCAACGCTTGACCGATCGTTTCTCCGTCGGCTTGCAGGGCAAGTATATCGGCGAAACGGTGGCCAATTCCAAGGCGCATGGCTTTGCGCTCGATTTCGGCACGCTCTATCAAACCAATTTTCGCGGCTTGAAGATCGGCATGTCGATTTCCCATTTCGGCACCAAGCTGCAACTGCAGGGCCGCGAGCAGCTCATCCGGGTGGACGTCGCTCCCGGGCTGGGCGCGAATCCCGATGAAACGCCAGCCCGCTTGGAAACCGAGGCCTGGCCGCTGCCACTGGTTTTCCGGCTGGGCGTCTCGCTGGATGTCTTTCGGTTTGAGCAGCAGGCGCTGGTCGCCAACGTCGACTATTTTGACTATCGCGATGTTGCGCCCGGCTTCTGCGTCGGCGGAGAATACTCGTTGAATCGTTTCGTCTTTGTGCGCGGGGGCTTCCGTGCGCTCACCAACGCCGACAACCTCGATGATCCCGACAACCAGGCGTTTTTCCCGACCTTGGGCGGCGGCCTGGATCTGCACTATCCCAATTCCAGTTATCGCCTGCGACTGGACTATGCCTACTCCGATTTGGGCCGCCTGAGCCAGGCCCATCGCTTCACCTTTGCCTTCGTGTTTTGAATGGCGCGGATCGGCCGGCACACGGCGTGCCGGCCGATCCTGTTCATGACTCTTGTGCAGAGAAGAATTCCGCCCTGTCGTTCTCTTTGCGGGCTGGTGGCCGGCAGCCACACGGTTGACTTTTGCCTCATGAGATGATATATTGCCGGCGATGATGCCACCGCACGAAATCGGATGTTTGTTGCTTCACGGATTCACCAGCAGCCCCCAGGAGATGGCAGGGTTGGCAGCATTGCTTGCCGAGAAGGGCTTTACGGTTCGCGCCCCGCGTTTGCCCGGGCATGCCACTCATCCCCGCGATTTGCTCCACGTCTCCCATCACGATTGGCTGGCCACCGCAGAACAAGGCCTGCAGGACATTTGCCGGATCACCCGGCAGCAAGTGGCCATTGGCCTGTCCATGGGCGCCACGCTGGCTTTGCATCTGGCGGCCAACTTCGATTTGGCGGGCGTGGTGGCGCTCGCGCCTGCCCTCAAGCTTTCCTGGTGGGCCACCGCCACGGTGCATCTGCTCTCGCCCTTCAACTATATTCGCCGCAAAGCCGCGGGCCCGGATGTGAAGGACCGTGCCGGCAAAGCCCTGCTGCGGAGTTATCAATCCTATCCCATTGCGGCGGCCAAGCCGGCATTGCGATTGATGCGGCTGGTGCGCGGCGAGCTGGCTCGCATCACGGCGCCCTTGCTGGCCGTGCATGCCGTGGAAGATCACACCATTCCCGTGAGCAATCTCGAGTATTTGCTCCAGCGGGTCCAATCAGCGCGGGTGGACAGGCTGATCGTCACGAATTCCTATCATGTGTTGACGGTGGATCATGATCGCGAAGAGATCTTCGCGCGGGTGCTGGCATTCATCAACAGCGTGACCGTGCCGGCGGCGGAGGCGACAGCAGGGCAAAAGACCTGAGCTTGCCTGGCAAACACTGCCGCCGATGCAGATTCGCCCATTCAGGTTGAACATTCATTCGGTATTGACCCTCTTCTTATGGCCGTCCCCTCCACCACCAAGACCGGTTTGCGCGAGCTGCGTGAGCTGGCGCCGCTGCTGCCCTATCTCAAGAGATACCGCGGCCAGATTGCGCTGGGCGTGGTTTTCATCTTTGTGACCAACGTTTTTGCGCTGCTTGGACCGAAGGTGTTGCAGCGCGCCATCGACATGCTGCGCGCCGACCTGTCCTCCGCGCGGCTCCTGCGCGCGGCGGGCCTGATTCTGCTGGTTTCCGCCGGCGAGGGCTTTTTCCGCTACTGGATGCGGCAAACCATCATCGTGGTCTCGCGCTTCGTGGAATACGATTTGCGCAACGACTACCTGCGGCATCTGCAGCGCATGTCGCGCGGCTTCTTCAACCGCCATCCCACCGGCGACTTGATGGCGCGCGCCACCAATGATTTGAACAGCGTGCGGGCGGTGCTCGGGCCCGGCATCATGTACGCCTCCAACACGCTGGTGGTGGGCGTGGGCGCCTTCATCTTGATGATGCTGATGAGCGTGAAACTCACGCTGTTGGCAATGCTGCTGCTGCCGCTGATGGTGGTGATCGTGAAATTCACGATGGACCGCATCTATGCCGCCTACCACCAGATTCAGGAACAATTCTCCAGGATCACTGCGCGCGCCCAGGAGAACCTCTCCGGCATCCGCGTCATCAAATCGTATCTGCGCGAAAGCTTCGAAATCGAGCAGTTTGGCAGGCTCAACCGCGAGTACATGCAGCAGAACATCGCGCTCAGCAAGGTGGAAAGCCTGTTGTGGTCGGGCATGGGCACGCTTTCCGGCGGCGGCATTCTGCTGCTGTTGTGGGTCGGCGGCCGGGAGGTGATTTACGAGCGGCTGAGCTGGGGCGAGTTTGTCGCTTTCGTGGCCTATATCGGCATGCTGACCTGGCCGATGATCGCGCTGGGCTGGGTGATCAACGTCGTGCAGCAGGGCGCAGCCTCGATGGGCCGGATCAACCGCGTGTTGAGCGAGACGCCGGAGATTCGCGACACGGAAGAGACGGATCATTCCATCACCACGCTGCGCGGCGAAATCGAATTTCAGAACGTCGGCTTTCGCTACCAGGAATCCGCCTGGGCGTTGCGCCACCTCAATCTCAAGATTCATGCGGGCATGACGCTGGCGATCGTGGGCCACACCGGCAGCGGCAAATCCACGCTGGTCAACTTGATCCCGCGGCTGTTCGATCCCACCGAGGGCCGCCTGCTGATCGACGGCGTCGACATTCGGCGAATCCCGCTGGCGGTGCTGCGCCGTCATGTCGGCTTCGTACCGCAGGAGACTTTTCTCTTCTCAGACACGATTCAGGAGAACATCACCTTCGGCAGCGCCACGGACAACGGCGAATCGATGCACGCGGCCGCCACCATCGCGCGCATCCGCGACGAGATCGAGTCGTTTCCGGAGCGCTACGCGACGCTGCTGGGCGAGCGCGGCATTAATCTTTCCGGCGGGCAGAAGCAGCGCGTGGCCATCGCCCGCGCCATTCTGCGCCAGCCGCGCATCCTGATTCTCGACGATGCGCTGTCATCGGTGGACACCTACACCGAGGACGAGATTCTGCGCGGCTTGCGCGGGGTGATGCGCGAGCGCACCAGCATCATCATCTCCCATCGCATTTCCACGGTGCGCGACGCCGATCGGATGATCGCGCAGGCCCGAGCTCGCGGGCAGATCGAACCCCTCGCGCGCGCCGGCCTGAAGCGCGTGCGACGATCCGATCGTCGACGTCGCCACCGTCCCGTCGTGACAACCGAGGCATACGAGGCTCGACGGCCCC
>JBBIKM010000066.1:9691-26925 GCA_037445455.1 bacterium | reverse complement strand
CGAACCTGCCCTCGGCCACCGGCGCGCGCCGCCCGGTGGTGCTCGGCAAGATCGCCGACCGCCATGATGATCCGCTGAAGCTTTATGCCTGGCTGGAGGCCGGCGCAGGTCTTTGTGCGCTGCTCATCCCGCTGTTGCGCGCGCCGATGGAATCACTCTTTGCCTTCCTCTATCCGCAAGCGGCAAACCAGGCAACGCTGTTTGTCCTGGTGAAATTCCTTGTCGCCTTTCTCCTCATGTTTCCCGCAACATTTCTCATGGGCGGGACGCTGCCGGTGCTCAGCCGCGCCGTGGTGCGTGAGTCCGCGCGCACCGGATTCGGCATCGGCACGTTGTACGGCGTTAACACCCTGGGCGCCATGGCCGGGTGTTTCCTCACCGGCTTTGTGCTTATCCGCGTGATCGGCGTTGCCAATTCCATCTATGCGGGAGTGCTCGCCAATTTCATCATCGCGGCAGGCGCCTATCTGCTCTGGCGATATTCTGTTTCGATGAGAACTGCTCCAGCGCCTGAGCGCGCGGCGGAAGAGGCTCCGCTGGATCACCGCGTAAAGATCGTGCTGGCTGCCGTCGCCCTCTCGGGATTTGCGGCGCTCGCCTATGAAGTCTTGTGGACCCGCGTTCTGGTTTTTGTAATGACGAACTCAGTCTACGCCGCGACTGTGATGTTGACCACCATGCTCTGCGGCATTGGCGTCGGCTCCTTTGTGGCCGCGCGCCGGGTGGATCGCGTGCGGAACCTGTTTGCGGCTTTCGGTTGGATCGAGATCGGCATCGGGTGCAGCGCTTTTCTTGCCGCAATCGTGTTGATCAACCTGTCGGGGATTCACGACCGCATTTTCACCATCGGCCCGCGGACTTCGTGGTGGACGTGGAACGGGGTGCGCTTCTTCGAAGCCTTTCTGGTGATGTTTCTTCCGTCGCTGTTGATGGGTGCCAGTTTTCCCGTCGCCGGCAAGATTGCGGCGCCGCGGCTGCAAACCCTCAGCTCGCGGCTGGGACTGGTTTATTTCTGCAACACCCTGGGCGGCGTGGCCGGGTCTTTCCTCACCAGCTTCATTCTCATTAGAGCGCTGGGCACCTCTGCCAGCGTCACGGCGATGGTGTTGCTCAATCTCCTGCTCGGCATTTTTCTGATTCAGTATGAGCGGCGGCAATTATCGCGGCGATTTGTGGCGGGCTTTGCGTTGGTTGGCCTGCTCATTCTCGTTTTGGGCATTCGCGCCACGCCGGCGACTTTGTTCACGGTCGCCTATTCTCATGTCGAGAAAGACTTCCCGCTCATTGACTATCGCGAGGGCATCGAAGGCACGGTCACCGTTCACGAACAGATCAAACCGTTTTCGCGCACCAAGAGAATCGACGTCGACGGACTGAACGTTGCCGGCACCAGCTTCATGCTCAAGACGCTGCAAACATTGCAGGGGCACATTCCCCTGTGTTTGCATCCCAATCCGCAGTCGGCGCTGCAGATCGGATTTGGCACCGGAGAAACTTCCAAATGCGCGCTGCGGCATCCGCTCTCTGACTTTCAGGTTGCGGAAATCTCGCAGGACGTGCTGGAGCTCTCGGATGTTCATTTTCGAGACCTGAACGAAGGCGTGCTCAAGCACCCGAAGTTTGAGTATGCCATCGTCGACGGCAAGAACATCGTCAAGTATGCCGGCAAACGTTATGACCTGGTGATGAACGATGGCAACTATGCCGTGGCCACCAGCAGCGCTGCGCTGTTTACCAAAGATCATTTCGAAAACTGCCGCGACCGCCTCCAGCCCGGCGGCATCGTTTCCACCTGGATGACGATCGATTTGGATCCGGTGGATTTTGCCATTGTGCTCAAGACTTTTCAATCAGTGTTTCCCTACTGCGCGCTGTGGATGGCGCCCAATTGCATCAACAAGCAAATCGTGCTGCTGGGATCGGTCGAGCCCTGGCAAATTGATTTTCAGAAACTCAGCGCGCGCCTGGCCATCCCGGCCGTCAAGCAAGATTTTGCAGCAATCAATATCGGCTCGGTGTATGATTTTCTCGATTGCTTCATGCTCGACCACCGCGGGATCGAGCAAATCAGCGCCGCCTATCCGATCAACACCGATGATCGCCCCATTCTGGAGTTTTCCACACGCGATATCCGGTCGCGCGACTTTTGCGCTTTCATCAATCTTGGCGCCATTGCCGCGCGCCGGCCGTGGCTCGGCGAGATGATCACCAACCTTCCCGAGGATGCAGCACAGCGGGAAAAGATCGAGAACAACCTGAAGCGACACCATGAAGCCACCAGACTGCTGCTCGCGGCATGGTGGAAGCTTATCAGGGCAAGACGCATGCCTCGCTGCAGACGCTGATGGCAGGTTCAAAGCTCATCCCGGAAAGTAATCTGGCGAGAGAATATTTTCAGCGCGCGGATCTTCTGGGCAACGAGTTGATTGCCACTGCCGCCCTTGACCGCCGCAACCTCGAAGCGCAGGTCAATCTTGCGCGGCACCTGATTGGGTTGGCGAGATATGATGAAGCTCTGAAAGTGTTGCATGCCGTCGAGGCACCGCATGCTTCTCATCCGCTGGTGCAGTACGAGCTGGCGCGATGCTACCTGGCGCAGGGCAGAATCGATTCTGCGAAGACGGCCATACAAAAGGCTACTGCTGCCCACCCGCAGTTTGTTGACGCATTGTTTTTGGAGGGGGAACTCCTCGCGCGGGAAGAAGCGTTCGACCGGGCGCTCATTCTTCATGAAAAGATTTTGCAGATTGATCCGCGCATGTATGAAGCGCATAATGCCATCGGCCGGATCTATCGGCGGCAGCAACAGTATGCCAAAGCGATTGCGGAATTCGAAAAATCGCTGGCGATCATGGAATTCCAGCCGGCGACGGTTGAGGCATTGGGTGACTGCCATCGTGAAACGCGCGATTTCAAAAGAGCGATCAGCTCTTACCAGAAAGCGCTGGCCATGGCAGGGGAGAATGCGAATTTGCTTTTCAAGCTCGGCAATGCCTTCTATCTGAGCAAGGAGTTCGCCAGGGCCGGTGTCTGTTACGAAAGCGCCTTGCGCACCGATTCGACCAACGCCGAGATCTATTACAATCTCGGCAACGCGCTGATGATGCAGAAGAGAATACCGGAAGCTGCCGCGGCGTATGCACAAGCCGTGAAGATCAACGACGGCGAACCGGATTATTTCAACAACCTCGCCTTGTCCTATCGCGAGCTGGGCAGGGTCGCGGAGGCAAAAAGAGTTTTTGAGCGCGGTCTGGCGTTGCATCCCGATTCGCGCATGCTCATGGAGAATTATCGAAGCATTTTACGGTAGGGACGCGACATGTCGTGTCCCTGCCTCATTCCATACGGGAAACGGAGCTGGAAGTCATGGCGAAGATTCTTTGCAAATTTGTTGTGTTTTGGATATGCCTGGCGCCGGCGATGGTGAATGCAGCCGGCTTTGATACACCGCGCCTTGGCATCGTGATCAGCCGCACCAGCGTCGCGCAGCATTGGGGCGTGGCGCAGATGTCGGCGCACGGCTGGGCGGCGGTTGCCAATCTAGCCGGCATTCCCTATGACTGTCTGTTTCTCGAAGATCTCGCGGATAACAAAGCGCTCGAACGCTATGATCTCCTGATCTTCGGCCAGTGCTCTTATGTCGAAGAGACTGCCTATCAGAATCTGAAAAGCGCACTGCAAAAATATCTTGCCGCCGGCGGCAACCTCGTCATCGACGGGCCGCTCGCCACGGCCGATGAACAGGCGCGCGATCGTGATCACACCGATCTCGACATGCTGCTGGGCATCGAATACGCCGGATTCAAGGGCAACTCCGACTTTCGCATCAAAGTCGCCGACAACGCGCACTACATCACGAAGGATTTCGAGATCAACCAATTTGCCACCCAGCACCTGGTGAATGGTCTGAATATTCTGCAATTCAAAAGTAACGGCCGGGCCTTGCTGACTTCCACCAATGAAAGACAATCCCACCCGTTCCTGTCCATCTCCAATCCGGCGAAAAACCGCATCGTGCTGGTGAGCGACTTCAGCACGTGGGCCGGGGCGGCCTCGTTCTTTCGCAATGTGCAGCCGCAGGTGTTCTATGCCAACCAGTTGTTCAATGTCATGATCCGCACGGTGCAGTGGGCAATCTACGGCGATCTCGAAACGCCGTTTCCTGCGCCCCAGGTCTCCAACGCCAATCTCACCGCCATCGTCCGCCTCGACGCCGACAACAGCAACAATTTGGATGCGCAAATCAAGACCATCAACTATCTCGTCGAACTGGCAAAAGAATCCGGCGTGGTGCCGGTGTATGCCTGGGTGTCGAGCAACGCCACCAGAGCCGGCTGGCAGGATTTGGCGCCGTGGGGGAAGAAGATCGAAGAAGTGGGTGGGGAGATCGGCACCCACAGCAAGTTTCATCGCATCAACAAGGACATGACTCCGGCGCGCTGGGAGGAAGAGCTGGGCGGCTCGATTCAAGAAATCGAATTCAATATGGCGGATTACGATTTTCCCATCGGCAAGGTCGAATGGTTCATAAATCCCGGCAACACGATTCAGATGAAGGATTATGAAGAAATCGCCAGCCGCTTTTCATTTTACATGACCCATGGATTTGAGCAGGATATGCCGCTGGGTTACGGCAATCTCACCTGGTACACCGGTCCGCACAAGAATCTTGTCGTGCTGGAAAATGTGCCGTCCCCGGATTACCAGTGGTTCAATGATCCGACCTGGAGTTATACCACGGCGCAGATCACGGCATATGAAGAAGCCATCTTCGATCACATGTTCAACAACCTCGGGCGCGGGGTGATCTTCAACGAAATGTGGCACGATTACTCGATTACTGCGCAGCCGCAGTCGAAGAAAGAACGCATTGTCAATGAGAGCACCATTGCCTTCTACGACGCAATGAAGGCCAAATTTGCGACGCACCGAATCTATTGCCCAACGCCGGAGGACCTTGGCCACAAGCTGCGCGCCATGGCGCAGTTGAACTATTCGTGGCGCAGCACGGGCAATCAGCTCGAGCTTGAGTTGGATCTCTCCAGTGTATTGCTGGATACGATTCCGCATTTCACCGGGGGCATGGGCATCAGAATCGAAAACACCAGCGATCGCATTCAGAAGGTCACGATCAACGGCAAGCCGCATTTCGCCTTCGATGAGCAGATCATCATTCTGCCCAATTTGAAAAAAGGTGTGAACAAGATCGTTGCGACCATGGGTCCGCACGCTGCGCCGGAAGCGCGCTTGACCTACATCTCCAAGCGAATGCCGGCCATCGAGAAAAAGGGCGAGACCATCGAGGTGCAAGTGATCAGCAAAACCAAGGCGCGTTGCAGCTTCTTTGCACCGGAGGCGGCGGTGGTTTTGAATGCCGACTGGCAGGAATGGAATCGGGCGGGTGACAGGATGCTGAACGCATCTGTCAATTCTGATCGCAAGCTTGTTCTCAAGAAGATCGACGGTGGAGAATTTGCCCTCACCCGCGCCGCTGCCCGCATTGTGGACTATAAAGGAGAGGCTTCCAGGGTGATCTTGACGCTGCAGGCGAATGCGCAGCCGGAGTCGGCGATCCATTTCCGCAGCGCGCATGCACCGAAAAAAGTCATGCTGGGAAATCAGCAACTGGAAATTGTGAAAAGCGAAAGGGATTTTTGTGTGAAGCTGCCCGATTTCACCGGGCAGGCAGAATTGATAATTGGATTCTAATTGCAACTTCTATCGAATTTGCCGGAGGCCGTATGCACCGCTTTCAACGAATCACACGAAGTCTACTGATGCAAATCGCCGTAGCTGTGATCTTGCTGATCTCCATCGCTGCTGCATTGAACGACTGGAAACCCAGCACTGACTGGGGCCACTGGCGGCTGGGACACAAAACCGATCTCGAGTTTTTGACCAGGAACAATCTGACCGTCACGTTTGGCAGCGGGGCGCCGAATTTCGATGCGGTGACCCGCGCCGAATTCGACGAAGCCATGGCCAAAGCCAAAGCCTTCAACAAAGAGTATCATGACAAGGGCTACATCGTCCTGCGCTACTTGTCGACTTCGTTGAACGGCAGGTCGGAATCGAATCAGGATCAACCGCAGAAACAACAAATCAATCTTCTGAAGTTTTACAACGAACGCTGGCAGGATTTCGAAGATTATCTCGGTCCGAAACCGCAGCAAGATCCCACCACCTGGATCACCGTGCATCCGGATGGATCGTTTCCGCATTACCGCTACGCGCCGTATGGCCAGCAGACCACCGCGGGCTTCGAAACCTGGGGCTGTCCGGACAATCCCGACTATGTGAGATTCATGGAAGGCAAAGTGCGCGCCCAGGCCGAGACCGGCATCGACGGCTCCTATGTCGACTGGACGCACATTGCCGGCGGCACCTGCTACTGCGATTTCACCAAACAGAATTTCATCGCCTATCTCAAAAAGAACCTGCCGTCGCGGGTGGGCGAGCGCAAGTACGGCACTTCCACTTACGATGGCATCGACCTGCCGCAAAAACGCGGCGACAAGTTTTGGATGGAGTGGATTACCTATCGCGGCCACGTGGTGGCCGAGTTTCACCGGCGGTTGCGCACGGTGGCAAGGCAATACAATCCGCATTTCATGATTTCCGGCAATGTGTATGGCGGATTCGGTTTCGGTCCGATTGCCTATGACGCCGCCGGCAACATGGAAATGCTCGCGCGTGAGGGTTACGACGACTTCATTTATTCGGAGATTCAGGAATTTCTCGACAGCGCTCCGCGCAAAAACGAAGCAGGCATGAAGATCACCAACAGCCCGGCGTTGAAATTCCTGACCGCCGCCGCGCATGGCAAGCCGGTGATCGTCTACGCCACGGAAATCACGCCGCCGATTTTTCCCAATCCCACCGAAAAATGCCTGAGCGGCATGGCGCAGATCAACATTGCCGAAGCTGCCGCCAATCACGCCATCTTTCGCGAGAAACGCGAAACACCGCCCGGAGCCACGCAGATTTATGGCTTCCTCAGCGCCAATGAGAAGCACCTGCTCGGTGCACAACTCACCAGCAACCTTGCGGTGCTCGCTTCTCTGCATCAATACCTTGCCGATGAATTGAGTTTTGCATTCAGCGCCTCGCGCGTGCTGGCCGACAACGGCATCGCGCACGCGATGATTGTCGAGGATGACCTGCACTCGGGTAAAGTCGCAGAATTCGATTTGGTACTCGTGCCCTACCTGCCGCTGTTGAGCACGCGCAGCCAGGAGGCGCTGAAGCGGTATGTTGAAAAAGGCGGCACGCTGGTCGTTTTGGGAAATTCCGGCGTCAAAGATGAATTCAACCTGCCGCATGAGCAAATTCCCCTGGCCGGACTTTTCGGCGGCAAGGCATATCCGGTGAAGCTGAGCGAGAAAAAAGTCGGCAAAGGCCGCGCCTGCTTTATTCCGCTGAACATCCCTGCCTCGCGTTTCTTGATTCCGTCAAAAGAGAAGGGCGAGTTTACCACCTTTGGCCCGACCATGGCGGATGTGTTCGCGGATATTCCCGAGGGTTACACGCGCGGTCGCATCGATCCGGCGCTGCGGGTGAGTTTGGAAGCCGCGGCGCAGAAAGTCGTCGCGCTGCTTGATGATCGCGTCACGCGGTTGGTGGAGCCAAAGCCATACGTCGAGATCACGACGATGTCCTCCCGGGACGGCAGCCGCATGCTCGTGCATTTTGTGAACTATGACGTGACGGTGGACGGCGAAATCACGCCCGCAAAGAACGTGCAGGTGCAAGTTGCATTGCCGCAAGGGAAGAAAGCGAAGAGTGTACATTTTGACGGCGCGTTGGCGCAGATGCGTCCACTGCAGTTTTCGACGGTAAAGCAAGGCGCCGCGCCGGTGCTTCGTTTTCAAGCGGATGAGGTTCAGGTCTATGGATTGGCCGTGATCGAATTGGAGTAGCATGAGGATGCTGCCGCAAACCAGTCATGTTCGACACCCCGGCGCATTTTTGTCCTCTCCGCCGAGTTAAGCGACAGGCGAGAATTCGGTTGGAGCGAGGCGCTTGCGCCTTTCTGGCAGTCAATGAATCGATACGGTGAAACGCAAGAAGGGCGGTCAGAATGCCTGAGCGCCCTATGAAATTCTGAATCCCCCCTGTTGGGACTGCAGCCGATTCCATCAAAGTCATCTTCCGGGTCTCTTCAAAGCCATTCACGATCAGCTTGCTGAGAAACACGCCACTGGGCACGATATTGCCGGCATTGTCCCGGCCGTGCCAGTTGACTGTGTGGTGTCCGGAATTCATCTGGCCGGACACCAGCGTGCGGACTTCCTGGTCTTGCAAGTTGCTGATCAACAACTGCACGGCACTGGTTTCCAACACGCTGAAGGCAATGCGAGTGGTGGGGGCGAAGCGAATCGGACAAATCTGTCCCAACTCATGCGCGGCGAAAGCGCCACTGCGGGGCACTTGTGACTGGTGAGGGGATTGGCGCTGATGAGGGCGGCCTCGACAGAATGAACAAGGTGTCCGTAAGCAACAGGTGATTGCGGCCTGGGTGAATTGCGTCGTGCCCGCAATGATTGGGGCGGGCTTGCCGAGCGTGGCAACCGGCACGACCAAGTCCAGATGATTGCCTTGAATGTGTCAGGGCACGCACGGAAGGCGCCTCCGGTGGATTCCCGCTTGACAATGCCGCAGCATTTTGGCACTATCCACCCGCAGGTTTGAGAACCGGGCCTGGGCCTCGACGTTCGAGCCGGCGCCCGCCGTTGGGTCTCGCCATGCCGGCGCAGGAGTTCACCGTGGGAGTCAACTCATGGCACTCGTCGTTTTTCTGAGAGGTCTCAACGTTGGCGGCCACCGGACTTTCCGGCCGACTTTGCTGGCGAAACAACTGCAACACCTTGGTGCCGTCAACCTGGGCGCAACCGGCACGTTTGTGGTCCGGCAGCCCGTCAGCCGCACGCAACTGCGCGCGGAGATCGCACGCCGGCTTCCTTTCGCTGCCGCGATCACCATCTGTCAGGGCCGGGAGATCATCCGGCTGCTGTCTCACGAGACATTCGCGACTCTGCCGGCGCGTGCCGACCTCGTCCGTTTCGTAAGCATTCTGACCCGAGTTCCCTCGGCGTCACCCAGTCTGCCGATGACTTTCCCGGCCCGCGGCAAATGGTTGCTGAAAGTTCTCGCGCGCGAGGGCCGGTTCGTTTTCGGCACATACCGGCGCGACATGAAAGTGATCGGCTACCTGGGCCAGTTGGATCGAATTTTCGGCGTGCCGGCCACGACGCGCAGTTGGCATACCATTACAGCCATTGCCAAAGTGCTGAACGGTTGAGCAGCGTGGCGGCCGCCTCAGCTCCTTGTTTTTTTCATTGATCGTGCGCCAGGCGTCTGCCCGGCAGGTCTCTCAGCTAAAGATGAGAACGGGAGAATATGACCGACAAAGTTCGCAGGAATGATCCCTGTCCCTGTGGCAGCGGCAAGAAGTACAAGTGGTGTTGCCTGCAAGAGCCACAGCCAGCCAGGGTCGAACCGAAACTGCATTCACAGTTTCGCTTCGAACCGGGCAGCTATGGTGAGGCCGGCGGCTTCCTGCCTTCCATCGCCTGCCTTGCCCAAACCAGTGCAGACCAATGGCATCACCACTTCGTTCTCGTAAAACTGCCGGAGCAATATGAGGAAGAAGATGAGGCCGCCGCTGTAGCGGAAACCGACCTGCACAATGCCTTCCGTCGCAAGGAACAGACCGGTTCGGAAGTCGCGGTTGCCGCCTATCTGCGGGCGAGAGGGTATGTCAGTGTAACAGGCTTCAACATCGCACAGGATGGAAGCAGTACCGGGTGGAGAGGCTGAGAGGAAGTTTCACCGCGTCAAGAGCTGGCAGCGGATCCATGCTGTCGCCCCTGCGAGCGGCCGGGTTTGAACGACGCCCGCTGCCGAGCTGGAATTGGCGTTGCCGCAGTAAACCATTTCCTTCCACTTGTTCCCTTGTTCCGTGCCTGCGCGCAACACACATCAGGGTCAGTCCGAGGTCGTCTGGCCGGCTGCTGCTGTGGCGCGCGGCGCGCCTTGCCTTCGTCAAAAAGTATCCACCCCGCGGGCGCGGGCATGACTTGGGCGGCGTGGTACTCACCCCCGCGATCACTCTCTCTGATCTGAATGGCAGCTCTCCAGTTTGCTGACACGGCGGTGGCATGCTGCGCCGCGTCTGCTCAAACTCCTGCCCGCTTGGGCGAACTGCGCCCAGCGGGCAAGAGCAGGAATGGGAGCGGCAGTGTGGGCACCAGGACCCGCGAACGGTCAGCGCACCAACAGCATTTGCCGGGTTTGTGAAAAACGGCCGGCAGTAAGCCGGTAGCAATACATGCCGCTGGCCAGCGGCTGGCCGTGGAGATTTCTGCCGTGCCACAGAATCTCATGGCGGCCGGCAGTGAGTCTCCCCACCATCAGCGTCGTGACCAACGCGCCCCGCGCATCGAAAACCTGCAGCGTGACTTCTCCGGTGGTGGGCAGGGTAAAGCGAATCGTGGTGTGGGAATTCTCCGGCCTGGAAAACGGCGAGGCCGGCCCTCGGCCAAAGGGATTGGGATAGTTTTGTTCCAGCGCAAAGCCGGCTGGCACCGGTTCGCTGTCGTTGTGCTCGACCGGTACGGCCAGGCCGGGCAGACTGCCAACGCCGGACAAGCGCACCCGAAACGGGCTATGCTCCGGATCATCGCCATGCAGTTCGAGGGTGACACTCTTCGCGCCCAGTGACTTGGGCGTGAAGCTGACTGCAAGCTCACGCGACGCTCCGGGCGCCAGCGTGAACGGCGCGTGGCCGCTCAGAAGCGCAAACTCCGCGGCATTGTCGCCGACCAACACGCTCCGCCAGACCTGCAGATCGCGGTTGCCGAGGTTGCTAACGGCGATGGTCTGCACGCTGGTCGCGCCGATTTTCATTTCGCCGAAATGATGCGCGCCCGGGGTCACGGCGATTCTGGGAATGGCGGGATGCGGCAGCGGGCTTTCATAGGCGCCCACGTCCGGCCGCGCCGAATGGGGCAGCGGCCGGGCGAAACGCTCGATATCTTCGCTGACTCCCAAGTCAGCACCCATGGCCAGCGCCGGACTGTTATCCTGCAAATAGAGGTTCTCTTTGCCGCGAATCGTGCAGACAAACAGCGGATCGCTGTCGATCCTGCTGTTGGCACCGAAGGCCGTGACGGCCGGCTGCATGGCGGATTCGGTGGCGCTGCCGGTGTTGTAAATCAGGTTGTAGTCTGCGCCCGGCAGGGAGGAAACCGGCGCCGCCAGCGCCGCGTAGGTGCCGTTGCCGTAGAGAATGTTGTTCTTGATCACGATGTCCGCCGCCGCGGTCACGGTGCGAATCGCCTCGAAGCGATTCCGGTAGAAGGTATTGTGGCGTACGGTGATATTGCGGCAGCCGGCATCGATGAACAGGCCCTGTTGCGCGGCATAGATCACGATGTTGTTTTCCAGCACCACCTTTTGGGCGCCGATCAGGCGCATGCCCTCCTCGCCGGGCGTCCCGATCATGAAATTGCGCCGGATCACGAAGTCCTCGATGGTCTGGCCGGCCTGCGCCTGCAACCGAATGTGGCGGGTGTTGTCATGAAAGAGATTGTCCTGAATCCTGACGCCGGAGCACGCAGCCTCCAGAAACTCCAGCGCATCGCCGGTGTCGAGCGCCGTAATGTTGCTGAACAGGTTTTGCTCCAGCGTGGCCGTGCGCAACGAGGTGCAGAACTTGATGCCGCGCTGGCCGCCCTCGAAGACGCAGTGGCGCACCGTCAGATCCCGGACATTGAACATCTGCCAGTGATCGGACTGCGCCCCGGTTTGCACCGAGATCAAGCCGGCGATGGTAAGATGCCTGCAATTCACCGCCGACAGCGAAACCACACCGGCGGCGCGCGGCTTCACCGTGGGATAATGCCCGGCCACGGCCTGGATCGTCAGGTAGTCCAGGTTGCGAATCAGAATTGCGGTGCGTGTGCCGTTCGGATTCGTCAGGCCGGCCGCGCCGTGGACGCCGCCCTTCACATAAATGAACGAACGCGCCGCGGCCGTGCCGCTCACGGAATGATCCAGGGCGACTTGCAGCGAGGCGTACGCGGTCGCCTCGCTGTTGCCGTCATTGTTGTCGTTGCCATTCGTTTGATCAACCCATTTCGTCGTTTGGGCTGCGGCGATCGGCGCGTCACCGAGCATGCCGGCGCCCGCCAGAACAAACGCCAGCAGCATGATTTGATGCGATTTTTTCATGTACGCTCTCTGCTCGTGAAAAATGCCTGTCAACAACCTCTCGTTTGTGGCAATCCCATTGCGGGATCTGCCGCTCATTGCAGGGCACTGCCCAAGCTCCGCCACCCTTCGGAGCGACAGCCCGCCGGACTTATCTGCGCCGCATATTCGCGCTGCAGCGTGGGCGCGAGCGAGGCGTAGACTTGCCGGGCCATGAGGTAGTGGCCCCGGTCATTGGCATGGCCGTCATAGCGGGACAAGGCCAGCTCGTTTGAAGTCATGCCGCGAAACGGTTGCACGCCGCTGATGTACGGCACGGCGTACGTCGCAAAAAACGCCGCCAGCTTGCGATCCACCATTTCATAAGGCGCGTAGTTGTCCAGCATGTTCAGCTCCGGAACCGAATAAACAATCAGAGCAATGCCCCTCTGCCGGCAGTCCGCAATCATATCGCGCAGATGCCTTTGCGCCTTGATCCAGCCGGGATAGTCCTCGCGGTGTGATTTGTAGATGAGATGATGAAAAACACTTCCCGGGACGATCACGCCATGCAGTTTCAATTCCAGATTCAGCCCCGACATGATGAATTCCAGCAGGCTGGAGTGGTAGAGCTGGTCCCGCACGCGCTGAAACAGCGGTATATTGTCGGTGGGGCGCTGCGCAAAGACTCTGCTCGTTTGTTCATGGGGGCTCAGGTGGGAATTGCTGATGGCCTCGGGTACATCCTGGTTGCCGTAGACGTCTTCGTAGTTGTTGCCCAGGATGACGACTTGCGGCTTGAATTGGTCGACGTATTCGAAATACGTCAACCGGTTCATCAGCGTATTGTAGCCACCCCGGCTGAGATCGAGCACCAAAACCTTGTCGTGGCGCAGGCGGTTGTCCTGGGCCAGCATGGCCTTGAGCTGCTGGGAAAAGATCTTGTCGAATTCCACCCCCGGGCCATAGAATTTCGAATCGCCCAGAACCATGATGCGCAAGTCGTTCGCCGAGATGGTGAGCCGGCCGTGTTCGACGGCCTCGAGCTCGACGCTGCGCCGGGCGTCGTTGGAGATTTCAACGAACTGGCTGCCGTGGAAAAACAGGAACTGCCTGTCCAGCCGGACCACGGCCTCGCCGCTCGCGAAAAAGATCGCGAAAATGAGCACAAACTGTCGGAAGGTCTTCATCGCCGGCAACTAGAATTGAAAGTAAATGAACTGTTGATTGTTGAATGCGCCCCAGACCAGGATCACCCAGAACAACACCGAGGCAAAGGCCACGCGGGCATAGCGATGACCGAGCCGGGCGCCCCGTGCGCTCTGATAGCGCTCGTAAAGACTCATGCCGGCGATCAGCACCAGCATCAGCAACAAGGCGCGCGTCTCGATCAGGCTGACCACCGGCACCAGGCCGAAGCGGAATACCCCGGCCACCGCCGGCACGATTTTGGTGATGATCAAGAAGGCATCGGCGAGATGGTTGGCGCGGAAAAAGATCCAGGCAAAGAGCACCAAGTGAAACGTCAGCAGTATGCGCGTGACACGCACGACACCGGCAAGCCGGTCGAGACGCGCGACCTGCCACAGCCAGCGGCGGGCATTGTCGGTCCATATCGAAAAGACCAGATAGAAACCGTGCAGTGCGCCCCACACCACGAAGGTCCAGTTGGCGCCGTGCCACAGCCCGCTGACGAGAAAGACAATGAAAAGATTGCAGAGCCAGCGCCATTGCGCGACACGATTTCCGCCCAGCGGGATGTAGAGGTAGTCTTTGAACCAGGTCGACAGGGAGATGTGCCATCTTTGCCAAAATTCGGCAATCGATTGGGACAGGTAGGGCCGCCGGAAATTTTCCATCAGCTCGAACCCCATCACTCTGGCGGCGCCGATGGCGATGTCGGAATAGCCTGAAAAGTCACAATAAATTTGAAAGGCGAAGAAATAGGTGGCAACGAGCAAGTCGGCACCGCTTGCCCCGGCGGGATTGTTGTAGGCCTGGTTCACGTAGACCGCCAGGCGGTCGGCGATCACGATTTTCTTGAAGAAACCCCACAGCATGAGCTTCAAGCCGTCGAGCATGCGCTGGCGATCAACGCCGTGCACCCGGTGGAACTGCGGCAACAGATTGGTGCAGCGCTCAATCGGGCCGGCAACGAGCTGAGGAAAGAAAGTCACATACAGCGCAAACATGCCCAGGTGCTTTTCCGGGGCGAGGCGCCCGCGGTAAACGTCGATGGAATAGCTCAGGGTCTGGAAGGTGTAGAAGGAAATGCCCACCGGCAGCAACAGCTCGAACATCGGGACATTGTAACAGAGGTTGAATTGATCGAACACCGCTCGTGCCGAGGCATTGAGAAAATTGAAGTATTTGAACAGGAACAGAATGCCGAGGTTCGAGCTCAAGCTCACGCCCAAATAAAGTTTTCGCTTGCGCGCGCTCGTCGCTTTCCCCATTTGCAGGCCGGCGTAATAATCGATCACGGTCGAGAACATCAGCAGCAGGGCGTACTCCGGCTTCCAGCACATGTAGAAATAGTAGCTGGCGCCGAGCAGCAGCATCCAGCGCAACCGGTGCGGCAGCAGGAAGTAAGCCGCCACCACCAGCGGGAAAAAAACCAGAAATTGCCATGAATTGAAGAGCATGCTGGCTCCCTCACATTAGAACAGGCAAAAGAAACGCATAATCATCTGACCGTTTTCACATGTTTTTTCGCGGAGCGGAGTCGTTTTGCGCTGCCTTAAGGCAAGGGCAGTGCCAGCCGAAACCCGGCACGCTGCGCCGGCGAGTAAACTGATTCTGCGTAACGGCTTACCGGAGGGGAGGCGCCGCGCGCCTCGAAAAATCCCACCCCAAGAGGCATTCCAGAGCGTAATGTTTTGAGCACAAGCCGGCTCCGCCAGGCCCGTTTTGCGGCACAAAACGTTGCAGTCATCGCGGCAGAAAGGGTGGGCGCGATGCGCTGCGCAGGTCAAGGTGATCAAGCGCGCCTCACGCCGGAGGCGCGCTGGGGAATGACTGGAAGGAAGTTCGAGCGGGATCGTGTGCGGGATTCTCAGCGAGTATGACTGTGAAATACAGTACCAATTCACCCCACATGATCTCACATTCCACCCAATTGGGCAGCAGAAGGTAGAGCGTGACCTGATTGCTGCAGTTCGCCAGCAGGCCGTCCTGTTTGGCGGCAGGGTGGCCTGCTGGTTGATGGCAGATCACTGCAGCACAATTCCGAAATGCAAGCCAAACACCGCATCGAGCATCTCGGTCACATCCTCGTCCAGCGGAATCCGGACTTGCATGCCGGGGCGCACACTTCCCAACGTCACGGTGGCGGCCAAGCCCAATTGATGCACCGTCCGCTCGCGGGCATCGAGATCTTCTTCACTCACCAACGCACGGCCGGAGAAGCCGCCGAGCAGATCGAACCGGTTGGACTCATATCCTACTTGCGCGCTGTAGTTCAGAAAGAATTCCGTGCCGTCCTCGTAGCGGTCTTTGTCCGTGTTGATCCAAAACGCCGGTCCACCGCGCAGGCGCAGCACGAAGCCGGTCGGCGCTTGATAGCGATAGTTCATGAACGCGGTCAGCGGAAGAAATTTCGGCGCAAACGCGTCATAGCGCTCGGTGATCTCGGTGAGCAAACCCACATAAGTCGCGGATTTCTCCTCATCGGCCACGGGCACCCGCAGGCCCACTTCCGCAATGAAGCTGGCGTTTTGGTTGTAGATTTCGAATCCGGCATACGGATTGCCAAGGGTGTTGTCGGATTCGTCCCCGCCAAATCTGGAGTCCCAGCCGGCATGCGCAAAAGGCAGCTCTGCCACGAGCATGGCTCGGTCTCCAATTGGCTGGCGCAGCGCGAGAAAGAGTACTGAAGTCGTGAAGGTGCTGTTGTCCTCACCGTCGAAATCCGGTTTGAGAATCTCGAGCGTAAGCGTTTTGTCCGGGCGCCAATTCAGCCACAGGGATTGCGCCTGGGTGGCAGCGGGCAGCGACGCCAGCAGGAATGCCGCCACCAGCGCGCATGAGGTTACAGACAAAGAATGTCGCATGGTCTACCTCCGTTGTGTATTGAATACCGTTGCAAAAGCATTTCATCTGATCCGAACGGAATCCGCTGCGTGCCAGTTGCGCAGGATCATTGCGCTATTCTTGCCGCCGAAGCTCGCGTTTTTCACCACTGCCACATCAACCGGCTGTTGCCGCCCGCGCTGAGGAACATAATCCAGATCACATTCGGGATCAGGTGTGGTGAGATTGATGGTTGGCGGAACGAAGCCGTGCTGCATGGCCAGCAGCGCTGCCACCGTCTCGAGGGCGGCACAGGCGCCCAGGGTATGCCCCAGCATGGATTTGATCGCAGTAATGGGAATTTTGCCGGCTTGCTCTCCGCAAGCCTGCTTGATCGCGCGCGTTTCCAGGCGATCGTTCAAGGGCGTTGAAGTGCCATGCGCCGCGATGCAGCCGATTTGATTTGGCCGCAGCGCTGCTTGTGAAAGCGCCAGGCGCAGCGCGCGGGCTTGCTCTCCGGCATCGGGGGCCGGCGCAACCAGACTGTAGGCCTCGCTGGTGAATGCCACGGCCAAGACTTCCCCGTAGATCTTGGCGTCACGGCGGCGGGCCGATTCGAGCCGCTCCAGAATCAGCGCCGCGCCGCCTTCGCCCAGCACCGCGCCATCTCTGGTTGCATCAAAAGGCCGGCATGCGGCTTCCGGTGCATCATTGCGCGTCGAGAGCATGCCGGCACGGCAAAAGAGCGCCATGACGGGAAAACTGAGTGGCGCCTCGCCGCCGCCAACCACGGCCGCGTCGATTTCATGCAAGCAAAGCTGCTGCACGCCCGCGGCCACGGCACAGGCGGAAGACACGCTGCCGTTGGAGAACGCCATCACCGGGCCGTGGAGATGATGCAAGAGCGAAAGCATGCTGCCGCCCGCCCCCGTCATCGCCGCGCTCAGCAAATGCGGGTTCACCGCCCGCGCGCCCTTGGCCAGCAGGACTTCATGCTCGGCCAGCGTCCGCGACAATCCCCCCAAAGAAGT
>JBBIKM010000066.1:9371-9681 GCA_037445455.1 bacterium | reverse complement strand
CCCTTCAAAAACGCCGAGGCGTGACAAATCGACCTTGCCGTTGAGCAGGTTGCTGGCGGCGAGCGCCATTTGACCGGCGGCCACAAACAGTTGCGCCGAACGATCCAGGCGTTTGATCTCCCGGCCGCCAAGAAAATCCTGCGGGGCAAAGGAGGTGGCGGCTGCGCCAAACCGACAGGGCAAGTCAGAACGGGCGAGCGCGTCGATTGGCCCGACACAGGAGCGGCCCTCTTGCAGAGCATGCAGCAGCGCCTCAAGACCCACGCCCGCGGCAGAGACGGCCCCCATGCCGGTGATGACAATCCGTGGA
>JBBIKM010000066.1:1306-9361 GCA_037445455.1 bacterium | reverse complement strand
CTACTCCACTTTGGTCAGCAATTCGGCGAGGTGCTGATTGAGCAAGCGCAACGTGTATTGCCCATACGCGCCCGGCTCAGCCATCAACTGCGCCACCAACTCGCGCTGCGGCTCGCCTGCGGCGGTCACATGAATTTCATAATAGCCTGAGCTTTTGAGCAGAAGCGACCGCTGATACCCAGGTCGCGCTGGCGGTGCAGCAAACACAAGTTCGGCCCAATCTTCTACGGCGGGCATCACGTAGTAGCGGCCATCGTTATTCGTCAGAATCTCGCGCTGATCTTGCCCCAACTGATCGCGCGCCTGCTGCGGCGGCAACTCCGTGACGATTGACTCCGCTTCGGGGGAATAATCGATCGCAACGCTGTTGATCATCCAAAAGCCGGCGGTGGATTCCAGCTTCACCTGAAGTGTTTCGCCGGGAATGTTGCTGAGATCGAGCCAGAGCACTTGATCTTTCGGCACACTCGGGCCGACTTCCCAGAAGAAACCGGCCTCTTGCCAGTTTTGGCCATTCCACACCTGCACGCGCAGCATGCCCTCTCGTACCATGGCTTGGAACAGCGCGAAGCGTGCCTGCGGCGAACTGTTCATCAGCGCATACCAATCCGGCAATTCACGGCCATGCAACGCCAAAAGCTGGCCCTGCAGATACGAAGCCCAGAGTGTGTTTTGCAGGTTGCAGCAGAGCTTGGCGGAGTTCGTTCCGGCGGGACGTGGAAACTCCAGCAGCAAGCCGTCTCTCACTTCGGATTTATCCTCGGGATCTCGACCAAAAGGATTGCTCACCCAAACACGGTCATCTTTGGCTGCGATCAGCGTTCGCACTTCATTTCCGCGCAGGCTCGTTGCCGTGTTGGGCGGCTGCACCGCGCTGAGGGTGTAAATCATTCCGGAGAATGACGGCACAACCCGCGTGTCGCGCGGATGATCTACCACCAGCAGCCTGAGGTCATCAACGAATTGCGTCTCCGGCAGTTCGTTGGTGATCTTAATGCGGTAGCTGCCGTTCACTTCAGTCAAATGGTCGAGATTGTCGAGATCGGTACGTTGCGCCGCGCGAAAGATGGCACCACCAAAGGTTTCGGAATCAAGCACGTATTGCTTGCCGTCGAAACTGTAAACAAAAGGGCAGGACATGCTGCCGCTCTCGTTGCTGCTAAGGCCTCCTCCATAATCCGCTGACGCCGCAGCGATGAGAACCGTGGCGTCGATCACCGCGCCCAGCAGAAAGCCGGTAAGTGCGCCCGATTTCTTCGCGGGCAAGACGTGAATCTCTTGGACTTGATTGGCGGCAATCAGCCTTTTCTCCCTTTTTTCTGAAAGAGCGAGGGCGGATCGCACTGGTATCTTGCCGTCGTTGATCAGACTCCTGACCGTCTCTCCTGTGACATCATCGCCGCTGCGGTTGCTCATGCGCATCAGTTCGCTGAGTGGCCACGCAAGGATTCTTGCCTTGCCAGCCACTTGTTGACCGATGCGCACAGAGTCCTGCTCGAATCCAGCCAGTTGGCCGGTGACAACCACTTCAGGCTCTTGCGGCTGGCGCGCGATGAAAGTCATAAAAACTGTATCTGCCAGGTTGGGCACGTGTATCCCTTCAGGTAGTTGCGTTTGTGCCTTGGTATGCAGGCTGACATACTCGCTGAATGGCATTGGCTTAACGCCCGTAAACTTGCCGCTCACCGTGCTGCCATCCCTGTGCAGAACTTCAACCTTGGCACCGACTTTCAGGGTGTCCACTTTCCAGCCCGGAACTGTCATTGCTTTGGGCTGACGCGCGTCGCTCAAGGCGCCGATCGTCAAGCCAATAATGCTGCAGCCGCACAGTGCGACAGCAAGCAGAAGGCAGAATGGCCTCCAGCTTGGGCACTGCCGTTTTTCGGTACTCATGGTGACCTCCATACGATCGCAAGAATTTCATTCGCTGCCTGACGGCAGGTGTTGGGTGGCACGAAGAGTGGCAGAGCTACGGCGGGGAATCGGAAGCATATTCCCCACGGTCGAAACTCTCCAACAGCACCAGGAGACCTGCTGCTCAAGTCTCGATCTTCAGATTCCTCCAAAACTCGCGGACGAGATCGCCAGGATGACCATCGCGTCCAGGCACGCCCCGACAACAAGACCGATGAAGGCGCCGTTTCTGGAGGGAGCAGACTGCCGGATTTGCTGAATCTGATTGGCCGCCACCATTCTCTGCCTGCTCTGCTCGACGAGGGTCAGGCCCGCACGCACCGGAATCTTGCCCTGGTCGACCAGATCTCTGATCATCTCGCCGCTGAGCTCGTGTCCTTTTGGGTCGCGCAGGCGGAGCAATTCGCTGAGGCGCCTGGCTTTCGTGGTCACCGCGCCATGTTCGTTCGTGGTGAATCGGATCAGGTCAACATCGAATTCCGACAACTGCCCAGCCACGATCATTTCCGGCGCTTGCGGGATGAAAGAGGCAAATGACATGATCAGTGTATCTCCCAGATTCGGAAAACTGAGCTCAAAGGGCAGCCGTGTTTGGGCTTCGGCATGCAGTTTTGCGTATTGATAGAGCGGGAGAGGTTCCACGACAAAATGATTGCAGCTCAGTGTGGTGCCATCCTTGAACAGGATTTCAATCTTGTCGTCGGCGCGGAGGGAATCGACTTTCCAGCCGGGGATAGTCATTGCCTTGGGCCGATGCGCATCACTCGTCAGGCCGATGGTCAAACCGATAACGGTGCAACCGGGCATCGTGACGGCAGGAAGCAAGCAAAGCCACCGCCAGATTCCCTCTCGTCGTTGCATGAGGTTCATTGCAGGCTCCCTCCTGGTGGGAGAGCGATATTGGTGTGAAAAGCCGGGACAAGCCTGCAGCCAGGCCAGATTGGGTAGGCGGGAAAGAAAATGGTGGCAGGCAACGCGAGTGCGTGACTGCCGTTGCGAGCCTGCCCAAACCTGCCACTGGCTCGGCGGTAATTTCTACTGCTAGTTTTCGATGATTTTCCGGTGTGCTCCCCAAGATTTGGTCGTGGCCCACTTTGACGGCAAGCTACCGTCATGAGCCAATGAATATTCAACAGCAAGCGACATGCCGTCTGCTTGAAATCGCGCACGCAGGTTTCTCAAGACGTTATCAGCAGCGTGACTGCCAATCAGCCGCCCACTTTGGCAAATCTGGGAATGGTGGCATAAAATTTCCTATTGATGAAAATAGATTCTGGGATATCCGAGTGACTCTTCCCGCGCCGCGCCAGCTTGCTGCTTCTCGCCCGTCTCATTTTTTCCGGCAGGCGTTGCAGGAATTCCTCTGTGGCGAAATTCATCGAACAGTCTGTCCGCAAATATCTCATTCGCCACGTGATTGGGATGCTGGTCAAAAGGCAGAATCCAAACCTCACGATCGGCAAAGTCATTTAGGCAGGCTGTCAGGTCAATGTACTCGACCCGATGAGCATCAAGAGCCTGTCGAATGCCGGCGTAGAGTGGGGCGAAGGTTTCTCTGTTCAGATCAACCAGAATGGGCAATACTGCGACATAGAGCCGAACGCCATGGCTGTGCGCCTCTTCGTTTAGTGTGACCAGCGCCCGCAACTTGCGAGAGAAATGAGTCTCGGTAAGTCGGACAGAATCCGTCAGGTACGCAAGACAGTATTGTCTGATGAACCGCCGGTGAATTCTCTTGACGATGAAGTCAACCGCCTTGGATCTTTCCACGAGCCACGGCAAAGCCAGCGGATTGGTAATGACGTAGCCCGTGGGGAACCTCAGCAAATCATTGAGGTGAAGACCATAGAGCACGGCGTTGTGCGGAACGGTATCATTGAATCTCCGGTAGATGGCAAGGACTTCTTCGGCATCCGCGCCGCGCTTGGCGAAGTTGATGAAGCTCAAGCGAATGGATTTTTCTTCGAACTTCTGTTGCAGCCGGAAGACGTAGGTGTCTTCATAATGTAAGCCGTGGCCATAGGTGAAAGAATCTCCCAAGACAAGTATGCGAGATTCTGCCAACGGCTGATCAGCCGGTGCCATCCAGCGTGCACCGAACTGATTTGTGTAAAAGGAGACGAGGCCCTTGGTCCGCGCGTAATAAGAATGGTGATCGAAGCGCAGGGGCACCCGCTCCGCATAGGTGCTGTGAGGCGAAAAGGCAGGCACTCGTCCGATACGTTCGATGTAGTGGTAGGGGTTGTTGATCTGATGCTCGTCATACCCGGCCCAGGGGAAGACCCTGCAGGCGATTTCCAGGATCAGGAAACACAGGCTGGTGCTGGCGATCAGCAGGGTGAGATTTCCGGCTGAACTGGATATCTTGCTCATGTTTCTGCCGTTCTACCTCCAGAGGTTAGACTAATATCCCTGAAGGTTGCGTCGACTCAGCGCAAGCTTTGTCGCTGGGTAACTTGCAGCCAACAATGTAATGGCCGCCGCCACGTTGCAAGTACCGCAAATTCGAAGCCGAGGTTATGCCTTCATCATGCACCAAAATTACAAGACTCAAATGCCACGAGGTTAAGATCGTTCTTCTCTTCTCTTGCTTGATGGTTGACATGTCCATGGTGCTGCCGGGAAAAAACAGTGCTTCACCGGTATACCATGCCGCGTAACCGCCAGGCCAATCACCACCTGCGGCACATCACCGCGTTTATCTTTGGAATAGCCATGCTTCTTGAGCGTCGATTCGAGTTCGGCTTCAAAGTAGCTGCTGGTGGTATCATACAGAATCAAATCCACCTCGAGGTTCAACAAATTCGCCACCGCCCGATACACTTCTTGCTCGAGCGCGCCAAGCAGCGATTTGCCACCATCGTAAAGATCGCATCGCTGATCGGCGTCTTGAACTGCCGCTGGGTGACACGCTTTTCCAGCAGCTCACGCAAATGAAGCTGTTGCCACAGTGCGGCGAGCAGGTAACCGCCACCGAAAGAACGCGTCCAGTTCCATTTGAGGCTGCGCCCCTGCTGTTTCAACAGCACTTGGGATTTAAGGGCGTCATCGGGCGGCAGAAAACGCGAAATGCTCTTGACGGGTCGTTTGAGCTGTTCGACATCCAGGTTTTCCGGGCGTCCAAAAATTGTACAGCACCGTCGCCTTGGCATGGCCGGTGGTGGCATCGCGTTCGTTATGCGCGAGTTGGACATAAGTGGCTTGTGAGCCGTCCTTGTTCTTGCGCGTAATGGTTCGAATGTACATGTCTACAAGATAGTACCAATTCTGCGGAAATCAAGTAGCCATGACAGAAACGTTTGCCTGCGGGTTTTGGGATTTTGAACGCTCAGCCCTACGCCAATTGCACCTTTTCAGGAAAAATGACACGATCTCTGTCGCAGCCAAGTATGATATGACGACATGATTACAGATTAGAATTCACGCACCCAGCCCACACTCAGTAGATGAGGGCCACGAAACGTGCCGGGATCGCCGAAATTGATGTGCGAACCGCGCTGTATCATGCCTCGAATGCGATTCGCAACTGCAACCCTTACTTCTAATCCAAAGCTCGCATAATAAGGGCCAGAAAGTGTTGAGAAGTTCTCTTCTTCCATAAGCCCTGCACCAACACCTAAAAAGATACTTATTGGTTTATTGGGCACAAATTGCACCTCAACTCCCGACTCGAACGCAGTGTAATTGTCAGTTCCAAACCCGTGTGCTATCCCAAGCCCTAGCAGCAAATGTTTCAGCCACCGACGGGAGATGTGTGCACCAGCCGCCAACCCGTGAGGTGCATCTCCGCCGGATGGTGGCGCTTCATGAATTTCATACCTCCCTATCTCTGCACGAAATACCCATGGGTCAAGTCGTTGTGCATTCATAGTCGACGGCATTAATCCGCAGACAAAAACCCCGACTATCCAGTTCCGAGTAGGCATTTATTGTTTCTTCTCTCGGTTGCCCAAGATGGGCCTAACATGATTTTCGCGACTGCTGCCGCCAAGACTTATTTGAAATTTCTGAAATCACGGTACGCGGCAGCATCCCGTGGAGAATCGGGCCAAACATTTGTTATCTTTTCCTCAAAGCAACAATCTGTAATCCAATAAACTTTGATGTTACGCTACCTTCGATTTCAATCAGCGAATTGCGAAAAACGAATTCTATCACCAAAGAATATTTATCAGACCTTTGAAATTCATAACCAGCATCAATGCAGACTACTGGGCCGATGTCACTATTTTCAACTTTCTTACTGCCTGACCATGTTCTGAATTGTAGACCTAAACCTGGCTGCAATCTGAAAGTTTTGCCAAAGCTCGGTGATAGAACAACGTTAAACGCATTAAAAGATTCATCCATTTCCGGACTTCTAACACGTAGAGGATTAATCTCAGCCATTAGAAGAAAGTGGTCGCCTATCCGCCCATTTAAGCTTAGGCTAAAATTCGAGTTTGTATTATCACCTACCGACATGCTGCCGAAACCAAGGCCAAGGCCAAATCCGAAGTCTCTCTTGTCTCTCATGCTTGTGTCTTGGGCTGTGGAATTGTCTGCAAGAGAGATTATTATTAGAGAAACTACTAGGTAAAAAGTTAGCCTGTTCATTTCAATATCTCCTTTAGCTAGGGATTTTATGCGGTGTTGAGCGGGGGAGTAGTCGGTGGAATCACCAACCTTCCTTCCCCCACGGCGCTCAATACATGCCTGACTCAATGCCGGATGAAATCGGATTGAATTAAGCTGGTTCTGTGCACGCGGCTATGGGTATTCAATCCGCGCCTTTACCTGTTGGCATGGATTTTTAGGGCGCCATGTGCAACTTCTTCTGTAAATTCTCTCTCACCATGTCGAATCGGGCAGTTGACATGGCGGGACTCTCATCCGCTAGATTGCAGTATTGTCGGCTGCTACCCCAATCCCCGTGTGCAGTTTTCCTGCATCGGACTCTGCAGCGATACTCGCTTCCGCAATCAAGCAGTTTGCGCTGCCCAACTTGACTTTGCATGCAGCGAGATCTCATATTACCCCAGCGCTCTAAAATCTCGCCCCCTATGTCTTCCGCATTGCTCTAAGCAACAAGCGCCCGGTGAAGTTCGGGAATGGCCAGGTCACCTTTCGCTACAAATCAGCACAAGGCAAATGGCAACTCGAAACGCTCAGCGGCGCAGGAGATGCAGCAGGCCCCTTCGTCCACGCGGGCGTTGACGACCAGCATGCGATGCGAGGACCAAAATCAAGGCCGCGCAAAGCGCGCCGCTGGGCGGCCTTGATTTTGGCCACAGCGGAGCACACCTTCGTCAAACGCCCGAATGGACAGGGCCAGATTGGCATTCAGTTGACGATCAATTGACCCTTGCAACCGCCTCGTCCAAGAATCCTAAAACTCAAATAAGCGCTGAGGCAGGACACAATCTTAGCCCCCAACTGCCTGATTCAGCTTGTCACGGCAAGATGACCTGTACTAGTCGCACGGCTCAAGGCTGACGGTATTCCCGGTTCCGTCGTCGAGAAACGGCGCTTCACCATTATCACAGGCCAGAAGATCGGTCAGGGTGTTGTTATCCGCGGTAGTGGAGAAATACACGCCACAGATTCCATTCGCACTCGCTTCCGTATCCTTGAAGGTATTGCGATCGGCGACATTGAAATCCATGCCGGTTTCGCCGTTATGATTGCATGTGTTATCCGCTCCCTGGTTCCGATTCGAGGCATATACCTGCATCCCACAAATATCATTGCTGGTGCAGGTGTTGTCTTTGAAGCCGTTATTGTCGCTGTGGCTGCAGTAGATGCCAAAGACATTATCCCATGCGCTGTTCAGTTTCACGTAAACCGCGCTGCAGCCACCGCCCAGGCGAATACCATAGTAGTTGTCATGCACCTTGTTGTCTTTTACCAAGCTGGAGGAGACGCCGTCGAGCCAGATCCCCATATCCGGACAATTATAGACTTCATTGTCTTTGATCGTGAGATCGCTGTTCAAATAGGCATCGATCCCGGCCCATTCCTCTGCCTCGATGTGAAAGCCCTCAATCGTCACACCGGTTGTCTGCCACACGTTTATTCTTCCGTGCAGGTAGACGCTGTTCTTGTGAGCGACGGTGAGACGGAGCCTGTTAGTCATGATCGTAACGTGTTCATGGTAGGTAC
>JBBIKM010000066.1:0-1280 GCA_037445455.1 bacterium | reverse complement strand
CCGCATCAACGGCTTCCTGAATCGTGTCATAGTCCCCTGGGACAGTAATTTTTGCCGCCGTTTCACGCGACCTCAGTTCACCGCGTTTTGCGAGCTTCTGTTTGAAAACTGCTATCGCCTTTTCTCGTTCAGCTTTCAGAAGCTGAATTCTCGCAATCGCTTCGGCAGGAAGATTATCGGCCGGCACGGTTTGAACTGTTGGCTCACCCGTGTTGGGTGATACCGGATTTGGTGTCTTGTTGCAACTGACAAAAGCTGCAACCAAGAAAACAAGCAGAAGCACACTCAGACTCTTCATGGTACACCTCCGTGGAGTTAGACAACAAAGAGAAATACCGGAAACTGATTCCAGCCATCGTGATTGGTATCGAAGCAAGACACGGTCACGTGGCTCATCTCTGGCCAAGTCTATTCATCATGGATAGGTTGCGTGCTATGCAGATTCTCTCAACATGCACAAACCCGTTACGGGCTCGTGTTTAGAATCTTGTTTTTCGCTTACTCTGGTGTGATTCCCAAGGTTTGATGCTAGCCGATCGTAACGCCAGATCGCCGTCACAGGCCAGCCAAATTTTAATCGCAAGCGCTGTGCCGATAGATTTGGCTTCGGCATGCAGGTTTCTCAAGGATTTATCAACGGCGTGGCGGCCCATCAGCGATGAGTTTTTGCAGATATGAGAAAACTTGCATAAAATTTCTTATTTTTAAGATTTCATTCATAAGCCTCATTTCAGCTCGTTTCAGGAAACTCGAGTGCACCGGCATTTCGGGAAGGAAAAAGTACCACATCATCAAACATCGCTGTTGCTGTTGACGATAATCATTGACGCCCGCGAAGCAGCAGCAGCCACTTTGATTGCCACCCGAACCTACCCACTGCAACAAGTCAAAGACAAAAAGCTTACCATCACATGGGTTGCTGCTGCATTACCGAAGCTCACACAGTGCCGTTGTCGGGGTGATGTGAAACTATCGCAGCAAGATGAGTTTCTTCGTCTGCACAAAACGCCGCCCTGAGCTTGCCGCAGGGTCTCCCGCTTCCAACCGATACAAATACACCCCGCTCGCCAAGCCCTTCGCCTCCCACACGCGCTGGTGCTTGCCCGCCGGCAGTTTTTCCGAAACCAGCGTGGCGATCTCTTCTCCTCGAATCGTGAGAATCTTGACGGTAACGAACGCCGACCTCAAGAGTGTGAACGCGATGGTCGTGGTGGGATTGAAAGGGTGTAGTGCACCCCATTTTCTGGACACAAAAAAGGCCTTTGTTAAGGAACTTTGAC